>DRHQ01000034.1 GCA_011049545.1 Candidatus Aminicenantota bacterium | reverse complement strand
TCTCCGGACGTAAGCCTCTTAAACTTTGTCATCAATTCTTCTTTTGTTTCTTTATGTTCAGGGTCAGGCACGCAGCAATCAACCGGGCAGACAGCCGCGCATTGGGATTCATCAAAATGCCCGACACACTCTGTACATCTTTTAGCTTCAATTTCATAAACATCATCTCCAGCCGTGATTGCCTCATTAGGGCATTCAGGTTCGCAGGCAGCACAATTGATGCATTCTTCGGTGATTATGTAAGCCATTTATTGCCTCCTGTTTAAAATGATAAAAATTAATATTTTATTATATATTTTTTATTATAATTTACAATAGTTTGGACTATTTTTTTGTTTCTAATTTTCTAATTTTTTGAGCTGCGTCATAACCGTAAAACGTCTCAGTAAATTCCTCCTGAATTTTCTTATAGAGAACCAGAGCCTCCTCAAATTCTCCCTTTTCCTCATGGACCTCTGCTCGATGAAAAAGGATAACATCCAAAGAATGGTCTTTGGGATCTTCATCTTCAATCTTTTTGTAGATTTCAATGGCCTTGTCATAATTTTTCCGTTTAAAATGAATCTGAGCCAATAAATCCTTAGCCTGGTAGTAGAGAATATCCTTTCGACGTTCTGGCATTTTTTCAAGATAGCTCTGAGCTTTATCCTGATCTCCATTTTCCATGCAGTAGGTCGCCAGAAGAAGATAAGCTAAACGGGAGAATTTTCCATCTCCGGCCAATTCTTCGAGCCGGGCTACATTTTCTGGATTATTATTCAACTCGGCGTGAAGATCAATAATCTGGGTAAGTAAACGACTCTCCTTTTTTCTATTTTCTCCCGTGACCAATTTTAGGCCAGCAAAAATTAATAAAAAAGCCGCAATCAAAACTACAAGAGCCACAAACACCTTTGTTCGCACTTTAAAAAAACGAATAATTTTATTTACAGTACTAACCAATTCATCTTCTTTGAGCTGTTTCCTTTTTATTCTTTTCACGCCTTATTCCTCCGAGCATGATTAGGCTTAATGATGCAGCCATCCCTCATGTTCAATTCGATCCGAAAAGCAAGGTTTTTTATTTACCACACTAATCCCAAAAAGCCAAGACCTCTTAACCAAGTATTCTATTTCATTCCTGAAAAGAAACGAAGAGATATTTTAAAGCCTCTCCTTTATCTTAAGACTTCATAGACCATAATTTCGGCAACTCTTCCTTTGACCTTTTTTGGGCCTACTTTTTTAATTTTGAATTTCCGCTTAACGTGATTGTATGTCTCTTCTCCAATAAGAATTTGATTAGGCTGAGCAATTGATTCTAATCTCGAAGCTATATTCACTGGATCTCCGATTACCGTGTACTCCATCCGGTTGGGCGAGCCGATGTTTCCAGCCACTACCCCGCCTGTATTTATGCCTATGCGTATGTCAAATTTTTTTTCTGGCTCTGTTTTTTTCATTATTGCCCTTAATTCTCGCTTCATTTCTAAGGCCGCCAAGATGGCCCTTTCCGGATCGTCTTTCTTTTCCATAGGTGCTCCAAAAACAGCCATGATACAATCTCCTATGTACTTATCCAGAGTTCCATCATACTTGAAGATGATATCAGTCATGCGGGAAAAAAACTGATTCAGAAGCAAGTTTATTTCCCGAGGAGGCATCTTTTCAGAAAGTGGAGTAAATCCGATAATATCTGTAAAGAAAATTGTGGCTGTCAGGTCTTTAGACTCCATTATGTTCTCTTTTGTTTCCTGACTCCCTTTTAAAATCATCTCTATTATTTGAGGGGAATGATATCTCTCCAGCCGGCTTATCATTCTCTCTTCTTCACGGACCTGCTCATTTAGGCTTGCTTGTTCAATGACCATAGCCATTTGGTGTCCGATAGCCTTAAGGAGTTCAAGATCGTCCTCGGTGAATTGATTATTGAATCTCACACTGTCTAATTGGATAACGCCAATGACCTTGTCCTTTTTCCAGAGTGGCACACACATGGCAGACCGGATTTTCTGGGAAAACAGGCTCTGGGCATTCTCCAATCGAGTATCGGCCATGGCATCGGCGGTCAGAAGGGCAACCTTATCATTAACTACTTTATTAATTATGGTTCGGCTCGCTTTTATCTCTCCTTTACCCTTTGCTTTATCATCTTTGTATTTAACCACTACGGGAGCAAGTTCATCCTTTCCCTCATCACTAGTAAGGATTACAAAACCGTAATCAGCATCAATTACTATAAAAATGAAGTCCATTATTTTTTTAAGAAGTTCATTGAAATCATGGATCAAATGTAACTGCTTGCTAATCTCATAGAGAACAAAGAGCACTTTATTCATCCTCTCCAGAGACAGGAGTTCTTCTCTGATCTTAGAAGGCGGGCTTACTTTTTCTGAAGGAAGTGAAAGATCACTTTCCTCGGGACCTTTCCCGATTCCTGTAAAAATCAATAGATCCTGGGAACTTAGACCAAGACTATCTTCCGCACTGCTTTCTATTATTGTGCTATGTCCTTTTTTATAATCGTTCTCTTTGGTCAGAACAACTGTCTGGACTGGAGATTGAGCTGGCTTTTCCCCGGTCGAAAATTTGAGCATTATTTTACCGACTTTTATCTCGTCATTATTTTTCAGCCGGATACTTTGAATTGATTTTCCGTTTACCTTGGTCCCGTTAAAGCTTCCCAGGTCTGTCAAAAAAAAGCCTGTATCAATCTTATTTATCCGCGCGTGATTTCGAGAGACTGATTGAATTGGCAGAACAAGATCATTTTCTTTGCCCCGTCCTATGACAATTATGTCTTTAAGGATGGGGAAATTTGATATTCGGCCATCAGTGTTTATGATTTGGATATTTGGCATGCCATCTTCCTCTTGACTTTACATTAAGGGGACTGTCCCTTTTTTTAACTTGATTTTACTCTATCGAAAATATAACAAACGACCGAAATATTGTCCAGATGTAATGAATGGGTTGAAAAAAGAGTTGAAAAAGGGGACAAGCTACTTTTCCTATATAAGCATAATGATTAGGACTTATCATTGAAAATCCTTGGTACTCATATAAATGGGGCCAGGCTCCATTTTTTCCGGAAAAAGTAGCCTGTCCCCTTTTTTAAAAATGAATTGGATATTCGCTATTCATATGTTATGTTAAATAAAAAAAAGAGAGGAATTATGGAAAGTCCGATGTGGGGAAATGGCATTTTTAAGAAGAAAAATAAAGAGGACAGCATTTTTGCAACACTGAAGAAAGTCCCTATCTTTTCTGACCTTAAGCCTAAAGAATTAGCCGAAGTAGAAAAGATTGTCCATCAGCGGAGATATAAAAAAAACGAAACTATAATACACGCGGGAGATCCTGGCCTTGGTATGTATATCATAGTCAATGGCTCCGTTGAGGTTGTGGAGGAAGATGAGAAAGCCGGTAAAAGAACTCTGGCCAAACTTTCTGATGGCTCTTTTTTTGGTGACATGGCATTACTGGACGAGGACCCACGTTCTGCTTCGGCAATTGCTTTAGTTGATAGTGATATAATGGGTTTTTTCCGCCCGGACTTCCTTGATCTCATTTATAGAAAACCTAAATTAGGAATAAAAGTCTTACTTGCTCTGGCAAGAATAATCGGTGAACGATTGCGTCACACTAATGAACTCTTAGTAAAAATTCAAGAAAGAAAAGATACGCACAGAAATGGATAGCTACGCATTCCAGCTCTACTCTCAAATACTGAAGATATTCTGGTGTGTTCTATTGATTATTATTGCTATTGCTTTTATCGTATTTGCCTTTCCCTATATCAAAGACGTTTTGATCATGCTCATAATTGCCTGGCTTCTTGCAATGCTTCTCAGTCCATTGGTAAATTTTTTAGAACACAAGGGACTCGGCCGCAGCTGGGCTATTCTCATTGTTATGATACTCATATTTGCTATTGTCGGCGTTTTATTCATCTTACTTATACCTCGTATAATTCGGACCGTGGAGGTAGTCATATCCAAGCTTCAATCTGATGTTATTACTGAGTACAGCCTTAAAATAGAGAATTTCTTTGAAAAGAATTTTAACAACGCTGAGCTGGCAAGAAACGTGACTGCGACATTGAATGAGCTTGGAATTAAATTACTGGGAAGTTTAGGAGAATTTTTCAAAAGTGTAGGATCCTTCCTCGCCTCGATGGTTATAATCCCCTTTATCACTTTTTTTCTTATCAAAGATTCAAGACGTTTTAAAAGGGCTTTCATATCTCATGTGCCAAACAGATATTTTGAACTTTCTTTAAACATTCTTCATAAGATAGGAAATCAGGTAGGGAATTATATTCAAGGTCAAGCAACAGATGCTTTGATTGTCGGAATGCTTTCGATTCTTGGTTTATTCATAATTAATCTCGCATTCCATGGTCCCATACCATATTTCGTTCTCATAGGAATGTTTGCTGGTTTAGCCAACTTAATTCCCTATTTAGGACCGGTTTTTGGTGCGGTTCCGGCTCTGATTATAGCCATGCTGAACAATCCTCCCAACCTGGGGTTGGTTCTTTTATGGATTGTTATAGTTTTTATAATAGTCCAGTTAATTGATAATGTTTTTATTTCTCCGATGGTGGTCTCTAAAAGTGTCAACATGCACCCCTTGACAGTTGCAGTAGCTGTTATTATAGGAGGGAACGTAGCAGGAGCTATGGGGATGCTTTTTGCAGTTCCGTTAACAGGGATAATTAAAGTTTCTTCTTCTCAAGTTATATGGGGAATAAAAAACTATGAGCTGAGACATCCTAGTAGGGTTGGAGAAAATTTATCGAAGAAAAACAAACAGTAAAGGAATATCATCTTTGTTTTTGGCGCAGAAATTGTTTATCCATAAAAAATCAGCATGCATTAGTAGTTTGGCTGGAATATACGATTTGAAAGAAAAACGGAGATAAACGATAAAATGGAACTCGAGCTTTGGGGTGTAAGAGGATCCACGCCGGTTTCTGGCAAGGACAAAAATAAATACGGAGGCTATACTTCCTCCGCTTGTCTGGTTACTTCTGAAGGAGAATGGATCATCATCGATGCAGGGACAGGCATAAAAAAACTCGGGGAGAAAATGATAAAACACTGGGAAGAAGACCCGGCTGAGATTCACATTCTCTTAACCCACTTCCATCTTGACCATATCATTGGCCTCCCTTATTTTGCCCCGCTCTATTCTCCAAAGATAACTCTAAACTTCTATGCAGGCTCAAATCCTGAGCAAACAGAAAAGTATTTGTGCGGACTGATGGGTGGAAGATACTTTCCACTTGAATTAGGAGAAACGCCTTCAAAAAAAGTGTATAAAAAAATTCCAGAAAAAGAATTTCATATCGGAGGGGTAAGTGTATCTCATTGCCCTCTCAATCATCCTCAAGCAAGCGTGAGCTATAAACTCCAGGAAAAAGAGAAAAAAATCGTTTTTGCCACTGATACAGAGCATCCAGAAGAAGGTATAGACGAAAGGCTTGCCTCATTTGCCCGCGGAGCTGATATTTTTATATACGATGCAATGTTTACACCAAAGGAGTACGAATCCAGCAGACAGGGATGGGGACACAGCACCTGGCTTGAAGGAACAAAGCTAGCGAAAGAGGCAGGAGTTCACAAGCTTTATCTTTCCCATTTTAATCCCGACCATTCTGATAAACAGATTGACAAATTTATCTCTCTTGCTCGAGAAAAATTTCCTCAAACATACGGAGCCATGGAAGGGTTTAAGATATCTTTATGAAATTTTCCGGCCGTCGGAGCAGGTGGGCATTGATCCTTGCAGGGAACTTCTTTTTGGCACTTGGAATTCTTGGAATATTATTTCCTCTTTTACCTACCACACCTTTTCTTTTACTTGCTGCTGCTTGCTATTTCAGAAGTTCAGAGAAATTTTACAACCGGCTCATAAATAACAAGTGGCTAGGAAATTATATTAAGAATTATCGAGAGAATAAGAGTATCCCTTTAAAAATAAAAGTCTTAACCCTTTCTTTTTTGTGGTTAACAATAGGATATTCGGTGTTCTTTGTAGTGAACATTTTTCTACTTAGATCCATTTTGATCCTAATAGCTATCGGCGTCACCATACATGTCCTCTCTATTCGAACTTTAAAACAATGATATACCGCAAAAAATTCTTTTTTTTGGGCGATACCAAGGTTCTAAATATACAAAATTCCTGACAATTGCTTAACAACTATTGCAAAATTTCCGATTTAACGATATCTTTATTCTTTCTTAAACTCATTGATTACTTTTTTTTCCATAATGTTTGAAGTTATTCTGGAGTCGTTATAAAATATAATTCATAATATTTCATAATATTTCATAAAGTGAGGAAATAATAATGGCCGTAACAAAAGAAGAAGCGCTAGAATATCATTCTAAGGGGCGAAAGGGCAAAATAGAGGTCTGCTCTACAAAACCTTGCCTTACCCAAAGGGACTTATCCTTAGCTTATACTCCTGGAGTGGCTGTACCTTGCCTCGAGATTGAAAAATCTCCTGAGGCGGCTTATACCTATACTGCAAAAGGGAATTTAGTTGCCGTTGTCTCCAACGGTACGGCTGTGCTCGGTCTAGGGAATATAGGTGCTCTAGCTGGAAAACCTGTGATGGAAGGGAAGGGAGTTCTTTTTAAAAGATTCGCAGACATTGACGTCTTTGATATTGAAGTAGACTCTGAGGATCCCGATGAAATAATTAAATTAGTGAAACTTCTGGAGCCGACATTTGGAGGAATTAACTTAGAAGATATTAAAGCACCCGAATGCTTCAAAATTGAAGAGACCTTAATAAAGGAATTAAACATTCCTGTTTTCCATGACGACCAGCATGGAACAGCGATCATCTCTGGAGCCGGGCTTCTCAATGCTGTTGAAGTTCAGAAAAAACAGATTGACAAGGTTAGAATAGTTGTGAATGGAGCTGGAGCTTCTGGGATCGCAAACGCCAATATATATGTTGAATTGGGAGTTAATCCTGAAAACATCATCATGTGCGACTCAAAAGGAGTGATATACAAGGGAAGAGAGAAAGGAATGAATCCCTATAAGGAAAAATACGCCCGGGATACCAAGCTGAGAACCCTTGCTGAAGCAATGAAGGGGGCTGATGTGTTCATAGGAGTCTCCGTGGCAGATGTGGTGACCAAAGAAATGCTAGCCTCCATGAACGAACGGCCGATAGTATTTGCCATGGCTAATCCTGACCCTGAGATAAAATACGAAGATGCGATCAGTGTTAGAAAAGACCTCATCATGGCCACTGGCCGCTCGGATTATCCCAATCAGGTAAATAATGTGCTCGGTTTTCCTTTTATCTTCAGGGGGGCTCTTGATGTGAGAGCAACCACCATTAATATGGAAATGAAAATCGCAGCTTCTCATTCCCTGGCTGATTTAGCCAAGGAAGATGTGCCTGATTCGGTGATCCAGGCTTATGGAAATCAAAAGATGAAATTTGGACCAGATTATATTATTCCCAAGCCTTTTGATCCGAGAGTGCTCATCTGGGAAGCCACAGCTGTAGCCAGAGCAGCTCTAAAGACTGGGGTCGCTCAAAAAAAGATTGATATCGAACAGTATAAACAACAGTTAGAAGCGCGCCTGGGAAAGCAAAAAGAAGTGATGAGGATTTTTATGAACAAAGCAAAATCCAAGCCCAAAAAAATTGTCTTTCCTGAAGGAAGTGAGGAAAAGATTCTCCGCGCCTGCCAGATTATCATCGACGAAGGGATGGCCACGCCCATCCTTTTAGGAAAAAAAGAAGAAGTTATCCAGAAAGCGAAGGAGCTCAGCCTTGATATTCTCGATAGTGTAGAGATTATTGAGCCTTCAAAATATCCAAAATTCGATGAATATGTGGAGGAATTCTTCCAGATGAGGCAGAAGAAAGGAGTAACCAGAGTGGAAGCTGAGAAAATCTTGAAAAATCCTAACTATTTTGGCTCCTTGATGGTTCATATGGGAGATGCCGATTGTCTGGTTTCAGGTCTTACCATGCACTATCCGGAAACGATTCGACCTGCTTTACAGGTTGTTAAAATAAAACCTGAATTAAGCATAGTCTCCGGTCTGTACATGATGATCTTTAAAGACGACATCATGTTCTTTGCTGATGCAACCGTCAATATCGATCCTACCTCTGAAGATCTGGCAGAAATTGCCATCGACACAGCTGAAGCTGCACGTCGATTCGGCGTGGAACCAAAAGTGGCTATGCTCTCCTTCTCGAATTTTGGCAGCACCCGTCATCCACTATCAGAGAAAGTCAAGAAAGCAGTGGAAATCGTAAAACAGAAGATGCCCGATTTAATTATAGATGGGGAGATGCAAGCTGATACAGCCGTTGTTCCTGAGATATTGAACTCAACCTATCCCTTCAGCAGATTAAAGGAAAAAGCGAATGTTTTGATTTTCCCTGATCTCCAATCGGGAAATATCGCCTATAAGCTACTGGAGAGACTGAGCGGTGCCAAAGCAGTTGGCCCTATCCTTACGGGAATGAATAAACCAGTTCATGTACTGCAAAGAGGAGCTTCAGTAGACGACATTGTTAATCTGGCAGCCATTGCAGTGGTAGACGCTCAAGAACTCTAATTTGTGCCGGTTCTAATTCCATCCTGATTTATTCATAAATTATGCCGACACCAATATTTATTTTCATTGATATCTACTCGTTACGCTGATTTCACCTCTAGAGAACATTCAATCGGTCTCAAATGCGTTTCTTTTTATTTTATGTCGGCCTAATTTACCCTTCGGGCGGGCCGATTTCACGACCTGTACTATTATAAGATTGTCATCGCGAGCGAAGCGTGGCGATCTCAAGATGATTCGCCAAAGGCATGGGATTGCCGCGTCGCTTCGCTCCTCGCAACGACGTCTGCTTCGTTACAGGGCATTTGCGGTGAAGAACCACAGCCGCATACCCTATGCCTTGCATCCGACGACATATATTTTAAATAACATCGTCGTTGCGAGCGGAGCGTGGCAATCTGGCAAACTCGATCCGTGAATAATCCAGGCTATTTATTCGCTCGGATTAAAACGGGGGGTTGGTCAGTACGTCCACATATATTTAAGGTGAATTAGAGATGGTACGCCTGGCCGGATTCGAACCGACGACCTAGGGATTAGGAATCCCTCGCTCCAAGTTAGTATCTCTTTCATTCTCAATGTATTAGCTTGGACTCTTCTTTTTGCGTCACAGATACGTCACAGATTCTGTCCTTAATCTCCTTGCTCAGAAGCTCCACGGCTGCTCTTTTCCTCTCATCGCTTGAGTGAATGTATCGCTGAGTGACTGTGATACTGTGGTGTCCTAACAACTCTCGCACGACCTCAATGTCTGCCCCGTTCGCAATCAAACGGCTTGCGAACGTATGTCTCAGGTCGTGAAACCTTATCCCCTCAATGCCAGCTCTTCTGCATGCTGCCTTGAATCCTTTTTTCATGTCAACGTAAGGCTTCATCGTTTCAGGATTGAAAAACACAAAGGGACTTTGACCGTTCCTCAGCCTTCTTAGCTCGTGGAACAGAACATCATTAATCGGCATGAATCGCACTTTCCCGCTCTTTGTCTTCTCAACACGGATTCTCCAGGCTTTGAGGTCAACCTGATTCCACTGGAGATTAAGAATCTCTGTTTTTCTCATGCCTGTGTTCAAAGCAACTGCTATAATCGGTCTCAGAGCATCTGAGCAGGTCTCCGTGAGCTTTCTTTCTTCTTGCTCTGTCAAAATACGTTCTTTCAGAGTGTCTTTTTCGCTATAGAGCTTGACTTTCTGGACGGGATTCTCTTCTGTGTAACCTTCTTCGATTGCCACGCTGAACAACCGCTTCATCAATGCCATGTATCGGTTGCAGGTGCTCTTTGAGTTACCAGTTTTCAGCCTCTCTTTTCTGAACCGTTCAACCGTCAGCGGAGTGATGCTTCTCAAATCTGTCTCTTTGAAGTAGCTGCACAAATGATTAAGTCTGTAAACATCGGGTCTGAAGTTTCTGCGAACTGTCATCATGTAATCTTCAAGGAAAATCTTAGCAAAGTCGCTGAATCCAATTTTCTCCCTTCTGCGTTCAATCCCATGCTTTCTATCAAGGGCTTCAGCAACCTTCTTCTGGAGAGTAAAGGCAGCCTCTTCTCTGCTCTGGGCATGAGGCAAGGCTTGCTGAATCCTTTTGCCGTTTTCGTCACGATAATCAATAGTCCAACAGGAACGTCCGCTCTTGTAAGCCCTCAGGTAAACACGACCGAATCCATAATTGAAGCAAGTCGGCTTTTTCTTAGCCAACTCGTTTTTACCTCCTGAATTATTCATATCATTTTCAGGAGTGATTTTCAAATTGAAAGACTGGCTATTTAAAACGGGCGGATGGAAAGGAGAAGGGCTTATTGTTCTCTGTTCTACATATTTATCTAAATCACTTTCTTTGAATCGTATGCTACCACCAATTCTAGCACGAGGAATCTCTTTCTTCTTATAAAGAGTCTGCGGGTGTATTTGTAAATATTCGGCAGCTTGGGGCGTGGTTAATAGCTTATCCATTGTCCAAACTCAGCTACATTTTATGTAGTGTCACTCTCTAATTTCTGAAGTGTCGGAAGTTTTAAAGTCTTTTTGCTTCCTCTGAAAGTATGACTGACGCTTCGCATACTGAATTGCAGAGGTTGTTTTTGACTCTTCGTTTTCTGGAGTCTTTTTATAATATGCCATGTCCTTTGACCTTTATTGCAGATATTCATCAAAGTTTCCAGTTAGCTTATATTCATTAATAGTCCGATAAAGGCCTCCTAATTTTGTTCTTTTAATCCAACCCTTTTCTTCAAGTTCTTTATTGGCAGTTGATATTGTTGACGGTGATGATATGCCTTTAATTCCCTTTAACTCCGAGTAATAAAGGCGAATCTCTCCATTGTTATGACCGTTATATTTTCCCTTTAGGTGGATATAAAAAAGCTTGGCTGCTGTGCTTAATTCTTTCCATGCATCACTTCTAAGCATTTTCCTTGGAAGCATGACAAAAGATTTATAACCTTTATTTCTTCTTCTTCCACGACTCATCTTTACCTCTTCGCCACATTTTCACCTTGTAATTAAATCAATGTTTTTTACCTAAAATTTTAAGTTGCTTACTTTTATGACCCATAGCCTTCATTTGTTGAAGTTCATTCAAATTTGAAACAAAAACACCACTCTCAACTATGTTTTTTTTAATAATTTGATTCATGTCACAACCTATATTCCTCAACTTCTATATCCGGTGAGAATTTTGCACCTATCATGAAATTTTCTTTATCAAAAAGCTGCTCCCATTCTTTCCCCTTTGTCTTTATGACTGTCTTCGGAAACCTGCCAAATCTTAAATACCAGAGAGGACACTCTATGGAAGCACAAAAGCGAGTTGTTTTAGTGCTGCCACCACAACAATCAAGACATTGTTTTCTGATCTGCTTTAAGGGTAGCTGCCTGGGTATTTTCATCCGGTTGCCTTTAATATTACTTCTCTAAATTTTCTGATAATTTCTTTTAAAATAGCCTCTCCTGCTTCCTTATTGATGGGATGAACACAATTTATTTCTTTACCGTTGGGAAGAGTTTTTACTGGATAGACTAAACGAAAACCTTCCTGAGTCGATGGACTTGTATATATAGCTATATTCCCGATATAAAGAGCTTTATTGACGATACAGGAGGCAAAAGCAACAAGGCCTTCCTTCGGTTTCACTGGGATTACCTGAATTTCTGATATTTCAAGTCCACTCATTTTTTATAAACGCTAAAGTTTTATTTGAGGTTTATTCGTAAAAAATCTCGCTTCCTTTAATCTGATTTTCATTTTTTGATCCTCACTAATAATCATTGAGTAAAATAAAATTTTAAATTAAAATTATTGAACCTGCGAGATGCACTTTTGATTATTTTAAAATTAAAAGGGATACGGATTTTAGGGGGAAGAAATGAAGCAAAGAATTAAACCTAACTTTACAGAAAAAGAAATAGATTCTTTTCTGAAAGAAAATTATGGATATGGAATTTGGGAATTTGAATCGAGCTTGCTTCATGTATATACCTGGCACATCTCAAAAAAGGAAGAGAAAGTATTCCAATTCATCGAAAAGAGAATAAAACAACTAGAAAATTTAAAGAGGAAAATTATTGAATTGCTTGATGATTATTCATCTGAAATAGACTTGTATGGATTATATAATAGCTTAAGACCTGCAAAAATAATTAAATGGACTCCTTCTGAAAGAAAGAAATTTATTATCAAATATTTTAAACTTAGTTCTTTTAATTCAGTGATTAATAAACAATTCAAGAGATACCAAGAACATACATCTTATATGAAAGAAGATGCACTTGAACCAGCACAATTTCGAATGTATTTAAAGCTAATAAATTTAGTAATATTGATCTGGAGTTATTTTATGAGAAGGGGAAGTAAAGTAGACTGGATTAATATGGAAATTCTTCTTAATTGGTTTTCAAAAAAGTTAGACAAAATTGGAGTATTAGATATTTTTAAATGGGAAAAGGAATCTGCTCCTTCACCTGATATATTAAGACTCATCAGAAATAAATACAAAAAAACAAAATATTATGTCTTAGCTAAAAATATTTTTAACAATTTGAAGGAATCACCAGAAAGAGAAAAAGAAGAATTTTCTAGGCCTCTAGATCAGTTAGATGAATTTATAAAATGGGAGGATAAAAGTCTTAATCATATATACAAAATTAGTGATGTTATGACACTAGGATTTTGGATTTTGGGAGAATAATAAAATACAAAAATAATTACTAATTAAGCTTATTCAATTAATTTTTAATTTCTGTTTTTTTAAGATATCTTCCTTGAGTCGAATTATAATCATAAATTTCTATTTTTCCAGTCAGTTTATCAGTCTTTATAATTCTAAACCCCTTTCTAATAGTTTCAGTTGAGTATCTATTTGACATTAAAACTCCACATAAAAAGCCAATTAGAAAAGAACCTAAAATAATAAATACAGCTAATAGTTTTTTCATTTTATTTCCCCCGCTGCTGAGAATTTCTCTTATTCCCAATCGTCTTTCATTAATGAGGTGACTATCCCCATTGGCGTCATTTACACTATCGGGAGGCTAGGTAAAGCTGGCTTCCGCTGCCTCTAATCATAATAAACATCAAAAGTTTTTGAGACGTTAATTGTATAGCCATTACTATCTACACCCTGTACAGTTATTCTCATTGTATCATATTCATAAATTGTACAACCAAACTCACAACGAGCCATGCTTTCATGAGCATTAAAATTGTAATTGTCAATAAAGCTTTTCGTTTCATAAACTACACCTTGATACATCATCTCTGCTTTCATGAAACTAATGTTTCCACCTACGCCATTTGTTTCAAGTAAAATAATACAATTAATAATACACCAAGATTCAAGTAGCCAATTATAAGAAAAAACAACTGGCTCATACTCCATGCTGATTTCCAATATTGCTTTCGGCAATATCTCTGGCGATGCTGGGCTTTTACATGAATAGAATGGCAATACAAGAAGAATGATTAAAGTTCCCAATAAAGCTTTTCTCATTTTTACCTCCCCTGGTGCCTGCTAATTGTAATCCTAATTAAAGAATATTGTCAACGCCTCTTTAACCTTAATACTTTCATGACTTCGTATATATACTAAGTCTTAGAAAGTATTACTCAGTCTGATATGCTACTCTTGTGATATGTAACTTTTTTCCTGGTATTTTTTTTCTTGGGGAATGGTAATGACCCCGTTGTTCTAAGTCTCTGATTTCAAGGTGCTTCATATGCTGAAAATAGTACTTACGCCGATGAGCTACCTATCTTTAACAATAAACCACTTGGGGGAGAATGACTCCCTCTTGGGGTAAGCAGAGGGGGGTAGGACAATCGGGGATGCCCGTCTCTAATCACAGCAATAGGCTTACATAACAGTATAGATAGGGACAAGGTATCTCCATATGGGACGATCTAACACACCAGGGCAATAGGGGATTGAAGATTGTGGTTGGGGGATTTGCATCATCACAAGGAGTGCAACAGGGTAGAGCCTTGAGAAATCTCTGACATTGAAGATTCACGTGGTTTTTAATATCCCACTTCACCCCTTAAATAGCATGGTATTAACCTCTACCCCTACCAAATAAAGGTAGATTCTAGGGACTTCATCCCGTTAGCCTGGGAATAATGTGGGATAGAAACAAAAACCCTTTTCTCTTGAGGTGGCTAGTTGACATAATGGTTATTCTACGACACGCAAGGATCATCCCTTTAACCTATGTGTAAAATATGCCTGGATTCAAGGCACACAAGGGAGGTGTGACAGTCTGTTCATGGTATACACTTAAATATATTTAAAGTGCTTATGTTTTATAATTAGCTAAACAAGGGAAAGGAAACAACCTCTTGGGCTTCATATATAATGTAGCACTATCATCTAAGCATCATGGAGTGTAATTGAGTGTGTAGTGTCTTAGGTGGGATATAAGCTATTGCCACGATCCTAATCTATATAGACCAATGGAACAGGGATAAGCCCATAGAGAACTTCTTAGAGAGGAGAAGAGATACAGGAGATGGAATAGGAGAGTGTTATTGAGCCTGGGTTCTATATAGATGGTTTATTAGATTTGCCACGATTTGAGCATACATGGGAAAGGTAGGGTAAGTTGACAAGTTTATATGACATCCATATATTATTATGGGGAGGGAAAAATGAGAAAATTAATTGCATGTTTATTGTTTTTAACTTTTATTAATGTCGTATTTGTTCAGGCAGAGTTTAAGTTTGAGGTCACACAAGAGATGAAGAACAAGGAAGCTGAAATTACAATCACAGGAAAAACCTTTGATGAGGTTTGGAAGGCTACAACTCGGACATTGATATCGCAGAAATTCCAGATCAAGGAAAGCGATAAGGAAAGCGGCACGATTTTTGCTCAAAAGAGACGTAGTGTATTTTATGACGTAGAAGATGTTTCTTCTGCATGGAACTTTGTTCTCGAGAGTGATGAAGAAGAGATTATAGTCTTTTGCGTGTATAATACAGGGACTGCTAATCTTCTCAGCACAGGGAAAAAGCCGTTTAAGAAGTTCCGCGAAAAACTCAAAGAGCGTTTGAGTGAGTGAGAAGGAAAATAGGGGCAGCTTATTTGATATTGATTAAGAGAGAAAAAGAAGTGGTATATTTTTCACGTTGCTCTTGGCTTCGGCCCGGACCTGAAATAGAGGGATTAAATAATGAATTTTGAATCAGTAGCAAAGATAATCCTTGGGAGCGGGCTTTTTGCTTTTTTAATTGCCGAAATAATTAGAGCTGTCCGAATTTGTCTAACGTGATAGACACACAGGAACGTGTAATTCAGACCTCTCCCCACGTCACAAATACGTCACAGATAATGCCTAAACCTGCTTAATTATGTCTACTTCTCCAATTCACCCCTGTAAACCTGGTTCGGTTATCGCTGATTAAGTGATTTTGACTGGGGTGAGGATTTAGAAGAGCAATTGAGAAAATTTGCTAACGAGAATCGTCCTCCCCCGCCACACATAGTCTATCAGGGACTCTTGATGGCCGCCGAGGCCAGCAGCGACTATTTTTCATGATCCTTTTTTATCATAGAGGGCAGTATGAGTGATTTGAGAGGCTTTTGCGCCTCGAACCACATCAGGGCGATTTCTGGCATTCTCAAGCCGTCCTTGACATCTTTTTTATCCAGACTTATACTTCCCAACGATGATTGATGGGAGAATCAAGACAAAGATGCTCACTCAGCCAGCAAAGCAGAAAAGGAAATTCTTATCTCTTTGTCGCTGCACGCGACCGCGCCTTCGGCGCGCGTAATCAGGGGCGCTGTTGCATGTTTTGGCAGTCTCATGGTGAGGCGGATTCTGCATGGCCTGACGCGGAGGGTGAGCTCACAACCGTCAGCTGACGCCAGGCACGATGATAGACAAAGGAGGAGAGCGTTGACTAAACCCCGAATGTGGAATAAGGTTGGCTCACCAACACTTCTTGCTGAGAAGTACAACAAGAAGTTGGTCTTGCAGAAGTTTCGCAACCCACACACAGGTGAGGAAGAGGAATATTCGCTCTTCGGGCAGAAGGACTGTTCAGTCATCCTTCCTGTTACAGACTCAAACGAAGTGATTGCTGTTGAGCAGTACAAGCAGGGCTGCAACAGGATAATCCTTGAGCTTCCAGCCGGCACAACCGAGCGCGACGATGAGACGGTCGCCGCCACAGCGAAACGAGAGTTGCTTGAAGAAACAGGATTCCGCGTGACTTCTATGATCGACCTCGGTCCACCCCAGTTCATTGCCACGCGAAACTCATGGACACGGGTCTTCATGTTCTTAGGACTAGGGTGCAAGAGGACCGACGCACCTGTTCAAGACACGAGTGAGGTGATCCTGATGAGGCGAATCCCGCTCGACGATTGGATCAGGCGCTGCCTTAAGGAACTAGTCGAACCGTCGGCGATTGTCGCCACCTTCCGGTCATTGCACCACCTAGGGTATTCAATCAAGAGAAGATAATCCAAAATAAGAGGAGGTGACTATGCCTCAAGACGAAGTTGTAAGAAGCCAGATTGGTGAGAATTTAAGGTTTTACGGCGACATGCGCTTTAAGCAGCTCACGCTTCTCATGGCTTGGCTGACGCTCGCCGGGGCGGCTGTTGTCGGGTGCGGAACCATCGAACTCGCCGCATCGGTCAAGGTTCGCACCTTGATCGCATGCATCTCAATGCTGTTCACTGGCGTTCTATGGGTGATGGAGGTCCGAGCAACTCTTTACTGGGCGGCTCACTTCGCAAAAGCACCTGAGCTCTGGCCACCGCCAAAAAAATCATTCTGGAGACTGCTTACGGCGACAAACGTAGTTCTCTTCCTCTACTCAGGTGTCTACGCTCTTTGGTTGTGGCTAGGTCTTGCGTGGTGCCTTTCGCTTTGGTGCGGTGCGTTGTTTGCCGTTTTGTTACTGGCCTTGATCGTTTTCTCCGTAAAAAATTACCGACTCGCGTTGACAGAGAAAAACCAGCAAAGTTAGGGTTGGTGAGGGTGTCGTTCCCCTCACCGCCACTCCCGAACGGGAGGTGACAGTTTCCCCTCCTTCGTCTATCTTGTTGAGGCGCTTTTCCAGCTCTGCTGTCTTTTTCAGAATCGGGAGGCCAGGGCACTAGGGTCTTCGGCTTCCACTCGCCTCAATTGCTCTTCAGCCCAGCCAGCCTCTTCTTCGCATCCTCAACCTCAGGAATACCCGGGTCAGCGTCTTTCACTTGGTTAGATATTACCTAAATTATCAAGGATAGAAGTGTTACGACGATTCTTCTTCCGGATGAATACTGATGTGAGGATACCAGTTCTTCATTCCTTTCCGACAAGCCTCCTTCAACCTCCCCTCATGTAAAGGATGCAGAACCAGAAAGAATCCGACACGCGAAGTAATCAATGCCGTTACCGATGTTGAGTACGATACTGCCTTGAGCCTCTGACTTATCCCCTCAACGAATTCCTCCTTGTTCGTGTGAGGAAAATACTGAAAAACCAAGATGGAATGAGTATTAGCAAATCTTTCAACTTCATCCCAATAGAGATACTTGCTGGAATTCTTGTTCCCCTTCTTAACCGATTTCACCTCCATTCCATTGTCCGCATCGAAAAAAATGAGATCGGATGCTGCAGAGATGTCAGTCAGTTCTTTGAAATACTGTTTTCTTTCATCCCTGTCATCTGTAAGCAATGTCGGGTGATAAGTGGCATCTGGAATCAGGTATTTCTTTTCGACAACATCTATGGATCTTTTATTCTTTTCAATCGACCACTTCATTACATCGAACAGGGCGGGATCATACTTGCGCCACTTGTCTGAATCCTGGAGGTACTTAATATTCCCGCCGTCATTTCTTTTATCATCTTCGGTCAGCATCCAGCACAGGCAGATCTTGAGCTTGGAGTTGGCAATCGCTCTTAAGATGCCGTATTTCAGGTAGTCGTTGATGTCGGCGAAGTATTGGTTCTTCATTTGTCCGCCATTTCCCTCAACCCAGCCAGCCTCTTCTTCGCATCCTCAACCTCAGCAATACCAGGGTCAGCGTTTCTTTTTAATCCAGGGAAGCCAGGACTTCAAGGTCTTTGGCTTCCAGTTAACTCTATCTATTTATACTTTATCCTTGTAGTTGCAGAATAACTTTATAATTGCTCAACAAAGCTTTGACCACTAATAGGTGCAATAGGAGCATCTCTTAGAAATCTTGTTAGTGTTCTGCGTGTCCTTCCACTTGTTCGTCCTGTATGTCTTTGTTGTCTTGTGCGATGCTCGCAATATGTTATCACTAAAAAATTCCTTGCCCTCGATAAGGAAACATATAATAGGCGTCTTGCATCCCCCTCCTGTTCTCCAACTTGCCTTCCTGGTAGATACTCATCTTCTCCAGCAATAATTATAACAGCTTTTGCAGTCAATCCCTTTGCTTTATGCATAGTTATGATGTTAACGCTCTCTGAATCCAATTCTTGCTCCATATTCTCTGTTGATGTAGATAATGTCTTTAACAAATCTATATGATTGACGGGATTTTCTTCTTCTATAATTGATTCCAGAAATGAAAGCACTTCTACTCTCCTATTAGTATCCTCTATAACATCCTCAGCTAAACTGCGAAGAGCATCTAATAAGCCATTTTGTTCCGAAGAATCACTTAGACCTTCAAAGGCTGTTCTATTTCTTCCTAAAACATTTTGAATCTCTTGTAGTTCATTTTTTATTCGCTCGCCAAGACGAGGAATCAACTCAGGTTCACTAATGATTTTATGAGCTGTCATAGAAAAAGTTTCACTATTACTACACGAGAGCGTGTAAAGTTGAGAGATACACTCATGACCTATTCGATTATCTCTTAGCATTAATAATGTCCGTAATGCTAAACTATCATTTTCTTCAGCCAGTAAACGAAGAAAAGAAAGAAAAATTCTACCTTCAGATAAGTCAAGAGGAGTTTCTTCAGCTTGAACCGCAACAGGAGTTTCATGAGTCTCGAGCGCATCTTTAAGCACACGGGAAAATACTTTTCTTCTATCGCTTCGCATTAAAATTAAAATGTCATTTGGAGCATACTCATACGTATCAATAAGATGTCTACAAATTTTTGCTACTTCTCTTGCTTCAGAATACTGATTTTGAAATCTAAGGATATATGCTTCACCTTCACCAGCACCAGTACAAGGCTCAAGTGGTTTTTCAAGGCGATTTGGGTCTAGATTGGCTACAAACAATGACAAATCAATTATCTTACGGTCACAACGAACACATGTACCAAGAGTGAGTGGTGTTGATGGAGTGTTGTCTCTAATAAATCTACGGATACCTTCAGGATGTGCATATCTAAAACCATAAATACTTTGGTCGTCATCACCTGACCCAAATATTTCAATCCCCCTTTCCCTAAGCGCAGAAATTATTGCCAGGTCACAACGGTTAAGGTCTTGATATTCATCAATAAGCAAATATAAATAGCTAGATTCTAAGGAAAACTCTTCTGTCTGCTCTAAGGCTCGCTTGAGCTGATAAACTAACTCTGAGCGAATGGTATAACCAAAATCTGTTCTATGCTGCCGCCATGCTCCCAAAAATTGTGGGTCAATAAAACGAGCTTCCCAATCCTCCGCATCAGCTTCAAGTTTTTGCCAATCTGCTGATAATAAATCAAACCGTTCCCTTACCGTTTTAAGATTCATGTTTAAAATGACTTTAAGGTCTTCAAGGATAATGTTACGCTCTTCCCAATTGTCAGCTATACGCAAAGGACTCGGAATAGTTTCTATTCGCTCAGAATTACGCAATAATTGGCGAAGAGCAAATGAATGCAGAGTAGAAACATGTGGCAAATCATTTTGTTGACTCCCTAATGCATCCGCAATACGTTTGCGTAACTCAAAAGCCGCTGCACGAGTAAAAGTTAAAGCTAATATTTGATTTGGAGGTATGTCCTGTTCGCTTACCAAATAGGCAACACGTCTTGCTAAAGTTAGTGTTTTTCCAGTACCTGGACCAGCTAATAGCCGAGCATGACTACCGATATGTGAAGCTGCTGTCTTCTGGTCATCAAGTAGACTATCATCCCAAGGCATCTATAAACCCCTTTAAACCTGGCTATACATCTTCCCTATATTAATATCAGATTACAGAAGAAAAGTGAATCTTTACAATCAAACAGACCTCTCCCCACGTCACAAATGCGTCACAGATAATGCCTAAACCTGCTTAACTATGGATACGGTTGACTAAATGAAAAGAAGGAATTTCAAGAGAAAAAGCTGGTACGCCTGGCCGGATTCGAACCGACGACCTAGGGATTAGGAATCCCTCGCTCTATCCATACTGAGCTACAGGCGCACTACTCATTTAAGAATATAACGGAAAGGCTTCCGTATTTCAATTCTTCCTCCGATTTTCAGCATGGTGTTTTGATCTTGTATAATGTACGTATATTACCTTAAAGGCGGGCTTGATCAATCAAGCCCCTGCAGAAGATGAAATAAGCCTTTACAATTTACCTTGAGATATTTTTATGAGTTTTTCTTTCACCAAGCAATTTCTATTAACAGGTTTATCATTTTTGATGGCTATGTAGAGAGCCTTGTATGAGCCAACGATCACACTCAATTTCTTAGCACGGGTGAGCGCAGTGTAAAATAAATTTCTCTGAAGCATTATGTAATGCTGGGTAATAAGGGGCATGACCACTGTCTGATATTCGCTGCCCTGTGATTTATGAACTGAGACAGCATAAGCAAGAGTAAGATCATCCAGTTCTTCTCTTTCGTAGACGACCGACTTTCCATAAAAATCCACAAAGACTCGGTACTTCTGCTTATCAATATGGGACACCACTCCAATATCGCCGTTAAAGACTTCTTTCTCATAATTGTTCCTGAGCTGCATCACCTTATCGTGGCTTCTTATCTCCCGATTCCCGATTTTGAGGCCTTCTTGAAAACGATTGAACTTTTTCTGCATCTCTGAATTAAGATTATCAACTCCAGCAAGACCTCTGTACATAGGGCTTATGATCTGGATCTCGGGAGAAAGAGGGTGCAAACCAAACCTTTTGGGTATACGCCAACCGCAAAGACTCATTATTGTACTGAAAACTTTTTGTTCGTTCTCCTGACGAATAAAATAAAAATCAGCTTCCTTTTCACCCCGAGGAGGATAGACTAACGACTCTCCACGATTGATACGATGGGCGTTAACGACAATAAGACTATCCTTTTCCTGGCGAAAAATTTCATCCAGCCTCACAACATCTACTTTCTGCGATTCTATAATATCCTGAAGAAGATTCCCCGGTCCAACAGAAGGAAGCTGGTCTTTATCACCGACCAGAATAAGGCGCATCGAGGATGGAACTGCCTTTAGCAGATGATACATAAGGGGCAAATCCACCATCGAAAATTCATCGATGATCAGGGCATCTCCAGTAAGGGGGGATTTCTCCCCACGCCGGAAAGTGCCGAGCTTGGGATTATATTCTAAAGTCCGATGAATTGTCTTCGCCTCCATCTGGGATGCTTCAGCCAACCTCTTGGCTGCCCTCCCTGTAGGGGCTGCCAGAAGAACTCCTTTTCCCCATTTATGAAAAATATCAACAACAGCTTTAATGATGGTCGTTTTGCCTGTCCCCGGACCTCCAGTTATGACCAGGATTTTCTTATCGAAACACTCTTTTATGGCGCGCTTTTGCATGGAGGAGAATTCAAGGGATAATTCTTTCTCCACATCAGAGATGGCGCTATTGATATCAAAATCGGGAGTGAGACATGTAAGCGAAGACAATCCATGAATAGAGCGGACAACTTCTTCCTCGGCTTTATAGAAAAAAGGAAAATAGATGCTCGTCTCGGAATCAACCTTTCCGGCTATTATTGACTTCTGTCTTTTAAGCTCCTGCATGGCCTCTTTTATCTTTTCTTCTTCGACTTCAAGATCCTCCCTGCAGCTTTTTTCTAAATCATTCTGGAGAGAAAAAACATGTCCTCGCTCATTATCTTTTTCTAAAAGATAGCGAATATAGGCTTTTATCCTTTCCCCGGAAGAAGGACTTATTCCCAGCTTCAAAGCCATCTTGTCTGCAGTCTTAAAGCCAACCCCCCAGATGTCAAGGCAGACTTGATAAGGATTAGTCTTCAATATACTAAAAGAGTTCTCTCCGTATTGGCGGTATATCTTTGTAGCCAAATTAGTGGAAACATTATGCCCCTGAAGGAATATGATAAGCTCTCTTATATGTTGGTGCTCAATCCAGGATTTCTTTATCTCTTTCAATTTAACACGACCCACTCCTTCGACTTTCTGCAATTTGTCAGGATTCTTGGAAAGAATATCTATAGTTCGATCTCCAAATTTCTTAATAATTCTTCGAGCCAATACAGGCCCTATGCCTTTGATTAAGCCTGAAGAGAGAAATTTCTCGATTCCCTTGATTGAGGCGGGCAGGACAGGAAGATAACTTTCCACCTTAAATTGCTGCCCATACTTTGGATGCATTACCCATTTCCCTTTTATCTTCAGCACCTCTCCAGGAGATAAAGGTGGGAACGAACCGATAACCGTCATAGACTCCCCATTCTCAGGAACAAATTTGAATACCGTGTATCCTGTATCAGGGCTGTAGTATGTGATGTGCTCGATGGTACCCTCAAAATTATCCATGACTACTTTCTGCTTCATCTGTGATGCTTTTTTCAATTTATTATTCGTTCCTTACGATTATCTTACATTTATCCCTATTTTTTATTTTTAATTTCTGAGCGGCAGAGCTCTCCTTCGCAGCAATCTCAACCAGTCCTAAGCTGCCGATAAGAAAAAGAAGTTCTCCTTTCTTCCCAAAAGAGTAACTTTGTTCAAAGGAAGTAATCTCCCTATCATTAATGGAAAGGCTAAGTGTCTTCTTGCCCGTTTTTTTCTGGAGAAGTTCTAACATTCTCTCTGGAATGTTAGTTATTAGATTGCCAAATTTATCTATGTATATTATATGGCCAATTATTTCATCTCTTTTTATCTGCGGTTTCTCCGCATAAGATTTTTTGTACGAAGTTGTTTCAGGCCCAAATTCCTCGCAAGAGATACCTCTTGAAAGCCAGGCTGCAGCAGGGGCCATCTTGTCTCGTCCTTCAAAAGTCCTGCTTAGTTCTGGAAGAAAATAGTCTTGATTTGTGACTTCTCTTAATTGTTTAATTGTTTCATCCTCTAACACTAAGCTTAACACTCCGTTATCCGGAGCAATAAAAAAATAATTTTCTGTTTTAGCCAAAACGATATTCCGAGAGGTGCCAACTCCCGGATCAACAACAACTAAAAAAATTGTTCTGGCGGGAAAATATTTAAAGGAAGAAAATAGAATAAAGCTCCCCGCCTTGATATCAAAGGAGGGAAGGCGATGTGTGATGTCGATTATTCGAGCTGAAGGATTGATTTTAGCGATAACACCTTTTAGCGAAGCCACAAAAAAGTCATCTTCCCCAAAATCTGTCATCAAGGCTATAAGCGGGTATTTCACTATTCAATATATTATTCGAATCCTTGCCATCGGTCAATGGGGTCAGATCTTAAAAAAATAGCCTGTCCCCTTTTCTGTCACAAGCGCCTGCAATTTATTTAAAAAATTAGGTTATTTATAGAATTTAAAAGGTGGGCTTGATGAATCAAGCCCCTACAGAAGAAAAATCATTCCCACACAAAGACAAACCAAATCAATACAAAAGCTAAATCCACTTATATAATTAAAGGTGTGGTTGAGGATCAAGCCCCTGCAATATGAATAAAGGTAAGGCTGGCTTTGTTTTTATCTAATTATTTTAAACAGGCGATTCCATCTTGCTTTTATGATAAAATTTACAAATTTTTTCAATCTTTCTTTCATACCTGTCTTTTTATAAGCATCCTTTTCAGCATTATATGAAAAATAGACAACCCAGGGTTTCCCTTTTATCAAGTTAAGATCTAAAAAACCCCAGCTGCGGCTATCCTGGCTGTTATCCCGATTATCTCCCATGACAAAACAGTGACCGGCAGGTACAAACACTGGTCCGAAATTATCCTTTATAGAATTATTATAATAATAATAATCATCCCCGGCACGGGCTTGGCTATCAATATGAACCTTGTAATCCTCAGATATAGGCACATCGTCTACGAAAACCTGTTTATCCTTAATCTCAACTTTTTCCCCCTCCAAGCCAACAACTCTTTTGACAAAATCCTTTCTTAAATCATCCGGCCACTTAAAAACAACAATATCATGTCTCTTTATTTCTTTCCGGGGGATTATCAATTTCTCCAGCGATAAAACAGGCTCATAATAGACTATCTTATTGACAAGGAGAAAATCTCCCACGAGCAATGTAGGTTCCATAGAACCAGTAGGAATCTGAAAGGCCTGGAAGACAAAGGTCATGACAAAAAAAACAAATACAGCAGTTTCTGCAAGAAGTTCAAATAACTCCCGGTAAAAGTTTTTTTCTCGTTTTTTCTTTACTTTTTTTATTCTAAATTCTTTTTTCATTTCAAACCACGAATGAGACGCTTAATATAACTAAAAAAATAAAATTCATCAATATTGTATTTTTAACTGCCGGTAGAAAAGATGGCCAATTATCCAGGTTCTTCAGGCCAACTTTGTAAGCCATGAGAGGCAGAGGAAGCGTAACTACTGTCAGTAATGACCAGGTCGGCCAGCCTCCCCAGATCACGCCGCTCAAAATAAGAATATAGCAACTTAAAGCCAAAAATAGATAAATCAACAGACTCTTTTCGAATCCAAAAAGGATGACCCAAGTCTTTCTTCCCGTTGAGATATCTGCTTCTTTATCAGCAAACTCATTAATCAATAAAACCAGAGTCGTTAAAATGCCAGAAGGAACGGCTGCAGCGAGAACCCAAAAAGAGGAAAAAACCTCAGCCTGAACATAGTACGCTCCTAAAACCATTAAAGGCCCCCAGGCTAAAAATATGGCAATTTCTCCCAATCCCTTGTTGACCAAGCGTACCGGGAAACCGTTGTAGCTGAAAACAAAAAATAGAGCAGCCAGCCCTATGAATAAAATTGTATTTCCGTTTGATACAGAATTAAGATAAAGGCCAATCGCTGAGCCTAAAATAGCGAAAACGAGGGATACGATTAGAGCCTCGTTGGGTTTGACAAATCCATCCAAAACCATTCGGCTTCCCCCGGAAAAAGGGACTAAGGCATTCTTGTTGTAAGCGTCGTTCCCGCTTTTAAAATCGAAATAATCATTAGCAACGTTACAGCTAATATGAAGAAAGCAGGCTCCAAAAAAGGTTAAAAGGAATAACACTAAATTGAATTGGCCAGTCTGCCACCAAGCAAAAGCAGTTCCCACAAAGACAGCCCCTGCAGAGACGACCATAAATGGTAAGCGCAGAAGAAGGACGATCGCTTTTGATTTTTTCATCTAATTTCTCTAAAGTAACTATTATATTTCTCTTGCATAAATAATCAAGTGCTGTCTGCGGCAATCAATGGGGTCAGACTTGCAAAACTTGCATAACTATCAAGTTCATGCTCTTAATATAATAACTCAAGTTTTGCAAGTCTGACCCCGCAATTCGCCTTTACTACCTATTTATATTATACTTATTTATATTATACTTATCCCATGAACATCACTCTTTTTGGCTACCCAAAAACAGGAAAAACCACTTTGTTTAACCTGCTCACCGGCGCGAAAATAGATGTCAAATCTTATGACACAAGGAAAAAAGAGCTCAACCGAAGAACATTCCCTGTTCCCGATTCTCGTTTGGAAAGGATATGTGCTCTTTACCCAGAAAAAAATAAAATCCCGACAACAGTCGATTTCATGGACCTGGCTGGAATCTCTTACGGAGATGTCAAAAACAGTGCCTACCTGAGTTATCTCCGAAAGGCAGACGGTCTCACTCATGTTGTAAGGGGGTTTCTCAATGCTCAAATCCCCCATCCAAAAGAGAAAATCAGCCCTGTGGATGATATCCTTTCCATGGAGGAGGAACTCATCCTGTCCGATTTAGTCTCGATAGAGGGCAGGCTGGAAAAACTGGAAAAAGAACTGAAAAAGTCAATAATCCCCGAAGGAGAAAAAGAAAAAAATCTCTTCGAACGCCTGCGTCCTCATCTTGAGGAAGGAAAAGCGATCCGGGAAATAGACCTTTCTCCATCAGAGGAAAAACTCAGCCGCAGCTTCTCTTTTTTAAGCCAGAAGACACTTTTACATATGATTAATGTCGACGAGAAAGATATTCCCTTAATTGAGAATCCTGATAAGATTTACTCATCTGAGAAAAAAGGAGTGAAAATCCTTGCTTTTTGCGGAAATATTGAGGCGGAAATTCTTGAATTAGAAGAAAAGGACAAAGCAGCTTTTCTTTCTGAGTACGGATTAAGAGAACAGAGTGCTCCTAGATTTTTAAAGGCTTCCTACGATCTTCTTGAAGCTATTACTTTCTTTACAATCGGCAAGGATGAAGTCAAAGCCTGGACTATCAAGGAGAACTCGACGGCCTTGAAGGCAGCAGGCTCAATTCATTCAGATATAGAAAAAGGCTTTATCAGGGCAGAAGTTATCTCCTGGGAAAAACTCATCAAGCACAGCTCTTTTCAGACTGCTAAAGAAAAGGCAGCCGTGCGCCTGGAAGGAAAGGACTACCTCGTGCAAAATGGAGATGTTATATATTTCCGCTTCTCGCCATAAAATATTGCTAAGAGATCAGGTTATTTATATATTTCAAAAGGTGGGCTTGATAAATCAAGCCCCTACAAAATATAAATCAGATGCAATAATTGAAAGGACAAAAAGGTGTGTTTGATAAATCAAGCGCCAACAATTTATTTATAAGGTTCAGGTTATTTATATATTTCAAAAGGTGGGCTTGATAAATCAAGCGCCTGCAAAATTTAAATAAGATACATAGGCACGATGAAGAAAACATTTGAGATTAAAGCTTCAGATAGTGATTCCTCTGCCCGGACCGGAATCATCCACACCCAGCATGGAACTATTGAAACTCCTGCCTTCGCTCCTGTGGCAAGTCAGGGAACTGTGAAGGGCCTTCCACACAGCCTGCTTCAAAACCTGGGGGCTCAGCTCATGCTCGTCAATGCTTACCATCTGTATCTAAGGCCTGGGATTGAAACAATAAGCAAGCTGGGAGGAATACATTCTTTCATCTCCTGGCAGAAGCCTGTGCTCTCTGACAGCGGCGGTTTCCAGATCTACAGCCTCTCTCCTCTTGTTAAAGTGAAAAGGGAAGGAGTTGAATTCAGCTCTCATCTCGACGGAACAAAAATCTTTCTTTCTCCCGAGGACGTCGTGGATATCCAGACAAAATTATGTTCGGATATTATAATGGCCTTGGATCACTTCCACCCCTTCCCTTCTTCTGAAGAAAAGGTAAAGGAAGCAGTGAAGCTTACCACTCACTGGGCTCAGCGCTCCAAGACTCACTTCCTTCAGCAGGATTCTTCTCAGCTTCTATGGGGCATAACCCAAGGCAGCGTATACTGGAACCTGAGAAAGCAGAGCATCGAGGATTTAATTAAAATCGATTTTGATGGGTATGCTTTAGGAGGGCTCGGGATAGGAGAGCCAAAATCTCAATTCGCAGAAATCACGGAGAGAGCCGATTCCCTTCTTCCAAAGGAAAAGCCTCGCTATCTCATGGGCATAGGCTACATCAGTGACATCTTGGAGGCGGTGGAAAGAGGGATAGATTTTTTTGACTGTGTTCTACCTACAAGAAACGCCCGAAACGGAACTCTCTTCACAAGCAAAGGGAAAATCGTCATTAAAAATGTAAAATATGCTCAAGACCAAAGACCTCTTGATGAAGATTGTTCATGCTATACTTGCCAGAATTTCTCCCGTGCTTACCTCCGTCATCTATACGAAAGACAGGAGATTAGCTCCGCTATCCTCAATACAATCCACAATCTTCATTTTTATCTTGACATCTTCAGGAAAATTAGGCAATCTATTCAATCAAATGCGTATAATCGTTTTAAACGCAGTATAATTAAACAGAGAGAGGAATAATAAAATGATATTTAGTGGGCTTTTCCTTTTCCTTTTCCAAGCTCCACCCGGTCCTCGCAGCGGGGGAGTCTCCCTCCATTTTTTCATTATGATGGGCCTCGTATTTCTGGTCTTCTATTTGTTACTTATCAGGCCTCAACGCACAAGACAGAAAAAGCATCAAGAAATGGTTGAGAACCTCAAGGCAGGAGACAAAATCATAACGTCAGGTGGAATACACGGAACAATCATGGGAGTTCAAAAAGACAAGCTTGAGCTAAAAATAGCTTCCAATGTCAAAATTGATATCACCAAAGCCTCTATTGCAGTCATCCTAACCCCGCCAAAAAAGGAAAAGTAACATACCCTAGGTCCGTTATTTATAGATAAATTTCATTCGTTTCTCCTCGTTTGAAAGTAATTTATTTAAGATGAAAAAAAGTCTACGTTGGAAAGCTATTTTAACCGTCTTGGTCATTGTTTTTGCTTTAATCCTCGCCTACCCTCCCAAAGACAAAATAAAACTAGGGCTTGACCTCAAAGGAGGAATGCATCTTGTCCTTCAAGTTGTAACGGATGACGCCTTAAATTACGAAACAGATCAGGC
>DRHQ01000033.1 GCA_011049545.1 Candidatus Aminicenantota bacterium | reverse complement strand
ATATGGATTTAGATAATTATTTTAAAGATATTTTTGATAAATAAGTTATCTGGTTTTGATAAATCAAACCTCTACAAAGTATCAAAATCTAATAAACAATAATAAAAAAGAAAATAAGGTGGGCTTGATGAATCAAGCCCCTACAAGAAGATTAATCATTACAGTGGATTTGATGAATCAAGCTCCTACAATATAAAAAGCCCCCACAATATATCAAATCTCTAAGGAAGATATTTCTTCAGGTAGCGTGAAGTGTGAGATTTTTTTGACTTGATGATTTCTTCAGGAGGCCCTTGAGCTACTATTTCGCCTCCTTTGTCTCCTCCCTCTGGTCCCAAATCGATAATATGATCAGCGCATTTGATCACATCCAGGTTGTGCTCGATAACTATAACTGTATGCCCCTTCTCTACTAACTTTTGAAAGCAGCGGAGGAGAACTGAGATATCATCAGGATGGAGGCCGATTGTGGGTTCGTCAAAAAGATAGAGAGTTCTTTTTTCCCTCTGGTGGATGAGGTGATAAGCAAGTTTGATCCTCTGAAGCTCTCCTCCAGATAGGGTGGTGGTGGGCTGACCTAGTTTCAAATACCCCAACCCCACTTCCACAAGCGAGGTCAGTTTTTTCTTGATCTTTGCCTGATCAGAGAAAAAATCAAAAGCTTCAGAAACGGTCATTTGCAAGACTTGATCAATGTTTTTTTCTTTGTATTTGATTTCGAGAATATCGCTTGTGAACCTTTTCCCATTGCAGGCCTCACAGGTCAATGCTACATCAGAGAGAAACTGCATTTCTACAATTTGCTGGCCAGCACCTTTGCATTGTTCGCATCTTCCTCCAGGAGTGTTAAAAGAGAAAAATCCGGGCTTATATCCAAGAGCTTTTGCCTCTCTTGCTTGGCTGAAAAGCTCTCTGATTTCATCCATGGCCTTGGTGTAAGTGGCTGGAATCGAGCGGGGTGAGGTACTGAGTGGAGACTGATCGACCATGATGATTCTGTCGATCTGCTCTTTCCCCTTTATTTCCTTATATCCATCCGTTGCTTTGCCCAGCCAGCCCTGGTAGAGAACATCATTGAGTAAAGTGCTTTTTCCTGAGCCTGAAACTCCAGTTATGCAGGTGAATGTGTTTAGAGGGAGTTTTACATCCGTGTGTTTGAGATTATGCTTGTGAGCATCTTTTATCTCTATAAAGCTCTTGGATATCCTTCGGTCTTCTGGAATTTTTATCTCTTTTTCTCCCCTTAGATATTGAGCAGTGAGGGAATCATGATTCTTGAAAAATTCTTCTATAGGTCCATTGAAGATAACTTCTCCTCCTCCCTCGCCTGCTCTAGGCCCCAGATCAATCAAATTATCAGCAGATTTTATGATTTCTGGGTCATGCTCGACCACCATCACTGTGTTTCCGATCTCTTTTAAAGATAGAAGGATCTCCACCAGGCGGTGGTTGTCCCGAGCATGGAGGCCAATACTCGGCTCATCCAGAACAAAGAGGGTCCCTACAAGAGGTGCACTCAGGGCTGCAGCCAGGTTTATCCTTTGTGCTTCGCCTCCGCTTAAAGTGAAAGTCATGCGGTTAAGGGTTATATAATCCAAGCCAACTTCTAACAGAAATTTTAGCCTATTCTGGATTTCTTCAATGAGTTTTTCAGCCACGAGTTTTTGAAAAGGAGAAACCTTGAGCCTCTTAAAAAACTCCTGGACCTGCTGAACTGTCATCTGAACGACTTGACCTATGGAAAGTCCTTCTATCTTGACGCTAAGTGCTTGAGGATTGAGACGCATCTTCTTGCAATCGGGGCAAGGTTCATATTTTCGATAGCGGCTTAAGAAGACTCTCACTTGGATCTTGTATTTTTTTTTCTGGAGCCAATCAAAGAAACCTTTGATCCCGTGATAACCGTCACCTCCATCCAGGATAAATTTCTTTTCTTCTTCTTTTAAATCCTTAAAGGGAATATCCGCAGCAATTCCTCTTTTCTTTGCTTCAGAAATTAGTTCATTCATTTTTCCCCGGGAGACTGGCTTTGTCCAGGGCTCTATTGCTCCTTCTTCAAGAGACTTGTTTTTGTCAGGAATAATCTTATCCTCATCAAGCACTGCCAGATCGCCGAAGCCATGACATGTGGGGCAAGCGCCCTGAGGACTGTTAAATGAAAAGAAATTGGGAAACGGGTCCTCGTAGACAATCTCGCACTTCTTGCACTCGAGCTTGTCAGAAAAAATGAACTCCCGGGGCTTGTCTGTCCGGACTTTGATTTTCCCTTCTCCTTTCTTTAAAGCGATCTCCAGAGAATCTACCAACCTTTCTCTCTCGTCTCTTTCCAAAGTCATTCTGTCGACTAGAATATCAATTTTATTTCTCTTTTCGAGCTTGACATCGCTAAGATTCATAATTTTGTTTCTATGAATGATCCGGAAAAAGCCACCTTTTTTAAGAGCGGCTGTGCCTTTTTTCAGAGCCCAGGAGAAGGAGATCCATATTTTTGTTTTTGGAGGGAGCGTGTAGAGTTTCTCGACGATAGCGTCAACTGTATCTCTTTTGACAGGCTGTCCGCACTTGATGCAGTGTACGGTTCCTATCCGGGCAAAGAGAACTCTTAAAAAATCATAGATTTCCGTAACAGTGGCTACAGTGGAACGCGGATTTTTTGTAACAGCCTTTTGCTGAATGGCTATAGCGGGAGTGATTCCTTCTATGAGGTCAGCATCTGGCTTTTCCATCCTCTCCAGAAACTGACGGGCATAAGAAGAGAGGGATTCGATGTAACGGCGCTGTCCCTCTGCGTACAACGTATCAAAAGCTAGAGAAGATTTACCCGAGCCGCTAACACCGGTTACCACAATGAATTTATTAAGGGGAATATCAAGATTTATATTTTTTAGGTTGTGAACCCTGACTCCCCTGAGTATTATTGTATTTTTCATTAGGTATTTGATCCATTCAGATTCATAGCTTTTAATTGAATTATTTCTTTTCCTCTTTAATAGAAAGATAAAGTTAGGTAATAAACTTTATCAAACAAGTATACTATCATACTTTATTATATGGATAATGGTTTAATGATAAAAGTAGATCTTTATTGCGCTTTTTCCCGCCGGAAATGCAGGATATTCCTCTTTTAGATTTTTTCTTTTTTCTGCTTTTGATATAATGAGAGACCTTTGTATGAAAGCATGAATTTATTTCTTGTTTTTGCCATAGCTTTAGCTCTGGCAATGGATGCCTTTGCCGTTTCCCTGGGGATAAGCTCAGGCCTTGAAACAATAACAAAACGCCAGACTCTGAGACTGGCCTCGTACTTTGGCTTTTTTCAATTTATGATGCCTCTTGTTGGATGGTATGCCACGCAAAATATCTTGCTGAGATACATAGAGCCTTTTGACCATTGGGTTGCCTTTAGCCTACTCGTTATCATAGGCGGCAAAATGATTTAT
>DRHQ01000032.1 GCA_011049545.1 Candidatus Aminicenantota bacterium | reverse complement strand
TTTTGAGGTGAACAACTCGATGGCTCTGACCGCATCATCATTTCCAGGGATAGGATGATCTATGTCCTCTGGGTCTCCATTCGTATCAACCACAGCTACAATCGGAATATTCAGCTTTCGGGCTTCAAAAATAGCAATCTCCTCTTTGGTGGAATCTATTACAAACAAAGCCCCAGGGAGTTCTAACATTTTCTTTATTCCGCCTATATTTTTAGTGAGTTTCCTGAAGACCTTTTCCAGTTTCGACTGTTCCTTTTTGGATAACAATCCCCATCGTCCATCCTCTTTCATCTCATCTAATTCAATCAATTTCTCCACGCTGCCTCTGATGACACTGAAGTTGGTCAGCAATCCGCCAAGCCAACGTTGATTGACATAACTGGATTCACACTTTAAAGCAAGCTCACGGATTATATCTTGAGCTTGCTTCTTCGTTCCCACCATGAGCACTTCCTTCCCACTCTCGGCAACACCTCTTATGAACTGGAGGGCATCCTTGAAAACTCTTATGGTCTTCTGCAAATCAATGATATAGATTCCATTCCTCTGGCCAAAAATATACTCTTTCATCTTGGGGTTCCACCTTTTAGTTTGGTGGCCAAAATGGACGCCTGCTTCTAAAAGTTCTTTCATCGTTACTGATACCAATGGATATTCTCCGTTTTATCTCTTATGGTACTGTGGTGCCTTTCGGGCCCCCAACAATCCATATTTCTTTCTTTCTTTAATCCTGGCGTCCCTAGTCAAGAAGCCTGCCCCCTTAAGATTGGGCCTTAACTCCTTATTAAACTCAATCAAAGCCCTTGAGATTCCTAGGCGAATTGCTTCAGCTTGTCCAGTTAGCCCCCCTCCGTTGACACGGATGAAAATATCAAATTTATTTTCTGTTTCAGTCAGACGAAGAGGCTGGTTGATGGTGTGCGTTTGACTCTGCATGTAAAAATATTCGGTGAATTGACGAGGTCTTTTATTCACATATAAAGTGATATCACCTTTTCCCGGTCGAAGAAAAACCCTAGCAACCGATGTTTTTCTCTTCCCTGTTCCGTAATACTGAATTAAACTCAAGCTTCCTCCTAAAACTGGTATTCTTGGGGCATTTGAGCCTCATGAGGATGATGCGAACCTCTATAAACCTTAAGCTTTTTATATACAGCTCGGCCGAGCTTGCCTTTGGGAATCATCCCCCAGACTGCCTTTCGAACAACTTCTTCTGGTTTTGTATCTAAAAGCTCCTTCAATGTCTTAACTTTCAATCCCCCAGGGTAACCAGAATGAGAATAATACTTCTTCTGCTCCAGCTTTTTCCCTGTGACATTTATTTTTTCAGCATTGATAACAACAACAAAATCTCCGCAATCAAGAAAATGGGCAAACTCAGGCTTCCTCTTTCCCCGGAGCAAAATTGCTACTTCAGTGGCGAGCCTGCCGAGGATTTTTCCTTCAGCATTAATCACCCACCACTTCTTCTCGATCTCATCCTTTTTTGGGGTGAATGTTCTCATTTCTTTAAACCTTAGCTACAAGCTCTTTGCCTGTAGCGATGCTCTAAAATACTAAATCTTAGGGGAATTGTCAACCTTTACTGACGTAAAATCAATAATATAACAGTGACATCCTTTTTAATTTAAGGGGGACACAAGACCTAACCTGATTTATCCAGGTTAGTTGACAACTGAATATTGGAGAAAAATGGGGGCAGGCCCCATTTTCCACATTTTTCATTTTTACCAGACCTCATTTTCTAGAAACATAACGTCCGTTTTATCAATGAATCCAGCTTTTGACTTTTCTTTTTTTTCTTGTATAAATTTTTACCAGCGCAATTCCGATCAAAAACCCACCTATGTGAGCAAACCAGGCCACACCACCTCCTAAACCTACATTCATCACTTGAAGGATAAACCAAAATCCAAGGAGAAAAAATGCAGGAATAGGCAGGATTCGAATGAAAAAAAACAGGAAGACAAAAGTCGAGACCCGGGCTCTAGGATAGAGGATCAAATAAGCTCCAAGCACTCCTGCAATAGCTCCGCTTGCTCCAATCATCGGGACCTGGGAGTTGGGATGGAAAACAATATGGATTAGGCTTGCGCCCACTCCTGAAAGCAGATAGAACAGGATGAATCGAAAAGGACCGAGGAAGTCTTCAATGTTGTTGCCGAATATCCAGAGATAGAGCATATTGCCAAAAAGATGGAGAAAGCCCCCATGTAGGAACATCGAGGCTATTAGAGCTAAAGGCGGCAATAATCTGGATACAGGTTCCTGAGATTCAGAGGAAACAAAAGAGACCGTTGTAAAATGAGTAATTTCATAGGGAATAGCTCCCATTTTAAAAACATAATACTGCAGTCCCTGAGGTGAGAAAAATTGGTAAGCAAAAATCAGGATATTGAGAGCTATAAAAAAAACAGTGACGTAGGGAAAGCGAGAAGTCGGATTCTCATCTTTAAGAGGGATAAACATTCCGTATAAAGTTTATTAGGGTGTGAAGGTACAAAATTTGTCAAGATAAAGAGGATTCTGCTTCTCTAGCTCTAATTAAGTGCTTTCAATTCTCGTTCAAGCCTCTTTCTCTCTAACTCTTTCTTTCTTGCGTCTTGGGCTCTCTGTTGCCACATGTCGGCTTCCTCGATATACCTACTTCTTCGATCAGAATACACTGCTGCATAAATATTCCTATAAAGGATACCCATATAATAATAGGTGAAGGAATAAGAGGGATCCATGTCAATAGCTTTCAGCAATGCCTCTTCAGCTACTTTTGCGTGCTCTATTCTCTCTTCCCTCGATAGCTGAGTCTGAAGACGATGGGCCTTCCAAAAACGATTCACTCCTATAGCATACACTGGGATCATATTATCAGGCTCTAATCTTGTCCGATATACATGAAATTTATAGGCTTTATCGAAATCAGGAGGTTGTAAATCTTCATAAAACTGAGCTGCATACGCATAGCCTTCAGGACTTTCAGCGTCAAGTTCGATCCTTCGAAGATACATTTCTTCTGCTTTCTGAAAAGCTGTCTTTCCTTCTTCTCCTTCTTCTGTTTCTCCGCCCTCCTGCTCGCCTGACGCACCACTTGTTCTAACTGGCACATATTTCTTATAGAATCCAGCCACGACATAATAGTTCTCCATGTTGGTCGGCTCCAACTCAAGTATTTTTAAGTAGAGCTTTTCAGCCTCTTCAAAATTCCTCAACCTGTCATACATATCGCCCAAGGAATAAATAATATTCTTGTCATAAGGGTCAATTTCGTAGGCCCTGTTTAAAGCTTCTAAAGCTTTATCGGCCCTCTCATCATTCTCCGGAGTATCCACAGCAGGACCTCTATAAAGATTTTTGTAGCTTTCACCAAGATATTGATAAGCTTCAACCAGGCCGGGATTATGGACTAAGGCTACTTCATATAGCTCAATTGCATCACGGTATTGAGCATCACTAAAATTCTTGTTAGCCTTGCCAAAATAATAATTGGCTTTTAAGCCACCGATAAATTTCCCGCAGCCTGAAGTTGTAAAGATTATGGCCAAAACCAGAAAAATTAGGGGGATGATGTTTAAATATCTTTGCCGCATAGTAACCTCCATTCTCCTTGGGTCAATTCTATTATCGCCTTTAAATTTATAATAGAATTGACAAATAAAGTCAAGAAATATGGGGTCAGACTTGCAAAACTTGAGTTATTTCACGATAAAAAAATAAAGAATTTTATCTTTGAGAAGAGACAAATAATAACTCAAGTTTTGCAAGTCTGACCCCATTCTTAGCTCTTTCTCACTAACAATCTTATGGGAGTTCCCCAGAAATCAAACTTTTCCCGTAGAAGACGTATGAAGAACCTCTCATAAGCAGGGGCAAGGGGAACTCGTGAATGAGTAAAGAGGAAAAAAGTCGGGGGAAGACTTTCCTTTTGAGTCATATACTTTATCTTCATTCTTCTCTTGTTTTTTGAAAGAGGAGGATGATTTTTGCTTACCCAGGATAAGAAATTATTCAATCGAGATGTTTCTATTCTTTTATACCCGTTAGCATAGACCTGTTCTGCAATATCGAGAATTTTGATGACTCTCTGCCCCGATAAAGCAGAGATAAATAGTAGAGGAGCATAATTGACGAAATCAAGTTTATCATAAACATCCTGTTTAAAATCCTTTGAAGTGTTAGTGTTTTTCTGGATTAAATCCCATTTATTCATTGCGATCAACAAGGGCTTTCCTGATCCATGAGATAAATGAGCGATTGCCGAATCTTGACGCGTAGGGAATTCCTGTGCATCCATAATCAAACAAATAACATCTGCCCGGATAATATCTTTTTTCGCTTTTATGATGCTGGCTTTTTCTCTTTTATCCCGGGTACGGCTCAATTTACGAATCCCTGCTGTATCAACCAGGCAAAAAGCCTTCTTATTCCTTAATATCAGAATGTCAATGCTATCCCTGGTTGTTCCGGGTATTTCACTCACGATTAATCTCTCTTCCCCGCAGAGGCGATTCACTATGGATGATTTCCCAACATTGATGCGGCCAACTATGGCTATTTTAAGAGCCTTTGTTTCCTCTTTATCAGGCACGAAAGCAGGGAGAGCGGCCATAAGAGATGACTCGAGATGCTTCAGGTTTCTTTTGTGCTCAGCTGAGATGGCGAAAACTTCCCTTTCACCTAATCTATAATAATCACCGAGCTTTACTTCCTCTGAAGAAGAGTCTATCTTATTGACTACCACAAAAATCGGCTTATTCAATTTTTTCAAAGAAAAATAGAGTTCCTCTTCAGCTGGCAAAAGGCCTCTTTTCCCGTCCAGCACAAAGAGAAGAATGTCTGAGCTCTCTGCTGCTTCCCTCGCCTTTTTTTTGATTTTGGCTGAAAGGGGATCCTCCTTGAAATCAAAAAATCCACCCGTATCAACCAGAACAAACTCCTTCCTCTTTAAACTGCAGTGGGCAGAGACTTGATCCCGAGTCATGCCAGGCATAGAATGGACGAGCGACTTTTTCTCTTTTAGAAGACGATTGAATAAGGTAGATTTTCCTACATTAGGAAAGCCAACAATAGCAACTTTTGTCATTTTTTCCATAAGAAGAAGCACTCTCTTTTAAGGACTCAGATGAGGCGAAACTAATTGGCGATTAAATCATACAGAGGCAGAAAGGGCCGGTTCAGGTTTATATGGCCTCCCAGAGTTTCTCTTTCCTGGCCTTCGATCAAGATGAAGACCTTTTTAATAGTTTCAAAATTATAGGCAAGGGAGTTCACTACCGAAAAAATTGTTGAAATTTCAGCCGACGAACCGGAGAGATGTTTCTCCACAATTTCTTCGGAAAAATCCACATACGCCACTCCATCTCCTGCCAAAAAAAGCTCTCTCAGTTTTGTCTCTGGAGGAAAAGGTGAGATGTAGCCTTTATTGGAACCCTTTATGAGTTCCTCGACTGCCTGCTTTGCCTGGCGAACGATTGATGAACTGGCAGTGATCTCTCTTTCTTCAGGATGCAGTAATGTATCCCCCTCTGAGAGAAAAAACAGAACAATCTTTCTTGTTTGAACAGGCCCTGAGGGAGATGGTTCAAGCACAGGAGGAGGGACTTCGGCAGGTAGTTTTATTTTTTCCAACGCGCCGCTTCTAAAAAAAATTATAACGAGAATGGCCAAGATTGTAAGAAGGACTGCTAGAAGCGCTACTCTTTTCACGCCCATGTCTTCACCTCATTTTTGAGAATAAAGCTCGATATAACCCACCAGACCTCGATAGATTGCCTGGGCGACGTTAATCTGAAATCCTTCCCTTGTCAAACTTCTTTCTTCCCGAGGATTGGAGATGAAAGCCACTTCTACCAATACAGCAGGACAAGCCACTCCTGCTAATACTGTAAAAGGAGCCTGCTTTACCCCCCTATTTGTTGTTCTCAGCAGTAGATTGAGCTCTTTCTGGATGCTTTCGGCGAGCAGGCTGCTCTGCTTAAGGTAAGCTGACTGAGCCATATCCCATAAGATCATCTGTATTTCATCTTCACTTTCTCCAGTAATTCCCTCTCCAAATTCAGCAGGATTATTTTCCATGAAAGCCAATTTTCTTGCCTCTTCATCTGTAGCATCCCTGCTGAGGAAATACGTTTCTGATCCGCGGGCATCTTTCCGAAAAGAACTGTTAGCATGAATGCTGATAAAAAAATCCGCCTTATTATTGTTGGCTAAAGCAGCTCTATTCTCGAGGGAAACATTCAGATCTTTATCCCTTGTAAGGACGACTCGAGAAGGAAAATTCCGCTCAATAACGGCTCTTAGTTTGAGCCCGATTTCCAGAACGACATTTTTCTCTAATGTGCCAAATCTACCTTTGGCTCCAGGCTCCAAGCCGCCGTGCCCAGGATCGATAACGATAGTTTTCATTCCTTGGAGAAAGGATGAGGCTGTTGATGGCTGAGGGACTTTTCCTCTTGATGCCTCTTTTTGTTTTAAGCTGTCCGGTGTCTCACTCTTCTCTTCATCAATCTGGCTGAAATCAATAACCAATTTCGGTGGATCGCTGAGGGTAAAATAATCATAGCTGAAGTTTCTGACCTTGGTCCTGATGGCCAGAATGTAAAAATCTTTTCCCTTTGACCAGCCGAAAGACTTGATAATACGACTTTCAAAGGCTCCTCTCTGAATCCGAAAGGACGCGTCTGTGCTTATGTTAACCATTAATAAGGATGAACTTTTCTCGATGTCGAAAGATATGGGGAGGGATGATTCGATGATGACGCGGCTGAGAGTGGGGTAATCCTTGACAGATAATTTCATGAAAGGTTGAGTTTGAGAAAAAGAAATAACAGAAAGAAGAAGAAAGAGAATAACTCCTGCTAATAATGTACTTCTCTTCTTTCGGCTAACCAATTTTTTATTCAAGTATTATCTTTTCTGTAGGTTTATTTTGGAGGCGGCGGGAATCGAACCCGCGTCCGAAGACATTCAACAGATAGCTTCTACATGCTTATCCTCTTCTGCAATCTCGTTCTGAAGTGTCCGAAGAGGAAGAACACAACGGAACCAGGCCCGATCAGCTTCACTTGCCAGGCTCGGGACTAACCTGGGTCGCTATCCTGCAAGTCGACGCTTCTCAAGCACCGCAGGAAAGAACTAGAGAAACGGCATGCCTATTATTTAGGCAGCAACAGAAAGATTTTCTGCGTTTAGTTTTTTCCACCTTTTTACGAGGTGGGTGGAATCTCGACATGCTACATCTGCCTCATTATCTCCGTCGAAACCAATTCGCCCCCGTCTCTCAAGTTTAAATTATAATTTAGATATAAAACCTTTGTCAATGGTCAATAGGGATAAAGAGTGGCGGGGCCGACGAGACTTGAACTCGCGACCTCCGGCGTGACAGGCCGGCGTTCTATCCAACTGAACTACGACCCCACCAGGGGATTATAATTATAATATTAAAACCTCGCACTTTCAATAGCTTTTATGGAATAAGCATTTACATCTTATCCAAGGCAGCTACTCTTTCTTCGATGGGCGGGTGCGTGCTGAACAACTTATTAACTGGCCCCTTTATATTCTTGAGCGGATTCACTATATAAAGATGAGCGGTCGCTTTGTTGGCTGCCTCCAAAGGTTCCCTATCTGAAGCCAGCTTTTTGAGGGCGGAAGCCAAACCGGGAGGACAGCGTGTGAGGAGCGCCCCATCTGCATCCGCCAGGAATTCTCTTTTGCGGGAAACAGCTAATCGGATTAGCTGGGAAATAAGAGGAGAAAGCACAGCTAACACTAAACCCACCACAATAATGATTGCTCCGGCATTCCCGCCTCCGCTGCTGCTCTTTTTTCTTCTTCCTCCCCAGAGAAAGGTCCTGAGGATCCAATCGCTGAGGAGGGCGACAACTCCGACCATGACTACAGCCAGAGTCTGAACAAGGATATCATAATTCTTTATATGCGACATCTCATGGGCAATCACACCCTCCAGTTCCGCCCGGTTCAGCTTTTGGAGTAAACCTTTGGTAACTACAATGACAGAGTTCTTTGGGTCGCGCCCGGAAGCAAAAGCATTGGGTGCCGTATCATCCGATGATGTAGCAGCGGGGCTTGGGCAATCCTGCTGCGATAGCCAATCCCTCCACCACATTATAAAGATGTGGGTAATCTTTCTTTTCTACTGGTTTAGCCTTGCTTATGGCCAGGACGATTTTATCGCTCGAATAATAGCTGCCAAAGGTCAAGGCGATGGCTATGACCCCAGCTAAGACCAAACCATAAGGACCCATATTGGTCAGCTCACCAAAAATCCAGGCTACGGCAAAGATCAGGCAAACGAAAAACAAGATGAGAAAGAAAGACTTTCTTTTGTTGCGGGCAATCTGTTCATACATCTTGAACTTTATCTACCCCTTACTTATCTACCCCTTGCTTAAAATAATACCCGGACTAAAACTTGACCTTAACAGGTTCTCTGGCTTCCTCTTCATCAATCTCGAAGTACTCTTTCTCTTTGAAATTAAACATATTGGCTATTATGTTGGAGGGGAAAACCTGCTGTCTGAGGTTAAATTTCATCACAATATCCTTCACTCCCTGCATTTATAGCTTTGGAACGCGCTTCAGTGACCTTCTCAAAGGTCCCTGCTTCATGTTTGGCATAGCCTTTTACTGTCTCCACCAGGTTCGGAATAAGGTCATATCTTCGCCTTAGCTGAACATCCACCTGAGCCCAGGCATTATCACTCCGGTTTCTCAGAGTAATTAACCTGTTATAAATTCCTACAGCAAAAACCAGAAGAACTCCAACGGTGATAAGAAAAAACATTATAATTTCCATGTCTTTCTCCTAACAAGGTTTCTTGAAGTTCTTTATCTTCAATAATAGACTATTTCAAAAGACAAAAGTCAAATATTTGATTCATCCTAAACAGTCGGGGGCGGTCCAGCGAAGCAGGCAGATAAAAACAATTTCATAATCAATCCCAAAAAAATTGACAGTGCGTGCAAACAATGATATATTTCTATTTTCTTTCTAAAATAAGCAAATAATTTTTTCAAACATTATAAGGAGGTTGTCTCAATGTCTTCATTAAAAGAAAAATTTGCTTCATCACTAGAGCCCATGCGCGCAAAGGTTAAGTCGTTTGTCAAAGAACACGGTGATACAAAGATCTCAGAAGTTACAGTGGCTCAGGCCTACGGCGGAATGCGCGGAGTAAAATGCATGGTCACCGAAACATCGGCTCTTGACCCCGTTGAAGGTATCCGATTTCGCGGCTTCAACATCCCCGAGCTTCGAGAAAAATTGCCAAAGGCTCCGGGCGGTGAAGAACCTCTTCCCGAAGGAATATTCTATCTCCTTCTTACCGGCGAATTGCCATCAGAAGATGATGTCAAGGAAGTCACCGAAGAATGGCGCCAACGAAGTTCCCTCCCTGACTATCTCATCGATATTCTCAAAGCCATCCCCAAAGATACGCACCCGATGACCCAGTTTTCACAAGGCATTCTTGCCCTCCAGAAAGAGTCCATCTTCGCTAAAAAATACAGAGAGGGATTAAGCAAGATGGAATACTGGGACCCAATGTACGAAGATGCGATGAATATTCTGGCCAAACTCCCCCTTATTGCCTCTTACATTTACCGCAAAACCTACAAGAACGATGAGCATATTCCTCCTGATCCCAATCTTGACTGGGGTGGAAATTTTGCTCATATGGTCGGAATCGAGGACGAAATATTCAAGGAACTTATGCGCCTTTACCTCGTTATTCACAGCGACCATGAAGGCGGGAATGTCTCTGCTCATACCACACACCTTGTTGGATCTACCCTTTCTGATGCTTACTACGCCCTGTCTGCAGGTATGAATGGATTAGCCGGGCCTCTCCACGGGCTGGCTAACCAGGAAGTACTCCGCTGGATCATGGAAGTAAAGGAGGACTTAGGAGGAGTTCCGGACAAAGAACAACTGGTGAAATATCTCTGGGACACCCTGAAGGCAGGAAAAGTCATTCCAGGATACGGACATGCGGTTCTCCGTCAAACAGACCCCAGATACATGGCTCAGCGAGAATTCGCCCTTAAACATCTTCCCGATGATGAGATCTTCAAAGTTGTCAGCGCCATCTACGAAGTTGCCCCTGATATTCTAAGGGAACACGGCAAAGCAAAAAATCCCTGGCCCAATGTCGATGCCCACTCTGGCTGTCTCCTCCTCCACTATGGAGTCACAGAGTATGATTTCTACACAGTGTTCTTCGGAGCATCCCGTGCCATTGGCGTTCTGGCCTCGCTGATTTGGGACAGAGCCCTTGGGTTGAGCATCGAAAGACCCAAGAGTATCACTACAGATTGGATAGAAGCACAGATTAAGAAGTAAGCGACATTTTTTTCTTGAAATTAAAAGAAGGGTAGTGAAAGGTTATTTTCACTGCCCTTCTACTTTATCCCTGGCACCCGTTCTTGCCCGTCAAAGATGGAGGAGAAAGATCTACACCATTTTTCGGTTTGGTGAATCAAATCCCTACAAGTTCTAAAATGAATATGTTATATTTTCTCATCAAATTACTTTCTTTTACTTGGGTGTTCTTATTCCGTGCTAAATTCTTAGGCTACTAAATTGGTTGCTAAATTTTAAAGGAAGCATTCTATGATGAGGAGGAGAAGATAATGGAATATAAAATAGGTCTTATCGGCTGCGGTACAGTAGGACAGGGCTTTCTGGAAATCCTGGGAAAAAAAAGAGAATATTTGAAAGAGAGGCTTGATTTCGAAGTTAAAGTCGTAGCCATCAACGATAAACTGAAAGGCTCTCTTCTCATTCCAGGAGGAATAGAAGTAGAAAAAATTCTTCAGCTTTTAGAACAGGGGAAGAAAATTGACGAGTATCTTGAGGGAAAACCCAACGAAGCTCAACAACTGGATCCTCTGGAAATGATCGAAAAATGTGATGCTGATATCATAGCTGAGCTGACATACACGGATATCAAGACAGCAGAACCGGCAACAAGCTATATCAAAAAAGCCTTTCAAACGGGAAAACATGTGGTCACATCCAATAAGGGACCAACCGCCCTTAACTACAGAGAATTGAAAAATTTAGCTCAAGAGAACAACCTTTTTTTCGGGATTGAGGGTACTGTCATGAGCGGGACACCAGTGTTCAGTCTATTCGAGAGCAGCTTGGCTGGAAACAAGATCAAAGAGATAAAGGGAATACTTAACGGGACAACCAACTTTATCCTCTCCAAAATGGAGATAGAAAACATGGATTATGAAGACGCCCTCGGGCTAGCTCAAAAATTAGGTTACGCTGAAGCAGATCCTACCGCAGATGTTGAAGGTTACGACGCTCTGGCTAAGATTGTTATCCTCTCAAATGTCTTTCTTGAAGGGGACATCAAGCCATCTGATGCAAAAAGGGAAGGCATTACTTCCCTCTCCAAACGGGAAATTCTGACCGCGAAAGGAGAGGGATACAGGTATAAGCTTATCGCCTCGACCAAAAGAGAAAATGGGCAGATTCGAGCCAGCGTCTCCCCTCAAAAACTCCTTCTCGCCGATCCTCTGGCTGGAGTCATGGGTGCCAACAACGCTTTAACCTTTGACCTGGATTTGCTGGGAAAAGTAACCGTTCAAGGGCCAGGGGCTGGAAAAATTGAGACTGGCTATTCTATCCTTGCAGATATGCTGACCATTCACCGCCATCTTGCAAAATAAACCTAATGAATAAATAGGGCAGAAAAAAATGGATAAAAAAAGAGGTGAGCTGGACAGGAATTAATTAACCTGGATTATTCACGAGTTAATAAAAGGAGAGACTTAAAATTCACTTTGAGCTTTTAAGCGATAATGATCTTAAGGCCATGGATGCCTTATTAGATTCGTACGGAGGAGCAAAAGAGATTTCCGAAAAGATAGACATCAGGAGATGAGATATGGATTTGGGCATCAAGAATAAAGTTGCCCTCGTGGCAGCATCAAGCAGGGGTCTTGGAAAAGCGATTGCCTTCCAGCTTTCCAGGGAGGGAGCAAAAGTTGTAATCTGTGCCAGAAATAAGGAGAGGCTTGGCAAAACCAGGGATGAAATAGCCGCTGAAACAGGAAGAGTTGTGAGGGCATTTGTGGCAGATGTAAAAGACAAGAAACAGGTGAGCAAAATGGTCGAACAGACCGTAAAGGAGTTGGGGACAATCGAGATATTGGTCTCAAATGCTGGAGGACCTCCTTCAGGCACAGCGGATGACTTTACTCTGAATGACTATCAAGATGCTCTGGAGCTTAATCTCCTGAGCACAATAAACCTCTGTTATGAAACTATCCGCTTCATGAAAAAACAGAAGTGGGGCAGGATCATTAACATGGTTTCGGTTGCAGCCAAGCAACCTATAGATTCTCTAATCCTTTCAAATACAGCAAGAGCAGGAGTCTTGGGCTTCTCGAAATCCCTCTCAAATCAGATAGCGTCCTATGGTATTACCGTAAATTCAATCTGTCCTGGATACACGAAAACAGAGAGAGTGGAAGAGCTGGCAAGGTCTTTTGAGAAAAGCGGGAGAGGCACAGTCAAAGATTTCTACAAGAACATACAGAAGAATGTTCCTATGGGGAGATTAGGAGCACCTGAGGAGATAGCTCACGCTGTGGCCTTTCTTGCTTCTGAGGGAGCAGGCTACATTACCGGAGTTGCCTTGCAGGTTGACGGAGGATATATCAAGGGCTTGTTTTGATAAAAAAGGAAAAAACAGGGAACAGATGTAAATGGGGCCAGGCTCAAATTTTGAAAATCGAAAGGAAAGGATAGATGAAAAATTGCATGAAAGAATGGGAAGGCACTGCTTATCCCAAAATGCTAAGAGATCTTCCAGAGATCGATGTCCCTCTTAAGGGAGTGCGAGGCTGGCTTCTTCAAGGTAAAGACAAACAGGTAGCTTTTTTTGATATAGAAGCTGTCGGCGAAGTTCCTCCTCATTCTCACTGCGCCCAGTGGGGCTTGATGGTCGAGGGAGAGATGTCCCTTACAATAGGGGAAAAAACCAGAATATACAGAAAAGGTGATTCGTACTATATCCCCGAAGGTGTGGTGCATTCAGCCACGTTTCTCACAAGAGTAAACGTCATTGATGTCTTTGATGATCCAGCCAGGTACAGTGTCAAAGGGAGATAGAGAGATTAAGCCAGGATGATTGAGGCCAACCGGCAATAAAAGAAGGTAACCATGAAATCGTTATTTGCCAATATTATGAAGGAATACGAGGGGTACAAGATTGGAAAAATGCTGTGTTACATCCAAGATCCCGAGATGATCTCTTTTGCCGGCGGTTTACCCAGCAGCGATGTTTTCCCCCTCGATCTTATTCAGAAGACTGCGGAGAAGTCCTTACAGGAGGACCCGGATCATGTTCTTCAGTATTCTGCCATACCTGGAGAAAAAGACCTGATGGAAGCAATCATAGATTATCTCCAAAAAGATAATATCCACATTAAGCTTGAAAACATCATGATAACCACCTCAGGACAGCACGGGATAGACCTGGTCGGAAGATTGTTCCTTGAACACAAAGATATTATAGTCTCAGATTGCCCTACCTTTGGGGGTGCCCTGGCTTCCTTCGAGCTGGAAGACGCAGAATACATGGCCAAAGATATTGAAGAAGACGGATCTGATGTTAAGGGCATGGAAGCCGGAATAGAGAATCTAATAAATCAGGGAAGGAAACCTAAATTTATATACGTAGTTCCGGATTTTCAGAATCCCTCAAGCATAACCATGAGCCTCAAGAAAAGATTGGCTATTCTCTCTACGAGCAAAAAGTACGGTATTCCTCTTTTAGAGGATAGCCCTTACAGAGAGTTGAGGTACAAGGGGAAAAATATCCCTTCCCTCTATTCCCTGGATAAAAATCAAGGGAATGTGATCGGCATATACACTTTTTCAAAAATACTCTGCCCGGGCCTGAGAGTTGGATTCAACATAGGTCCATCCGAAGTAGTAAAGAAGTTCTCTTTGATAAAAGGAGCCAGCATACTCAACACCCCCAAACTCAACCAGGATATTTGCACCGCATTCCTGCGAGAATACGATCTGGATGCCCACTTCAACAGGGCCAGAAAGTACTACTCTGAAAAACTAAACTTTTTTCTAGAGGCTATGGAAGAGAATTTTCCTGAGGATATGGGTGTAAGGTGGACAAAACCTGAGGGTGGGCTGTTCCTCTGGATAACCATGCCAGAAAAGATTAATACTTTAGAGCTTTTTTACGAGGCTGCAAAGGAGAAGGTTGCTTTTGTTCCTGGGGAGGTATGCTATCCGAAGGGATATCTCAAGCATAACACGATGAGGATAAACTTTTCTTATCCAACAAAGGATGAGATTGTTGAGGGTGTAAAAAGGTTAAGCTTTGTTGTAAAAAAATACTTGACTGAGAATAGAAAGAATATTTCAGCAAAATAATGGAGGAACCATGACTGATAACGACTTATATAGTCCAGGTGTAATGAAATATATCAAAGAAGCTGAAAAATTTTTAGTCCAAAAAGAAAAACAGATTGCCCGGATAAAAAAACTCAAATTTGACACGATAGCTGTTCATGGTCTCTACACCGTAGAAGAGGCATTAACTCAAAACCAGGGAGCCATAATAGAACCTCTTTATCTATCAAGCGCTCAAGGCTATAAAGACTCTGATGAGATGGAGGCTGCTCTTGCCTATTTGATTCCTACCTGGTGCTATACGCGGATAGCCAATCCGACAACTTATTATTTAGAATGGGCTCTTGCTTTACTTGAGGGTTACCAGACTGGCCACGACACTTCCTGCCTGGTGACTGCCTCCGGGATGTCAGCCATTGTGTCAGCAATAGATCCTTTTTTGACCAAGCAAAAAGAAGAGTCGGAGAAAATAAATTTTGTCACCTCTATCCAGCTCTATGGAGGCGCATTTCAGCTTTTTTCCGTCAGGAAGATGCAGGAAAGGGGAGTACAAGTGCACTGGGTAGAGCATCAGGACGACATAGAAGAGTGGAAGGCAAAGATTGATGAGAATACGCGGTTCCTCTATGCAGAAGCCCCGAGCAACCCTCAGCAATCGTTCTGTGATATCAAGGCACTTGTAGAACTGGCTCACTCCTGGGAAATTCCTTTTATCATTGATTCAACCTGCGCAACTCCAGCTTTAATGCGCCCCATTGCTTATGGGGCAGATATCGTTATCCATTCTCTAACCAAATCCATAACCTCTGGCGGTCTGGCCATAGGAGGAGCTTTAATCAGCCGCAAACCCATTGCAACCAAGATAAAAAATGAAAACCCCCTCTTTAAACAAAGCTTTGCCGAGTACGTGAAGTTTCTTCCATACCGGGATACCGGCCCGGCAGCTTCTCCTTCGAATGCCCTTTTTGCTTTGAATGACCTCAGGACACTTCGCTCCAGGATGGACCTGGTTAGCGCCAACTCTGAAAAAGTCGTAGAATTTCTCAGCCAACATCCCAAAGTTTCTCATGTAAATTATTTAGGATTAGATAGCTTCCCTCTCCATGACCTGGCTAAAAAATACATGAAGCTGGTAGACTCTGATGATGGAAAGGGTAACGAAATAAATCGCTACGGCCACCTCCTCAGTTTTCGAGTGGATGGACCACCTCAAAACGCCCGGAAAGTCTTTGATAACCTAAATCTCATTTTCAGGGCTACGGATTTAGGCCGCATCAAAAGTATGGCCTGCATTCCTGCAATTTCCACCAACCAACAGCAAGGAGATGAAGCCCGCGCCAAGGCTGGTATTCCACCTCAATTGATAAGACTTTGTGTGGGGGGTGAAAACCCGGACGATATCATAGCTGATCTCGACCAGGCTTTCGGTTCTCTCTAATTTTTAGAGGTTAAAACAGACGACTTTAGGCTCTGTCATCTCAAGGAGGGCAAATTTAATCCCCTCCCGACCGAGTCCGCTCCATTTCACACCGCCAAAGGGCATCATATCTATGCGGTAATCCGTGGAATCATTAACCATCACTCCGCCCACATCAAGTTCTTTGATAGCCTTAAAAGCATTCTCCAGGGAACGGGTGAAGATAGCTGCGTGGAGCCCGTATTTGACACTGTTGGCCAGTTTGATCGCTTCATCCAGGGAAGAGGTTTTATAAAGATTCACTACCGGACCAAATACTTCTTCACAATTGAGGTTGGCGCTTTCGGGCATGTTCCTGAATACGGTAGGCTCAAAGTGTGTTCCTTTCCTATTGCCCCCGGTTAGAAGCTCAGCTCCTGACTCACAGGCTTCCCTGATCCATTTTTCCACTCGCGCGGCTTCTTCCTCTGTAATCATGGGACCCATGTCCGTATCTTCATCCAGTTGATAGCCAACTTTTATTTTCTTAGTCTGTTCCACAAACATCTTCTCAAACTCATCATAGACAGTTTCATGGATATAAATTCGCTGGACTCCGATGCAGTTCTGCCCGACAGCCCAGAAAGCCCCGGACACAGAAAGCTCCACTGCCTGTTGAAGATCAGCATCGTCCATAACAATAACCGGAGAGTTCGAGCCCAGCTCCATTCCTATTTTCTTCAAACCCGCTTTTTTGACTATGTCCTGACCAGCTTCAGTTCCCCCTGTGAAGGAAATCATTCTCACCCGGGAATCTGTCACCAGGGCATCAGCAATCTTCGAAGCACGGCCCGTAACAATGTTTAATATATTCCAGGGAAGACCAGCTTCGATAAAAGCCTCCCCCAACTTTAAAGCGGAAAGGGGAGTGACGGTAGCAGGCTTTAGAACTACAGAATTTCCACCTGCAATTGCTGGCCCAACCTTATGGGCTACAAGGTTCAAGGGATCATTAAAAGGAGTAATGGCTGCGATTATTCCGATTGGAAAGCGAAAGTAGTAGCCTACCCTGTTCTCCGAACCTTCACGACTGTCGAAGGGAATGGTCTCTCCAACAACCCTCCGGGCTTCTTCAGCAGAGATTGTGATTGTATCTATGCAGCGACTGGCCTCTTTTCTGGCTTCCTTAATGGTTTTACTTCCCTCGGTGGCGATCGTCCTGGCAAAATCTTCTTGACGGCCTCTAATTATTTCTGCGGTTTTATAAAGGATAGAAATGCGTTGATGAACGGGCAGATTCCGGTTTATTTTAAAGCCTTCTTCGGCCGCCCGAAGGGCAGCTTTCACATCATCATTATCGCCCGAAGGAACTGTGTCTATAAGATCATTGTTGTAGGGGTTGAGGACTTCAATCTTTTCATCCTTATCAACCCAATTTTTTCCGATTAGCATCTTCATTTGATCCCTCCATTTCAAAATTCAATATTATTAAATTTAATTATCAGGGCCACATAAAGTGTACCGTGACAGCATTTTTTAATATCTTTGAAATAATAAGTAATTGCAAGCCAAAAATTCTTACAACAGGAGTTTGATTTATCTTGTGTAGGGGCTTGATTCATCAAGCCTACATTTTGAATCTACAAAAAATAATTGTGGAATAAATGGGGACAGGCTATTTTTTTCAGAAAATCAATTCCTATATTACTGCAGGAGTTTGATTTATCTTGTGTAGGGGCTTGATTTATCAAGCCCATATTTTGAATCTACAAAAAATAATTGATTTTGATAAATCAGACTTTAACATATGGGAAAAGCAGCCTCCTTTTTGATAAAAGTAGCCTATCCCCTTTTCTCTCCTTTTTTTCTACTTTTTTCATGCAAATATAAAAGCTTGAAAAGCCTGATCCCAAAAGTCAAAAGTTGAATTTTGAATGGTAATACTTTAGAATGAATGCACATGGAAAGAATCAGAATCGTCGGAAATCCTAACCTCCAGTTAAAAGGAAAAGTCAAAATCAGCGGGGCAAAAAATGCAGTTCTTCCCGCTATTACGGCCTCCCTTTTGACCAAAGAAAAGGTGCGGCTCAAAAATATTCCTCTTGTTAAAGATGTTTTTACGATTTTAACCGTCATGAAGGAGCTGGGAGCCAATTACAGCAAGAGAAAAAACACTTTATCCATTCAAGCAAAAAAGATTAACTCTGCTGAAGCTTCCTATGAACTGATCAGTGCCATGAGGGCGTCCATTCTAGTCTTGGGCCCTCTCCTGGCTCGGTACGGAAAAGCGATAGTCGCCTTGCCGGGAGGCTGTGCCATCGGTTCGCGTCCCATAGATCTCCATATCCATGGATTAGAAAAATTAGGGGCCACGATAAGCCTCGAACATGGCTATATTAAAGCAGAAGCAAAAAAGCTCCATGGAGCAGAGATAGAATTCGAGAAAAAATCCGTAGGCGGAACAGAAAATCTTATAATGGCGGCTTCCCTGGCCCAGGGGGAGACTGTTTTAAAAAACTGCTCATTGGAACCAGAGGTATTAGACCTGTGTGAGCTTCTGGTTAAGATGGGAGCTAAGATTGATGGAATTGGCCAGGAGACCATCCGTATTAAGGGGGTAAAGGAGCTGGGCGGAGCTACTCATGACATAATTCCCGATCGGATAGAAGCAGGGACTTTCCTTGTAGCGGGCGCATTAACTCGAGGAAACATCGTGCTTACCAATTCCCGGCCGCACCATCTCGATACTATCATTGAAAAACTGAGATACTCTGGAGCAAAAATAGAACAACTCAATAATAACTCACTGCGTGTAATCGGAAGCGAAGATATCAAATCTCAAGATGTCACAACTTCTCCCTATCCAGGATTTCCCACCGATATGCAAGCCCAGTTTACTATATTGATGACTCAGGCCTCCGGAACATCCATTATCACCGAGACAATCTTCGACAGAAGATTTACCCACATTAACGAATTGCTGCGTCTCGGAGCAAATATCGAAGTCTCTGGAGATAAAGCCACAGTTAGAGGAAAAACTCCACTCTCAGGAGCAGAAATCATAGCTTCGGATCTTAGGGCTTCCGCTTCTCTTATTCTGGCTGGATTGATTGCAAGCGGAGAAACCATTGTCAATAAAGTCGAACATCTGGATCGAGGCTATGAGAAACTGGAAGGAAAGCTTAAGTCTCTCGGAGCCCATATTGAAAGAATAAAGGAATAGGAGAAGAAGGCCTAAGATGGAAGACTGTATTTTCTGTAAGATCATAAACAAAAAAATCCCGGCGAGTATAGTCTTTGAAGACGAGAAAATAATCGCGTTCAATGATATAAACCCCCAAGCTCCGATTCATATTCTTCTCATTCCCAGAGAACATTTCACTTCACTAAATGATATCCCCGAGGAAAAAAAGAACATCTTAAGCCACCTGCTCCTCAAAGCACGCCAGATTGCGCAAGAAAAAGGAATCGCTGAAAAAGGCTATAGAATCGTGCTAAACACAGAAAAGGACTCAGGCCAGGAAGTCTTTCACCTCCACTTTCATCTCTTCGGGGGAAGGCGGATGCACTGGCCTCCAGGATAATAGGGGAATCATGGGGTCAGACCTTTCAAACTTTTATAAATTGAACTTTCTTTGCTAAATTGAAATGAGCGGGCCTTTGATTAAAATATAAACAAACTCAAAACTATGAAAGTTTGAAAGGCCTGATCCCAATTAAAAAAGGAGGTAAGGACAATGGAAATTACCTGGTTAGGACATTCTGGAATAAAATTACAGGGCTCAAAAACTGTATACATTGACCCCTTTTTAACAGATAATCCCGTTGCTTCAATCACTTGTGACGAGATTTCAAATGCAGATGTTGTCGTTGTCACCCATTATCACGGTGATCATTTAGGTGACTCCTTTGCTATTTGTAAAAAAACAGGTGCTACCCTCGTTGCCATCCATGAGTTAGCAGTAGATGGTGAAGCAGAAGGTATTACTATCGAGGGAATGAATATCGGAGGCTCAGTGGAAACAAGAGGAGTGAAAATTCACATGGTTCAAGCTCTCCACTCTGCTGAAAAAGGTGACCCGGCGGGAGTCGTTATCGAGATGGACGGCAAGACAATTTACCATGCTGGCGATACAGGATTAACCTATGACATGAAACTTATCGGTGAATTCTTTAATCCAGACTTGAGTTTTATTCCTATCGGAGACAGATACACAATGGGCGTTCCATCCGCGGCCAAGGCAGTGGAGTTCACCCAAACAAAAAAAGTGATTCCCGTCCATTATAATACTTTTCCTCTTGTCAGCGCTGATCCTGAAGAATTCAAAAAAAGAGTAGGAGGCAAAGCAGAAGTTATCATCCTCAAGCCAGGAGAATCTTACACCCTGTAGCTTTTTAAACCTTCTGCCTTCTAATTCACACATTCTCAAGTGGCCTATTTAATCGACGGAAGCAATTTCATCGGATATTCTTCGCCCCTCAGTCTCAGGGATCCCCAGGCTAAATACCACCTGGTGTCGCGGCTTTTGATTTTTCAGAGCCTAAAAAAAACAAGAGTGCTCCTGGTTTTCGACGGAGCTCCAGACTTAAATTTAATAGGCGAAGCGTTCCAGAAAAAAAAATTCTCCGTAATTTTTCCTCCTTTTGGTACGGATGCCGACGAAACTATTAAAAAAATAATTTCAAAACAAACAGATTTAAGAAGATTCTTCGTGGTAAGCTCAGACCGCGAGATAAAAAGATTTGCCAGATCAAGAAGAGCTACCCCATTGAGCTCTAAAGAGTTTAGCCGTGAGCTTCAAACAGCGCTTAAGGAACACAGGAAATCTTTAGAAATAGAGAAAAAAGTCACCTCCCTCTCTCCCTTAGAGATAAATCAATGGCTCAAGGTTTTTAAGGATGAAAAATGACTGATGTTTCAATAATCGGTGCAGGAAGACTCGGAACTTCGCTGGGATATGCTCTCTTAAAGAAAGGGTACAAGATAAAGGCACTGTCATGCAGGACGATCTTTTCTGCTGAAGAAAGCAGAAAAATCATCGGAGAAGGAATAGCTTCTATTGATAATATCCAGACAGCTAGAGTGGGAGAGATCATCTTTTTATGTTTACCTGATGAAGAAATTTCGAAGGTCGCTAGAGCACTTGCCGGCTCGGACATTAATTGGTCAAGAAAATTTGTTTTTCATTGCTCGGGCCTCATCCCCTCTGAAATCCTTAAGCCTTTAGAAGACAAGGGTGCTTTGACTGCCTCCCTCCATCCTATCCAATCCTTTGCCCAAAAGAAAACTCCCCCGGCACAATTTGAAAATATTTATTTTGGACTCGAAGGATGCACTGAGTCTTTAGCTTTATCTTCAAAAATTGTTCGACAACTCGGAGGCCATCCTCTTATACTTCAACCAGAAGATAAGGCTCTCTACCATGCTGCCTGCAGCACAGCCTCTAACTTTTTTGTTGTTCTTTTAGAAATGGCAGTATCTCTTCTCAAACAGATAGGTCTTCAAGAAGAAAAAGCTCTCCAAATTCTTCTCCCTTTAGTGAAAGGTACTTTACACAATGTAAAAAAATTTAACATCCGAGCCTCTTTAACCGGTCCTGTTATAAGGGGGGATCAGAAATCCACACAAAAGCATCTTGAGGCTTTGCGAAATTTTCCCCCTTATTATGAAACATACACGAAGTTGGCTTCCCAGGCACTGGAAATGGCCAAAGGAGAAGGAAAGGTTTCTCCACAAAAAATTAAGGCGTTGAAGAACCTGCTGAAAGGAAAATAACCTCTTCTTCAAGATCAATATCAAATCTCTCTCTCACTCGCCCTTTGAGTTCCTTGGCTAGACGAAGAACATCCTGGGCAGATGCCTTCTCCTTGTTAATGATAAAATTCGCATGGCCCCTATAAACAGCTGCTCCACCGACCCTCATATCCTTAGCTCCGATTTTATCTAAAAAATTAGCAGCAGAGACTCTTTCCCCATCAGGAAGAACAGGATTTTTAAAATAGCTGCCAGCACAAGCTACTTCCTCTGGAGGATGATTGCTCCTCCTTTTTTCTAAATTTTCCTCAATGTGTGCTTTTATCTCTTCTTTATCTCCTTGATGAAGCTCAAAAACAGCTCTTAAAAAAACATCATATTTTTCACTTAGCACACTATGGCGGTATCTAAACTCAAAATAATCCCTCTTGACCTTAACTCTTTTTCCTTTCCTGTTGAGGATTTCAGCATTCTTTAAAAATTCTCCGATGCTATTACCGAAGGCACCAGCGTTGCTAAAAACAGCCCCGCCTACTGTTCCTGGAATGCCTGCTAAAAATTCAAAGCCACTTAAACCCTTATCTATCGAAAATTGAATCAAGCCCCTCAAAGGAGTACCAGCTAATGCTTCTATCTCTTCTTCTTTTTCCCTCTTCGTTATCCCTTTCACGTTGTTTTTTATAATGATACCGCGAAATCCATCATCATCAAAAAGAAGGTTATATCCCGCTCCAATAATAAAGTAAGGAAAGGAATGTTCTCTGGCTAAAAGAATCGATTTCGTAAGTTCGAGGATGGAAGTCGCTTCAAAAAAATAATCCGCCTTTCCGCCAATTTTAAAATTTGAATATCCATTGAGGAGTACAGATTTTTTTAATGGCTTTCCCACATTATCCAAAAAATGCTCCGGGAAATCTGGCTTTTTGCTGCTCATTTTTATTTTATTCTATACCACACCTCTTAAAATGTCCAAAAACATAATTCCAGAGCGCGCATCTCATTTTCTCCGATGAGGAAACAATCATTCATAGCGTAAGAGTATTTGAAGGTGCTTTTATCTTCGATTTCACTCATTTTCTTTAAATTTGGCATGTATTTTGCTATCATATTATTGTTTCTATAAACTATAATAATTATATAATTTATTGACATTTTAATCCGTGCGCGCTATTATGCATAAAATTTTTATTAGAGGTTCAAAAATGAAAAAAACAGCCTTGACGACATTAATTATGATTCTTTTTATCTCTTCTTCTCTGCCAGCTCAAATTGATGCTAACCAGGACTATATCAAAGCTATGACCACTTCTGTTGCCTCCCTAAAGGTCAAGCTCCTCAAAGAATACCTGGCAAAATATGCAGGCAAAGGAACTCAATACGAAAATTTTGTCTACGCCACCCTCTGTGTGCAAAATTATGCGGACAAGACAGCCAGAGAAACCTTAGAATATGGTGAGAAAGCTCTGGCATTGGGTGGCCTGGATGACCTCACCAAATGTAGAGTTTTAATAACTATCTCAGGAATATACAGCCAACGCGGTCAGAATCTGGAAAAGGCCACAAACTACGCTTCCCAAGTCATCCAAATTGCTAAAACCAATAAGAATAAACAGTCTACAGAAGCAACTCCAGAGCAATGGAATAAATTTATAGGAGCCGGTTACTTTTCCCAGGGACAAGCCCTGGAAAAGTCAAAACACCTCAGAGAATCTGTCGATTCTTATATAAATTCCTATCGGATATTAAAGGATGCCCAAATCGCGAACAGCCTGAAAGATGTAGGAAAATCCCTTTATAAATTCAAGTTTTATAAGGATGCAGAAAAGGCTTTTGAAATCCCCGTTTCGGTTCTAAAAGACTTCATAAGCTATGCTTTTTATGCTAAAACCCTCTTCAAAAACAAGAAAAAAGAAAAAGCATTGAAATACTTTAAACTGGCCTATGGAAAACAGAGAAATGGCGAAATGGCTTTTTATATCGGAATTATCCTAGCTGATAAGACCAAGTCAAATCCCTCAGTCTCCCAGGAAGCTATGCGTTACTTGCTCGAGGCCAGCTTCCTCTCTGCTGCAAATTCAAAAAAAGCCATGGGATTAGCTGAAAGCATCTTTTTCACCTCAGAAAGAAACACCAAATACAACCAGAACGTCAAAGAACTCCAAAAGTTAAGCAAAACATTGGAAAGCCTTACTAATAAATTTAACAAAAAGTTCGGAGAAAAAGACGAAGAAGACTTATCCGACGCAGAGCTAAAAGAGATGGATAATATGCTGAAAGATATCGAATTTGAGGAAATGGACATTCAAAAAATTAAAGCAGAGCAGAAAATCGTCTTAGAAAATTTCAATAGACTTATCGAAGAAACCAAGCAAAGATTAGGTGTGAGATAGAATTAATCAATTCTTGGCCTAATTTCTGAGGTAATCTGCCTCTGAGCAAAAATTAAACTTTGACCTTTCAGGTGCAGGGTTAGATCCATTAATTGTAATTTGAACTTTTTCCCGCTCTATTATATTATTCATCTACCCACGCACATGCAGAAAAACCTATCAGTCCATGTAATCAAATATAGTGGCTAAAAATGGCAACTAAATCTATTTCCCTCAAACAGGCTGCCTTAAAAATCCAAAAATTAAGAACAAGTATAAAATATCATGAAAAAAAATATTATGTAGACAACGACCCTCAGATTTCCGACTATGAATTTGACATGCTCATTAAAGAGCTAGGAAAACTTGAAAACCAGTTCCCTGAGCTGATCACTCCAGAATCTCCCACTCAGAGAGTAGGAGAACAACCAATCACTGGATTCGCATCGATTGAGCACCGTACACCTATGCTCAGCATGGATAACTGCTACAACATTGAAGAATTAAGAGAATTCGAAGAGAGAATTAAAAGAATCATTCCCGGAGAAAAAATAGAATATGTGGCTGAGTTAAAAATAGACGGCCTGGGGATTTCAACCATATACCGCGGTTGTAAGTACTTTCAGTCTGTAAGCCGGGGAGACGGCTTAAGAGGAGATGATGCCTCTCTGAACGTTAAAACAATCAGGAGTTTTCCCCTTTTAATAAGCGATCCCTCTGAAATAGAAGTCAGAGGAGAAGTCTATTTGCCCTTTAAATCTTTCCAAAAAATAAACGAGGAAAGATCAAAAATGGAACAGCCTCTTTTTGCCAACCCCAGGAATGCAGCAGCCGGCTCTCTCCGCCTTCTCGATCCTAAAGAAGTAGCTTCGCGCCATTTGGATGTATTCCTCTACTCCATTTTCATCGAAGGAAAAGAGCAAGCAAGCCAGTGGAAAAATTTGAAGGCATTGAGAGAGCTGGGCTTCAAAACCAATCCTTCCTCCCGCCACTGCTCTAATCTGGAGGAAGTCATTTCCTTCTGGGAGGAATGGCAGGAGAAAAGAGAGAGTTTGGATTATGATGTTGACGGAGTCGTGGTCAAGGTCGACTCGACCAAACAGCAAAAACTTCTAGGGAGCACAGCTAAGTTTCCCCGATGGTCCATCTCATTCAAATTTCCTGCCAGACAGGCTACGACAAAGATAAAAGATATCGTTGTTCAGGTAGGAAGAACAGGTGCCTTAACTCCCGTAGCCATTTTAGAACCAGTTAAGCTATCTGGAATCACTATAAGCCGCTCTACTCTCCATAATGAGGATGAAATAAAAAGAAAAGACATAAGAGTGGGCGATTATGTTCTAATCGAGAGGAGCGGAGATGTCATCCCGAAAGTTATCTCAGTCATGAAAGAAAAACGAACAAGAAAAGAAAAAAAATTCGCCTTCCCCTCCAACTGTCCTGTTTGTCATTCTTCAACTTTCAGGCCAGAAGGGGAAGCAATTTCCCGCTGCGAAAATCCTTCCTGTCCCGCCAAATTGAAGAAATCTCTTCTCCATTTTGCTTCACGGAGGGCTATGAATATAGAAGAATTAGGAGTATCGCTCGTCCATCAGCTTTTAGAGAAAAAATTAGTTAGAAATATATCAGACCTCTATTCTCTGAACCTTGAGGACCTGGCGAATCTCGAAAGGATGGGACCAAAAAGCTCTCAGAATTCATTGGATGAAATTGAAAAATCAAAACAAAGAGATGTTAGCCGGCTGATTTATGCCCTCGGGATAAGATATGTGGGAGAACGAACCGCCCAGGCACTGGCTGATTATTTCAAAGGTATTGACGCTTTAGCCAAGGTGTCTTTGGATGAGCTTATCCAGATAGAGGATGTCGGACCCAAGGTGGGCGAAAGCATTGTTTTCTTTTTTAAGCAGCCTGAAAATATCGAACTTATAAATAAACTGAAAGAAGCCGGCCTGAATTTTTCCTCCATAAAAAAAGAGAGGAAAGGCGAAAGTCCTCTTGCCGGACAAATTTTTGTTCTGACAGGAAAGCTCTCAGAATTGAGCAGGGAGGAAGCCACAGAAATTATCGAAAGCTTAGGAGGGACTGTCTCCTCCTCAATGAGTAGCAAAACGACTTATGTTGTGGTGGGAGATTCCCCTGGATCAAAACTCAAGCGGGCTCTGAAACTGGGTGTTCCAACTCTCGAGGAAAAAGAGTTCTTAAAGCTTGTCAAGGAAGATTGACCCTATTTCTTCTTTTTCTTTTTCCCCAACTTTTTAAATATTCCCGTGAGGCCCTTTTTCTTAAGTTCCTCTGTTAGACCTAATTCCTTGAGGGCAATTTTATTTTCAGGATCCATCTCCAAAGCCTTTTTGAATTGCTTTTTGGCTTTATCAAAAAATCCCTCTTCTTTATAATATGTTCCAAATCCCACATAAAATTCTGGATTCGAAGGTTCTAGATTAATAGCTTTCTGGAATGCCTCTTCAGCCTTCTTGTGAAAAGGGGGAACTTTCGACTTGGCCTTAGCAAGCATAAGAAAATAGATCCCCTTGTTCTTCTTCAGCCTTACAGTTTCTTCTAAAAGTTTTAAAGCCTCATCATATCTTTCCTGATTAAACAGAGTCCTACCCTGACGGTACTTAATATCTGCTTTCTTTTCCATCTCCTTTCCATCCAGTGCTGGGGAGGTATCTCTCATGGAATCGTATTCCTGCTTCTTTTTTTCATCGCCGAGGGTATCGTAGGCTTTTGTAATATGACCGAATACATCCTCAATTTTATCCTTTATATCTGGAGGAAGATCTTTACTAAAGCAGCCAGGATGGTATTCGCGAGTCAAACGAAAATAGGATAATTTTATCTGGTAGGGAGAAGAACCTTCGGGAATATTTAATATCTGATAATAATCCATGGTCGAAAGCTGTTCACTCTTTGCTATCACCTCGGCTAACTTCTTATCCTTAACCTCAAAAGTAGCTTTTTCAGCCTTCTCTTTTTTCACTTCAGCCTGCTTCTCATCCTTAACTTCGAAAGCAGCTTTTTCAGCCTTTTCCTTTTTCACTTCGGCCTGCTTCTCATCCTTAACCTCAAAAGTAGCTTTTTCAGCCTTCTCCTCTTTCACTTCGGCTTGCTTCTCATCCTTAACCTCTAAAGTAGCTTTTTCAACCTTCTCCTCTTTCACGGGAACTTTTTCTGGATCCATAATGTCTATTATGTTCAAGCAATAAGAGAGATAGAGACTCTTCCAAAAAAACTTAGGCTCGAAATTTCCAGACTGAAAAAGATCTTCCGCTGAAAAACTTCCATCAATTGTGCCAATTATTTCCCTCTCTTCTCCTGTTAAGCGGTCAATGAAATCCTCACTCTTAAGAGAAAGCACTTTTTTCGCCATGAATTTTTCCAACTTAGAATAGTACATTATCCGCCTTATTCCCTCTTCAATCAAATCAGGAATAGTTATTTTAGATTTGAATTCCTCCTCGTCGAATTTACCTCTCTCTTGAAATCTAAATTTTCCATCAAAAAAGGGAAAAATATTCAAAGTTATTTCTCTCATTTGATGCCGCAAGCCAGCATACAAATCGTCCTCAGAGAGAAGGCCTTCTTTCATCAAACTTTCCCCTAATCTAAGCGTTGGATCGATGTACGAGTCAATTTTAGAATAGGTCGACCTTGAAATTTTTCCCAGCTTAAACAAAACTTCTCCCAGTAATTCTTGAGGATGGGTTATTTTGGCAAAAACTAAAAATCCATCATGAAAGAAAAGGTATCTTTGGATCCCTTCATACTTGAAAATAAGAGGACCACTCTTTTTATAAAAATATATATCCCTTAAGTAAAAACCAATGTGTTCCATAGGATTCATATCTTTAAAACTAAAATTTTTATATGCCTCATTATTAAATGCTTCTTTTCCATCTTTATATATTAATTATATCCCAAAAAAATTCAAGTTTAAAAAAGGGTCAGGCTACTTTTTCTGTATGAACTTTCCACAAATAGAGACATCCCTCTCCCTTCCAGGAAAAGTAGCCTGCCCCCTTTTTTCTTAATGTTAAAGTCTGATATATCAAACTCAATTATTTTTTATAGGATTAAAAGGTGGGCTTGATAAATCAAGCCCCTACAAAGGTCTGACCTCGATTGAAAAGGAGGGTAAATTATGATAACTTTTGCATCATGAAAGTTGCCTTAGCTCAGATTTCTCCCCGCTTGGGAAATGTGGAAAAAAATTTCGATCTACACCTCAAGTACATAGAAAAAGCAAAAAAGAAAAATGTTGATCTTCTGATCTTCCCCGAACTCAGCCTCACCGGTTACACCCTTAAAGATTTAGTAGCAGAAGTGGCCCTTTCCCCAGATTCAAGTCCTATTTTCGACGAACTCAAAACTGCAAGCCGTGATGTCTCCCTTGTTTTTGGTTTTGTGGAAGAGAAAGAAAAAGGGCTTTTCTATAATTCCGCCGCTTTTTTATCAGAAGGAAAGATTGTGCATATCCATCGTAAGGTTTTTCTTCCTACCTATGGAATATTCGAAGAAGGTAAGTTTTTTGCCCAAGGCAAAAATTTTCACACTTTTTCCACTCCCTACGGAAAAGCAGGAATGATGATCTGCCGGGACTTTCTTCATTATGGTGCATGTTATCTTCTATTTGCAGGCGGCTCAGATATTATCATCGTCATTAGTGCGGCTCCTGGCCGGGGAATTCAAGGCAAGGAAGCCTACGAGACGAGCCGAATGTGGGAGTCGATGGGAGAAACCATTTCGCTCTTTTCTACCGCTTTCCTCATCTACTGTAACAGGGTAGGATTTGAAGATGGAAAACACTTTGCGGGTGGCTCATTCATATACAATCCTATGGGGAAAATGGTGGCCAAGGCAGCCTATCTTGACAATGAATTTCTGCTTCATGAAATAAATCTGAACGATATTCATGATGCGCGCAAAAAGTGGCCTTTCAAAAGAGATGATAAACCTGAGATCATCCTTGAAGCTCTTAAGAGGATCATCAGCAAGTATGAAGATTAACGAACCTTTTGTGGAAAAAATTCTCACTGCATTTATCAGGGAAGAATTATCCAAGTTCAATTATAAAAAAGGAATCTTGGGCCTCTCAGGCGGGCTTGACTCGGCAGTTTGTGCTTTCCTCGCTGCAAAAGCACTTAAACCAAGCAATGTTATCGGTCTCATCATACCTTATGGGGAAACCTTCAGCAAGGATGTGAAGGATGCTCAAGAATTCTCCCGGCTGTTAAAGATAAAATCAAGAATTATTGACATTTCTCCGGTGGTTGACTCTTATTTTTCAAGCTATCCGACTGAGAACAAGGTACTAAAAGGAAACAAAATGGCCAGAGAAAGGATGTCTATCCTTTACGACTTTTCTGCCCGGGAGAAGGCCTTAATATTAGGGACGAGTAATAAAACAGAGCTGCTTTTAGGGTACGGCACAATCCACGGTGATATGGCCTGCGGGATAAATCCTTTAGGTGACCTCTACAAGACTCAGATCAGGCAGCTTGCAGAATACCTCGGAATTCCTGAGAAAATCCGGAAAAAAATACCCTCAGCGGGCTTATGGATTGGACAAACAGATGAGGACGAAATCGGTCTCCCTTATGATGAAATCGATAAAATCCTCTATCAACTGGTAGATAAAAGGACCTCAAAAAAAGATATCATTGCTTCGGGATTCAAGAAAGAAACCGTCGAAAAAATTATCAGCCTTATTAAAAATTCTGAGTTCAAAAGAAAACTTCCGCCTATTCCCAAAATGTCCTCCCGATCTGTAGGCCATGACTTTCTCTTCCCTTTTGATTGGGACAAATAGGTTATGCAGGAGGAAAACTCAGCACTTAAACCATCAGGCGACCTGTATGTTGTCGCAACCCCTATTGGAAACCTGGAAGACTTAACCTTTAGAGCCTTGAGAACTCTTAGAGAGGTGTCCGTCATAGTTTGTGAAGACACGCGCTGGACAAGAAAGCTCTTGAACAAATACAGTATTAAAAAAAAGCTTATAAGCTACTATCACCCCAAGGAAAACCAGAAAATCCCTCAAATTATTAGTCTCCTCAAACAGGGAAAAGATGTAGCTCTCGTGACGGATTCCGGAACCCCTGGTATCTCTGACCCTGGTTATCCTCTGATTAGAGAAGCCATTACGCAAGGAATAAAAATAATCCCTATTCCCGGGCCAGCGGCAATAACCGCAGCCCTCTCAGCAGCCGGCCTTCCTACCCATAGATTCCTCTTCCTCGGATTTCTTCCCCCTAAGAAAGAAGCAACAAAAAAATTGCTTGTTTCATTAAAAAATGAAAAAGCAACCCTTGTTTTTTACCTCCCTACCCGGAAGCTTCTATCTTTTCTTGATCTCACTCGGGAAACAATAGGAAATAGACAGATTGTCATTGCCAGAGAAATGACAAAGATCTATGAGGAATTCCTCAGGGGAACAACTGAGGAATTACTAAAAAAGCTGGAAGATAAGAAGCTCAAAGGCGAAGCCACAATTCTGATCTCTGGCTTACGGTAAGCAAAAAAGTATCTTTTCCGTCTCAATATGAAAATGAAAGGACTCAGGCTTGAGCTACAGTCAATGCCTTTACTTCTTTCACACCGGCCTTCCTTAACACAGAGCTGCACTCTCGAATCGTCGACCCTGTCGTATAGACATCATCCACCAGGAGCACAACTTTCCTTTTTATCTTGTCTCCCTCTGCTACACCGAATGCTCCTGAAACATTTTCCGCTCTTTCTTCGACCCTCAAGGAGGTCTGGGGAGGAACATTTTTAATTTTCAGCAACATTTGATCCCTAAGTTCAATTCCCTTAATCCTGGCTAATTCTTTGGCGATGACTTGGGCCTGGTTAAAGCCTCGCTTTTTTTTCCTTTTTGGATGAAGGGGAACGGGTATGATGGCGTCCACTTTCCACCATATCTCTTCCTCTTGACCCAAAGCACGATAAGCAAAATTGGCCAGATCTTTTCCTAGAACCTGGAAATGGCGATATTTATACAGGAGGATGATGTCTTTTAATTTCCCCTTGTACTTGCCGCAAGAACGATGATGCGAAAAAGGAGGGCGTTTCTCTAAGCAAACTTGACAGTGGTGAGGCTCTTCTAAAGCTTCAAAAAACCGGCCACAGCATAAACAATAAGAAGGATAGGAAGCTCTTATGCTCTTCCAGCATGCGTGGCAGATAACTCTTTCCTGGGGAAATTCAAGCAAAGAAGAACACAATTCGCAGAAAGAAGGGAAAAAAATAAGCTCGGCTAATTTAGAATAGGAGTAAATTTTCTCAGAGAGAGAAGAGATCAAGAAGATTCTTCCTCTTCTATTTTTTGACAATCTATGCAATGAGGAGTCCATGGAACAGCATCAAGCCTTTTTTTGATTATATCTTTTCCACACCTCTGACAAATACCTAACTCTTTTTTATCAATTCTTTTAAGAGCTTCGTCAATCAGAAGCAGCTGTTCTCGCTCTGTATCAGTAAGGCTTAAAAGGAATTCTTTTGTATAAGAACTTTCTGCTTTATCTGCTACATCCTGAGCTATTCCAGACTCTACCTCTTTACTTTCGTTGATCGTTTCACTTATCTTATCAACAATCTCGTCCTTTTTTTTCAAAAGCCTATTTCTGTATCTTTCTCTTTCCTTTTTGTTCAAAATAATCCCCCTTATTTCGCGTATTGTCTTCGTTTCATGGTCGCTAAGGACCGATATATCTGTTCTAAAACCATGATTCGACTTAACTCATGAGAGAAAGTCATTCGAGAAAGAGAGAGAATAAAATCCGCTCTCTTTAAAATTCTTTCTTCCAGACCCAAAAATCCCCCGACAACAAAGGTCATGGCCCGAGAGGAATTTGAAGCAATCTTCTCTAAAAAACGAGCAAAATCAATAGAACTCATTTCTTTACCTTCATCGAAGAGGCAGATAATATAATCATCTTTAAAGT
>DRHQ01000031.1 GCA_011049545.1 Candidatus Aminicenantota bacterium | reverse complement strand
TGCCAAAATCATTATATTATTTCAATCCTCTTTTGAGGTGATTTTTCTTGATAAAAGGGGGTCAGACTATTATTTAATAATCTTTTCCAGGATAGAATAACTCTTTTTTAAAGCCTGATCCAATTTCTTGGGCTTTGCACCTCCAGCCTGAGCAAAGTCAGGGCGGCCTCCCCCTCCACCGCCTAGGATAGGGGCAATCTCTCTGATTAATTCATTTGCCTTAACTCGCTCGACTAAATCCTTGGTAATAGCAGCAATTAGAAAAACTTTCCCCCCTGATTCAGTTCCCAAGATAACAATTCCTGAGCCGATCTTCTGCTTTAAAGAATCAGCCAGCCCTCTCAGCTCGGAACTATTCAAACCGTCTGCCCTTCGAGCAAGGACAGATATTCCTTTTACTTTTTGGACCTCGTGGACTTTTACTGCCGCTTTACCTGGCGCTTTTATTTTCTCTCCGTTTTTTAGTTTTTGCTCTTCTTTTTCTATCTTCCCATATTTTAGATGAGCAAATTTTTGTCGAAGCTGCTTGTTTTCCTTCTCTTTTTCTCTTTCAGAATCCTTTAGTTTACCAATCTGGGTAAGCATCTCTTTTTTTGGGGAGTTTAAGGCTTTCTGGACTTCATCCAGGAGTTCTTCAGTGTCCTGGACGTGCTTTAAGGCTTCTTCTCCTGTCAAGGCCTCAATTCTTCTCATGCCTGCAGCAACACTGTATTCTGAGATAATCTTAAACAGCCCTAATTGGGCCGTTGAGTGGACATGAGCTCCACCGCAGAGTTCTTTGCTGAAATCGTTAATGGTGACCATTCTCACCTGTTCACCGTATTTTTCTTCAAAAATGGCTACGGCCCCTTCTTTTAATCCTTCTTCAATGGTTGTTATTTTGGTTTTAACTGCAATGTGTTCTCTTATTTTCTCATTGATAAGCTGCTCAATTTGCTTCAATTCAGAGCTGCTTAAAGGAGCAAAGTGTGTAAAATCGAACCTGAATCGTGTTGATGAAACGAGTGATCCCGTCTGTTTCACGTGATCACCCAAAATCTGCCTTAAGGAAGCATGGAGAAGATGGGTGGCGGTGTGATTGCTGCTAATGGCCTTGCGCCGCGAAACATCTATGGCTGCTTCCACTCTATCATTTACTTTGAGTTTTCCTGAAATAACTTCTACTTTATGGGCTATGAGTTCGGGAATTGGACAGTATGTATCCTCTACTACTGCTGAAAAATGAGGGTTTTTTAAAATTCCTGAATCACCAATTTGTCCGCCAGCTTCTGCATAGAATGGTGTCTGACTGAGAAAAACTTCTCCTTTTTCTCCTTTACTAAGTTCTTGGGCTTTTTTACCTTTTTTTATAAGAGCAATGGTTTTAGCCTCCGAAACTTTCTCCTTTTCATACCCAACATATTGAGGGCTCAGGTCTTTCAGCTCTTCATAGATTTTCATTCCCTTCTGTTGAGCCCCACCTTTCCACGCCTGGCGTGCTCGCTGGCGCTGCTGCTCTAATTCCTCGTAAAAACTCTTCTCCCCAACAGTCATATTTTTCTCTTCTGCTAGTTCTTTAGAAAGATCGAGAGGAAAGCCAAAAGTATCATACAGTTTAAAGACTTTTGATCCGGGGAGTTTCGTTTTTCCTTCTTTCTTAGCCACTTCGATGTATTGGTTGAATGTGCGAAGTCCAGAGGAAAGAGTCATAGAGAAGCGACTTTCTTCAGACTGGCAGACCTTAGAGATGTAATTTGAAGAAGTAAGGAGTTCGGGGTAGGAATCTTTCATAATATCACTCACAATCCCTACAAGCTTGTAGAGGAAAGGTTCTTGTATTCCTATTAAATTCCCGTGGCGAAAGGCCCGACGAATTAATCTCCGCAATACGTATCCTCGTCCCTCGTTTGAGGGCATTATGCCGTCTGCAACTAAAAAGGTTAATGCTCTTAGATGATCAGCTATTATTCTTACATATATATCTTGTTCGTCGTGAGAAGGATACTCTCTTTGAGATAGATTGGATATTGCTTCGATGAGGGGAAAGAAGAGGTCTGTGTCAAAATTACTCTTTTTTCCTAGAAGAGCGGTAGCTACTCTTTCAAGCCCCATCCCTGTGTCTATCGAAGGAGAGGGCAAAGGATGTAGCTTTCCCTTATCATCTTGTTGATACTGCATAAAAACTAAATTCCACAGCTCTAAAAAGCGATCGCTCCCGCTCTCTATCAAGCTCGAAGGATCCCCTTTTTCGACTTCAGAACCTATGTCATAATGAATTTCTGAGCAAGGACCGCACGGTCCTATATCTCCCATGGCCCAGTAATTATCTTTCTTCCCGTAGCGGAATATCCTCTCAGAATTAAGTCCAATATTCTTATTCCAAAGCTTGAATGCCTCGTCATCCTTTTCATATACCGAAACATAGATATCATCTTTGTTTAGCTTGAAAACTTCTGTGATGAGTTCCCAAGCAAATTCAATGGCTTCTTCCTTGAAATAATCGCCAAAAGAAAAATTTCCCAGCATCTCGAAAAAAGTATGGTGCTTATTTGTCTTTCCTACCTGCTCTAAGTCATTATGTTTTCCGCTTACTCGCAAACACTTTTGAACAGAAGTCGCTCTCTTGTAGCTTCTT
>DRHQ01000030.1 GCA_011049545.1 Candidatus Aminicenantota bacterium | reverse complement strand
TGACACTTTTCGAAGATTATTTGAAACTCAGCCAGAATGCAAATTTTGAATCCATCATTCCCGCTTTTAGGGACAACAGTCCTGATAGGATTGCTGATATTATATCCTCCCACCTCTATCTTCATTTAGAAGAAAAACAAAATCTGCTGGAGACCATCAACAGCTTAGAAAGGATAAGAAGGCTTAATTTCATTTTAGAAAACGAAATTTTAAAAATTCATTCGAGATTAAAAAAAGATGGAAAAAAATACAGCCGGCGGAAAACTCCTTTCTCGGATCCAAACCAAAAAATTTTTCCTACTGGATTAGGTTATAAAAAAGAAGAGCAACCAAACGAAATCGAGGAACTGAGACAGAAGATCGCCAAGGCCAATATGCCCAAAGATGCAGAAGAGAAGGCTTCCAAGGAACTAGAAAGGCTGGAGGCAATGCCCCCGATGTCAGCAGAAGCCACAGTCTGTCGAAATTACCTGGACTGGCTCATATCTCTGCCCTGGACGAAAAAATCAAGAGAGAAAAGAAACCTAAAAGAGGCTGAGAAAATATTACATGAAGACCATTTTGGATTAGATAAAGTCAAAGAAAGGATATTAGAGTACCTTTCCATTCGTCAACTTGTGAAAAATCCGAAGGGTATAATTCTAGGCTTCATTGGCCCTCCTGGAGTAGGGAAGAGCTCCCTTGGCCGTTCAATCGCCAGATCAACAGGAAGAAAATTTGTTCGTCTTTCGTTGGGAGGAGTCAGAGACGAGGCTGAAATTCGAGGACATAGAAGGACATACATAGGAGCTTATCCCGGAAGAATTATCCAGATGCTCAAAAGAGCTAAAACAAAGAATCCAGTTTTTTTACTTGATGAAGTTGATAAGATGAGCATGGACTTCAGGGGAGATCCTGCATCTGCGTTGATGGAAGTCTTGGATCCTGAACAAAACGACACTTTCTTAGATCACTATATAGATACTGATTTTGATCTCTCCCAGGTTATGTTTATCGTGACGGCAAACATGCTCGAGCCTATCCCCCGTCCTTTGCTTGATAGGATGGAAATCATCCGGCTTCCCGGTTATACAGAGGATGAAAAGCTCCAGATAGCCAAACGTTTCTTATTACCCAGGCAAATAAAAATTCACGGTCTTAAAAAGCAGAACATCAAAATTACTGATAAGGCTATTGTGAATCTCATTCGTAATTACACCAGAGAAGCCGGAGTGAGAAATATAGAACGTGAAATAACTTCAATCTGTCGGAAAGTGGTGAAAAAAGTCGTATCAAAAGGTAGAACTCACGAAGAAAAAGTAACTTCAAAAAATTTAGAAACATATCTGGGAATACCAAGGTTTAGACGAGCAGAGATAGATAAAAAAGATGAGATTGGAGTGGCTATAGGAATGGCCTGGACAGAATTTGGAGGAGAGCTTTTAACGTTTGAGGTCACAAAGGTTTATGGAAAAGGAAACTTTACTCTAACCGGACATCTCGGAGAAATCATGCAGGAGAGCGCTCAAGCTGCTTTTAGTTATGTCCGGGGAAAAATGTTTGAGCATAACATCGCTAAGGATCTACACAAAAACTACGATATTCATATTCACGTTCCAGAAGTCGCAACTCCAAAAGAAGGCCCCTCTGCCGGGATAACTGTCGCCACTTCCATAATATCTCTCCTCACGGAAATTCCAGTACGAAAAAAAGTGGCTATGAGCGGAGAGATCACTCTAAGAGGAAGAGTTCTTCCTGTTGGCGGCATAAAAGAAAAACTACTGGCAGCTCACAGAGAAAGAATAAAAGAAGCCATTATTCCTCTCGATAACAAGCCTGATTTAAAAGATTTACCAAAAAACGTAAAAGATGATATTAAGATCCATTTTGTAGAGAACATGGACGAAGTCTTAGAGATAGCCTTAACCAGAGAATTGCCAATAATACCAAAAAAGAGAAAAATTGCCGCTTCCTCTGAAATTCCTGAAGGTGAAGAGGAAGGGGGAGGCTCTCAAGAGCCCTCTATAGCTCATTAATACTTAATAATTAAATTTTTTACCATTAATTCAATATAACATTACTATCTAAAAATTAATCACAAGAGAGGTAAGTAAAATGACAGAGTTCAATTTAGCTGAGCTTGAAGAAAAGAAAACTTCAGATTTATTTAAAATTGCTGGAGAAGTAGGCCTTACAGATTTTAAAAAAGAAGATTCAAACAAGCACACCCTCGTTTTCAGAATCTTGGAAGCCCAAGCTAAAAAAAATGGCATGCTTTTCTCCGAGGGAGTACTTGAATGTCTCGACGACGGATTTGGCTTCCTAAGAGCACCTGAATTCAGTTATTTACCCAGCCATGATGACATCTATGTTTCTCCTTCTCAGATTCGAAAATTCCAGCTCCGAACAGGCGATACGGTCTCAGGAATTGTCCGCCCACCCAAAAATGGAGAGAAATATTTCGCCCTTATCAAAATCGAAGCCATTAATTTTGCTCATCCTGACACGATTCTTGAAACAAGAAGGAATGTGAAGTTTGACACTCTCACTCCTCTTTACCCTTTTGAAAAAATCAAGTTAGAAGATGGTGACAAAAAAAATCTCAACGCCAGAGTGATGGATCTCCTGACTCCGCTGGGAAAAGGACAGAGAGGATTGATTGTCTCTCCACCTCGAGCCGGAAAAACGACGCTTTTAAAAACAATTGCCAAATCGATTGAAAAAAATCATCCGGAGATGCATCTTGTTGTTCTTCTAATTGCAGAACGTCCTGAAGAGGTTACAGATTTTCAGAGAAGCATTAACGCAGAAGTTGTCGCTTCGACCTTTGACGAACCGCCAGTACGAAATGCTCAGGTTGCTCATATAGTGCTTGAAAAATCAAAAAGGCTTGTGGAAATTGGAAAAGATGTGATCATTTTGCTTGACAGCATAACACGTTTAGCAAGAGCTCATAATGCGATTATTCCCCCTTCAGGGAAGGTTCTTTCCGGAGGAATAGATGCCAATGCGCTAAATAAACCAAAGAAGTTCTTTGGTTCAGCAAGAAAAGTTGAGGAAGGCGGAAGTTTAACAATAGTTGCAACAGCCCTGGTTGACACTGGAAGCCGAATGGATGATGTAATATTTGAAGAATTCAAGGGAACGGGCAACATGGAGATTAATCTAGACAGAAGGCTTGTAGACAAAAGGTTGTTCCCAGCTATTGATATTACCCGCTCAGGAACGAGAAAAGAAGAACTCCTTATCAAAGAGAAAGATCTAGGCAGAATATGGATATTAAGGAAAGTTCTAAGTTCGCTCGGCGAGATTGAAGCTATGGAGTTACTTCAAGATAAAATGTCAAGAACAAAGACCAATAATGAATTTTTAGATGCCATGAGCAAAGGTTAATATGAAAATGGACGGCTAAAAGTCAGCCTCCATCAAAGCATATTAGCTAAATCCCCCTGAAATTCTCAAACATCTTTTAAAATCTAAATTTTTATACATTCCTTGATCTTGCTATTCTGAGCCAGATCATCATTTATCAGATTTCTACCACACACTAGGGAAGAGGTATATTTGAATAAAACCTCACTTCTTATTACGACACCTGCAGCACATTTAAATTGCTGTAATTAAATAACTTAAACCCTCATTACGAAGAGAAAACAGAGAAGCGGATGCGATATTCGCTTAAACTTTTTGTTGAAATATATCGTCAAATCTAAATAATAATGAAGTATAAAAATACGATAACAAACCTTCTTCCTCTGTTTAAACAGACCTTGGAATCGTATTTTTTTTCTAGGAGGTCCTAAATGAGAAAAAACGTTAAACTACTTAGGAATATTCATATCCATCTCGCACTGGTAATAATCGGCCTGGTTTTTCTAACCCAGATCACCATTGCCCAAAAAAAGATCACGTCCCCCACAGAATTCTTTGGATTCGAGCTAGGCAGCGATAGAAAAATCGCACGCTGGGACAAAATCGTCGACTACTTTAAAGTCCTGGAAAAAGAAACCAACAAGCTCCAGGTCATTAATATGGGCAAGTCCACCATGGGCCATCCCTTTTTGCTGGTCATCATATCCTCTCCGGAGAATCTGGCTAACCTTGATCGGTTGCGGGAAGTTAATGCCAGGATCAGCAACCCGCGTGGCATCCCCGAGAATGATATCAAGAAACTCGTCAGGGAAGGCAAGGCGGTTATCTGCCAGTCCATGAGCCTTCACGCCACAGAGATCGGGGGCACTCAGATGACCCCTGAGCTGACCTATGACCTCATAACACGGAGTGATGAAGAAACGCAGCGGATCCTGAACAATGTGATCTTCTTTTTGATACCGAGCTTTAATCCGGACGGCCAGATCATGGTCACTGACTGGTATCGCAAGACAGTTGGTACGGAGTTCGAGGGCGCTAGCCTCCCCTGGCTGTACCACAAATATGCAGGCCATGATAACAACCGGGACGGCGATTATATCAATCTGGCCGAGTCAGTGTATGCGGCCAAGATAATGTTCAGGGACTGGGTTCCCCAGGCATACATCGACCATCATCACATGGGAAGTTATGGTGCCCGGTTCTACGTTCCACCTTACTGCGAACCCATCCGTCCTTACGCCGATCCTCTCATCTGGAGGGAGATCAGTTGGTATGGCTCCCACATCGCCTACAAGCTGGAAGAGGCTGGAAAATCGGGCATCCTCAACGCTGCCCAGTATCCTGGATGGGGCCATTTTGGATGGCACTGGATCACTCCCTTCCACAACATCGCCGGGATGCTCACCGAGTCAGCCAGTGCGCGGGTGGCATCACCCCTGTTTATCCATCCTGAGCAGCTCCGGGGAGGTTCCAGGCAGTTTCCTGACTATGAGGCCCAATCTACCTTTCCCAATCCCTGGCCTGGCGGCTGGTGGAGGCTCCGGGATATCGTCGAACAGAAGAAAATCTCAGCCTGGGCACTTCTGGACCTTGCAGCCAGGAACAAGGAGACTGTGCTCTGGAACGCCTACCTCAAGGCCAAACGGCAGGCAGACCGTGGCGCGCAAGGCAAGCCTAAAGCCTATGTCATCCCGGTTGCTCAACACGATTCTCTTACCGCTCTGAAGATGGTCAACACATTGTTATTGTCTGGCATTGAAATCCGTCAGTCCCGAAAAGATTTTACAGCCGGCGGTGTGACCTATCCGAAAGGCTCATACCTCATATCTCTGGCACAACCCAAAATGGGCTTGATCCGGAATTTGCTCGGCCAGACTCATTACGCTGACAACAAGTGGACCAGAGACAAAGACGGTTCTCCGCTCCGGCCTTACGACCTGGCAACGCACACCATGAACGAGTTCATGGGTGTCCGTGTCGATCCGGTTAACGAGGCTGTCAGCGGCGATTTCCAGACACTGACAGGCCAAACGCGAGTCTCAGGGAGGGTTAGCATAGGTGGCTCAGGTTTCGTGCTCGACGGACGGCTAAATGCAAGCTTCAAAGCCGTAAACCTGCTGCTTGATAAAAAGATTCCGGTCCAGCGGATTGAAAAGGCGACCTCAGGACTCCGCCCCGGAGACTTCATCGTCTCTGGTGGACCTGAATCTGTCCTCAAGAATGTGGCAGAGCAGACGGGCGTCCACTTTAAGGCTCTTGAGAGTAAGCCTAAGGGAGGAACCCACCAGGTCAAACGGATGCGTGTCGGCATGTATCAGCGCTACTATGGCGGAAATATGGACGAAGGCTGGACCAGGCTTGTTCTTGAAAAATTCTCGTTTCCCTATACATCCCTCATGGACGCAGAGATAAAAAAGGGAAATCTTGTCAAAAAGTATGACGTTATCATCCTTCCCTCAGATTCGACAGAAATGATAACCGGTGATATACCCCCAGACTCAAGATACGGGAGGCGCATTTCGGAAATCCCACCCGATTATCGAAGTGGAATCGGCAAAGAGGGCGTTGAAGCACTTAAAGCGTTCGTGAAGAGGGGAGGAACCTTGGTCACACTGGGTGAAGCCTGCAGCTTTGCGATCGAAAAGTTTGGGCTGAGTGTCAGTGATACAGTGGACGATCTGAGCTCTAAGGAGTTCTTCTGTCCGGGATCTACGCTCAAGGCTACGTTCGATAATAACCACCCCTTGGCCTATGGGATGCCGTCAGAGGGATTGGTACTCTTCTGGAGCAGCCAGTCCTTTGTCATTACACCTGGCCAGCACAATGAAGACTACGAGACTGTTGTCCGCTACATCGACAGCGATATCCTTCAAAGCGGTTGGCTGATAGGGGAGGAGCATTTATCCAAGAAAGCAGCGATGGTCGCTGCTAAACATGGTAAAGGCCAGGTGGTTCTCATCGGGTTCAGGACTCAGCATCGGTGCCAGACTCACGGCACATTCAAGCTTCTCTTCAATGCCCTGATACGCTGAGGATAAAAATAGCGGTCGCTGAAGTAATCCAGTCGGTCAAAAAGATAAGTTGTTTTAAAAATTATTGCCGGCTTGATATGGGGAATATTGGATGCATTAGGGAATTGAAGAAACGCGATGCCGTTATACAAGACAAAAAAAATAAAATAGAAAGGAGGTTTTTCATGCATAACCGGAATAAATATAAGCTTCTTTTAATAATCTTAATAGGTCTATCATGTATATTCAGCACAAAATGTGGTGTGGCAAAATTAAGAATTCTAATCCTATATGAGATAGTTGCTGCACAGTTTGAAGTTAATGGAGAAGAAAAAGTACCTGTCTACTCATTTGATCCAAGGAAGGAAATTCAGAAAAGCCTAAAGGGAGCTGGTTTCAAAGTTGTTTTACGAGAGGATCAGGATTATGATTATCTATTGCGAGTGATTCAAAAGGAATATGCTTATAAGCATCGCCTATCAAAAGATGAACTTCTGCTTGGAGTCAAGCTTTTCACTTATAAGCTCTCTGATAGTCAGGGCGCTGTGCTATTAAATGAGAGACGTAATCCTTACCCGGGAACAAAAGCTCAGATACAGGCAGTGATTCGAGAGCTGACTCAGCTTGTTCAACTCAGAACACAGGTTGCTGATGATGCGTCTTTCTGGCTTAAAATTGTCAAGTTGAAAGGTAAAGATGCGCGTCCAGAGGAAATATTAAAAATTGGAAAACTCAAAGGTAATCAAAAGAAGCAACAAGTTGCCCTGTTGGAACCCTATCTGAGAAGCCATCAATCACCGCAAAGATTTTTTGCGTATGGTGCTCTCAAACTAGTGGGATATTCGCCAGATACACCATTAAAAAAGGCGGCGTTCTATATAGCAAACAACTATATATTTGGTAGGTGGAGCGCTCAAAGCGGAGAAAGTTCAAAAAAAGCATGGGCAGCCAGACAAGGGATCATCTCCATCATTAAATACGACACAGCAGCCATTTCTCTCCTTGTTGAAGACCTAAAAGCCGACTGGACAATCGCCCCAAAGGCCAAAGCAGCACTTAAAAGACTAACGGAAAAGAATTGGAGCCGATTCGGTTCATGGGGGCTTTCTT
>DRHQ01000029.1 GCA_011049545.1 Candidatus Aminicenantota bacterium | reverse complement strand
TTTATTCAAGGTTGAAAGCAGATTACAGGTCGCATCGAGGTTTGACAGAAAAACATAAAATAAGCTATCTAGATTGGTATTGTTACTTTAAAAATAAAGATACATAGCTCCACTTTGTGAGTATTATGCCCATTGCGAGCCCTGAAAGGGCGTGGCAAGCTCATTAAAAGTTTGAGATTGCCACGCTCCCTTCGGTTACTCGCAATGACAATTTATTATATCAGGTTGTTCAGTCTGTTCCGAGCAAAGCGAATGAATCTTCTTCGCTCCTCACGATGACACTGGAATAATTGCGTTTGTATTTCTAACACAAGAGATTATTTGCTGTAGTCATAAAATCCTTTTCCTGATTTCCGGCCAAGATAGCCAGCATCTACCATTTTTCTCAGCAACGGACAGGGTCTGTATTTCGAATCCTTAAAGCCCCCATGGAGGACTTCCATGATATCAAGACAGACATCCAGCCCTATAAGATCAGCCAGGGCCAAGGGCCCAATGGGATGGTTCATGCCCAGCTTCATCACTGTATCAATGGCTTCAGCTGTGCCAACCCCCTCCATCAAGGCGTAAACAGCTTCATTGATCATGGGGATCAAAATTCGGTTAGAGATAAATCCCGGGAAATCATTCGCTTCTACAGGGACCTTTCCCATCTTCTCGGTAAGGCTCTTCACCTCGTTGAATGTCTCCTGCGAAGTTGCCATCCCTTTGATCAGCTCCACCAATGCCATCAAGGGCACGGGATTCATGAAATGCATTCCCATAAACTGGGAAGGGCGACCGGTCAAAGCTCCAAGACGCGTTATGGAAATGGATGAGGTATTAGATGTCAGGATGACTGAAGGCGCAAGCAGCTTATCAAGCTCTAAGAGTATTTTCTTCTTCACCTCAAAATCTTCGAAGGCTGCCTCCACAGCAAAGTCAACCTCCCTGAATCCTGAAAGACTCGTGGCGGTTTTTATTCGAGATAATATTTTTTCCTTGTCTTCTTCGATTTTCCCTTTCTCCGAAAGCTTGGTCAGACTCTTATCTATTACCTTCAAAGAACGTTGAAGATAATCTTCTCCCACATCATTCAGGATGATTTCAAATCCTGCAGTGGCAGCAACTTGGGCGATACCCGCACCCATGGTTCCAGCACCAACAATTCCTATTTTTTTAATGGTCATTACTCCTCCTTGCTTATACCATTTCTACAGCCATGGCCACTGCATCCCCTCCACCCAAGCAGAGAGAGGCCACGCCTTTCTTGAATCCTCTGTGTTTTAGAGCATAAATCAAAGTCGTTAAAATCCTGGCTCCTGAAGCTCCGATCGGATGGCCTAAGGCCACAGCTCCTCCATGAACATTGACCTTCTCTCTATCCAAACCCAATTCTTTAATCAATACTACTAACTGGGAAGAAAAGGCTTCGTTTATCTCGAAGAGGTCAACATCTTCAATCTTCCAGCCCACATTAGCCAGCAATCTCTCGATGGCTCCCTTGGGAGCATACATCGCCATGGAAGGCTCGACAGGGTTGGTTGTGGAGCCTAAAATCCGAGCCATAGGTTTTAGTTTCTTCTCTTTCACGGCATCCTCTGAAGCGATAACAACGGCCGCTGCTCCATCATTTAGACTAGACGCATTTCCGGCCGTAACTGTCCCATCCTTTTTAAAAGCTGGCTTGAGTTTTGCTAATTTTTCCAGTGCTGTATCTTCCCGGGGGCCTTCATCCACAGTGAAAAGCATAGGCTCACCCTTTTCCTGGGGAATTTCCACAGGAACGATTTCATCTTTGAAATAACCTTTTTCGATAGCATGGATAGCCTTCCGATGGCTGCTCAAAGCATACTCGTCCTGCTCCTGGCGAGTAGCGCCAAATTTTTCGGCAATCACTTCTCCTGTCATGCCCATATGCTCGTCATTAAAAACACACCAAATGCCATCAAGGATCATGGAATCCTTTATCTTCATGTCTCCAAACTTGACACCTTCCCTTACGCCCCAGAGGAGATGCGGCGCCTGGCTCATGCCTTCCATGCCTCCAGCAACGATGATATTCTTCTCTTCGAGCCAGATGGATTGAGCAGCCAGGATTACGGCCTTTAAAGCTGAGCCGCATACCTTGTTTACAGCAAAGCAACTCACAGTGTAGGGAATTCCACCTTTCACTGCTGCCTGTTTGGCAGGGCCCTGGCCTAAGCCTCCTGAAACAACATTCCCCATGATCACTTCCTCAACATCTTCACCTGAAATCCCAGCTCTCTTCACAGCTTCTTTAATGGCAAAACCGCCCAACTCAGGAGCTTTGAAATTCTTCAAAGACCCCAGAAAGTTGCCGATGGCTGTTCTAGCCGCACCGACAATAAAAACACCCCTTAATTCACACATTTATTAAGCCTTCTGGTTCAGAATTGTATTAAATCATTTCCATTTTTATCACAATTGGAAGAGGGTGTAAACCCACATCAAAAAAAGGGGGCAGGCCCCATTTTCTGTAGTTCTGTCATAAGTTGAGAGTGTCTTCTTTCTTAAAAAAATGGGGCCAGGCCCCATTTTTAAATGTGATTTTTAAGGATTAAAAATTTTGACCTTATCGGCCAAGGAATAGGGAAGCGCAGTGGCTCAAATAGGTTGGAAAGGAATAGTTAAATCAGGCTAAAAAAGAACGGGTGGCTACAGTAACAGATAAACTCTCCGCTCTCCTTATTATTATGACCATTTTATTATTGATGCTCCCCAGGTCCAGCCTGCACCAACTGCAGCAAAAAGGATGATATTATCTTTTTTCAATTTTCCTGCTCTATTTGCTTCATCAAGCAAAATGGGGATTGTTCCAGCGGAAGTATTCGCATATTTATCCATATTTGTCAGCACTTTTTCAAATGGGAGTCCAAGGATTTCTGCGGTCTTTTTTAAAATCCCAATACCGGGTTGGTGAGGTATCATATAATCTATATCATCTACTGTTAATCCTGTATCATCTAAAACTTTATTGATCGCCTTAGGAAGAACATCTATTGCTGTTTTATATACTTCTCTGCCATTCATTTGAAAGTAATGAAGTTTCTCGTTGACAGTTTTTGTGCTTGCCGGATTTTCTGAACCACCAGCCGGGACAGTAAATGAGTGTTTTCCTCTCCCATCTGAATATAATCTAAATGCTAGAAATCCCTCATTTTCATTGGCATGCGATAAAACTGCTGCTCCAGCGCCATCGCCAAAAAATACACAATCCCGCCTTGTCCAATCTGTTATTTTTGAAAATACATCTGCTCCGATGACTAAGATATTGCTATACACACCACTCGAAATATATTGAGATGCAACAGACATTCCATAAAAAAAGCCAGAGCAAACTGCGGCAATATCAAATGCAACTGCATCATAGGCCTTAAGTTTATCTTGAACAATACAAGCAGTTGATGGACATAATCTGTCAGGCGTTGATGTAGCTACTATAATTAGGTCTATTTCATCTACCTTTAATTTTGCATTTTCGATAGCTTTGACTCCAGCTTTACAGGCTAAATCACTTGTAGCCTGGTTTTCGGCAGCAATCCTTCGTTCTTTAATACCAAGTATATTTTGTATCCATTCAGCGTTTGTATCTACGATGCTTTCTAAATACTTATTTGTAATAATCTTCTCTGGTACATATGAACCAGTTCCAATTATTTTGACATTTCGAACCACCTGTTGCATAAAAAAGATCTCCTTTCTAGAATTTTACTCAGAAATATGAAAAAACAATAATATTGTAATGACCCCCGAAAATCAAGACACTTATTATCATTTTCAGAGATTAAAGTTGACTCATCACTCATAGATGAAGTCATAGAAAGGTACCGCCAGATTCGCTATCCTGATTTTGTGGCCTTTGTCGTCCCAGAGCTAGCTCTTGTCAAGGACCGGGAAGGGAAGATCGTCGATGTAGAGATATCCTATCCGATGGGCCTTGCTATCCAGCAGCTAAAATGGGCAGGAAAAAAACACATACACACTAGAATCTTTGGCACCCTCAGGATAAACCGGTTATTTCTCCATCATCCGTTATATCTATTTTTTCGGATGAAGGGACCTTCGGCAAACCTGGCATTGTCATAACGTCTCCGCAATAAACAACCACAAAGCCTGCTCCTGAACTGAGGGAAGCGTCGGTCACGATCAAAGTAAAATCTTCAGGTCTCCCCAGCGCTTCATCATCATCGGAGAAAGAATACTGCGTTTTGGCGATACAAACAGGGAGGTTTCCAAATCCTTCTCTTTCAATTCTGAGCATTTTCCTTTTTATTTTCCCTTCCATGGCTACTGACGCCGCCCCGTATATCTTCTTAGCAACAGCCTCTATCTTCTCCAGAAGCGTCATATCTAAAGGATAAAGGAACTGGAAGCTGTTCTCATCTTCCTCGATGGCTTTTAAAACTTCTAGCGCCAATTCACTTCCGCCCTTTCCCCCTTTGCCGTAGACTTCACTCAGAGCAAATCGAACCTTTTCCCTGCGGCATAAATCTATAGCTTTCTTAATTTCTGTTTCAGTATCTGAAGGGAATCTATTTAAGGCGACGACAAAAGGAACTCCAAAAGCTCTGAGGTTTTCCGTATGTTTTTGAAGGTTTACAAAACCTTTCTCCACAGCTTCCACGTTTTCTTCATTTACTTTGTCAAGTTTAACTCCGCCGTGAAGCTTTAGAGCCCTGAGAGTTGCTACTAGCACACAGGCATCGGGTGGAGGAATGTGACCTGTTCTGACCACAATATTAAAGAATTTCTCCGCTCCAAGGTCCGAACCAAAGCCTGATTCGGTCACAACAAAATCAGCCAGCCGAAGCGCCATCCGGGTGGAAATAACGGAATTCGTGCCGTGGGCAATGTTGGCAAAGGGACCCCCATGAATTAATGCCGGCGTTCCCTCCAAAGTCTGGACAAGGTTTGGCTTAAGGGCATCTTTAAGCAGAGCAGCCATCGATCCCTCGGCCTTAAGTTCCCGAGCAAAAACAGGTTTTTTATCCGGTGAATACCCTATAAATATATTTCCAAGCCTTTCTTTTAAGTCTTTTAAATCCTCGGCAAGGCATAAAATGGCCATAACTTCCGAGGCTGCCGTAATATCAAAACCTGTTTCCCGGGCTATTCCCCGAAGAGGGCCTCCGATACCGACCACAACTTCACGAAGTACCCGGTCATCCATGTCCATGACCCGCTTCCAGGAAATCCTTCGGCAGTCGAGCAGGCCGCAGGCTCCGTCAAAATGAAGGCGGTTATCCACTATGGCGGCCAAGAGGTTATGCGCTGCTGTTACAGCATGAATATCTCCAGTAAAATGGAGGTTTATCTCCTCACGGGGTGCAACCTGGGCATATCCTCCTCCGGTTGCTCCGCCTTTCATCCCGAACACAGGCCCGAGCGAAGGTTCTCTCAAAGCCACAGCCGCCTTCTTTCCCAATCCACTCAGAGAATCAGCCAGACCGATTGAAGTCGTTGTCTTGCCTTCCCCGGCCGGAGTGGGAGACATGGCTGTCACCATAATTAGTTTTCCCTTTTTGCCTTCTCCTTTCAGAATTGCTTCCGGAGAAACTTTAGCTTTATACATACCGTATTTCTCTAAGTGTTTCGTCTCTATTCCCAGTTTTTTGGCAATCTCCTCTATGGGCTTTATCTTTACTTTTTTTGCAATATCCATATCGTCAACCACTCTGACCTCCTTTAAATGAGTCTATAAAAAAAAGGGGGATATGTTACTTTTTCTTAAGAAAAAGGGATAGTCTCTCCTTTTTCGGGTTTGATAAATCAAACCCCTACATCCAATGGACAGTTCAAACAGAAAAAGTAGCCGGTCCCTTTTTTTAATCTCTTCCTTTATCAAATAATCACCTGATAATTATCGAACATAAATCATGGCATTTTCAGTAAAAGTCCCAACACCAGCAGCACTTGTATCAGGAAAGATTTCTACTTTAAGTTTTCTATCCTCAATTAATTGAAATAAAACAACTCCTTGAACAAAATCACTATTTCGTAATTTAAGGCCTTTTACTAAGCTCTCTCTGTCCCAACGCACGTCCCCATCATAATAATCATAATCAACCAGTTCATACAATATTTGACCTGTGGCAACACTGACATCAGCAGGATCCGGTGAATTAGATTTAACTCCAAACTGAAGTGGCTGATTTTTATATGAACCTAATGAAACTATAACATGCTCTGGGTCTACATTATGATAAACCACTGATAAATGGCCCACCCAGTAGTTTTCCTGACCAAGTCCTGCATATCCATTTGTATTTTCTTTAAACCAGGAACCAATAAGCTTACCGTCAATATCATAATCAATCTTACCTCCCACAGGTTCTGCCGTGCGAAGACATTTTTCAATAAGTTGGCTCCTTATCGGTTCATGGAAATAATCGAACGGATCCGGAATATGTATCTTCCAAGGTTCAGCTTGATAGCTGTCTGGATTAACAAAACCCGTAAGTACTATATCTTCATCAACAACATTATAGTCAATAGTCCCACTATAATATCCAATGGTTTCACCGGCCCCAACTGCCACATTTACACTAGCATATTCTCCTGGTAGAGGAGCAACTGCTGCAATTTTTTCAGAAAGAGTATCAAGATGGATATATACACTGGAAATTGTACTGGTATGTTCTATGACTATTCTATAATCATCAATCTGTATTGCTTCATCTCCCGGAAGCGAACTCATATGCTGAATTTGAGTAACAGTTCCGCTGGCAGGTGAATAGACATCAACAATAGTCTGAGCTGCATCTTGTAACATGTGATCTAATGCCATGTAATATTGATGGTCAATTGGTGTTACATGATTTCCTATCATAGCTCCCAACGGTTCAATAACAACAACTTTACTTAGGTCAAATGGTGGATAATCAAACATAATATTTCCATCAGCACCACTTTCCTCTTCGGGGGTAAAATCAGCGGGATTACAACTACTAAATATAAAGGTTACTAATATAACAACAATTATATTCAATAAGAATTTCATCTCGTCTCCCTATTTTGTCAGGCAAGCTTAATTCTTCTTTCTCTCGTGATCTCTTTTATTGAAATCTTGAAACATTATATCATAATCCTCGATCATTCCCTCATCGGCCATGCTGAAGTAGCAGTTATTCCCGATTATGATGTGATCCAGCACCTTTAGCTGCATAACATTCGCCGCAAAAACAAGTTCTTTTGTGATCTCTCTGTCACTAACAGAAGGCTCAGGATCGCCCGAGGGATGATTATGCACAAAAATCAACGATGAAGCGTCCCATCTCAAGGCCTTTTTCATTATTTCCCTGGGGTAAACAGCGCTTGAGTCCACCGTTCCTTCAAAAACAGTCTCCTCTTCCAGTATCTGGTTTTTCGCATCCAAAAAAAGGACCTTAAATTTTTCTTTTCTTAAATCCCTGAGCGCATGATAAAGATAATCAAACACTTCTTTGGAAGAGTGACAATAGGGCCTGCTCATCATTCTTTCCTTAAGGAAGCGGCGTGAAACCTCCTGAATGAGCTTGAGGCCAAAAATATTATGAGGGCCGATTCCCTTTATCTTCTGGAGCTCATCAAAAGGAGCCCCCAGGACTCCTCTCAACGATTGGAATATTTTCAGAGCTTCCTTCGCCTGCTGTTTACAATCCCTGCGGGGAGTTCCCAGAATCAAGAGAAGCTCGATGATCTCATAGTCAAGAAATCCCTTGAGTCCGCCCTTTAAGAATTTTTCTCTGAGTCTCCATCTATGTCCCTGCTCCTTTGGCAGGCTTCGATTTTTTCTTCTCTCAGAATGCTCCATAATATCCAAACCAGCACAACTAACACATATGACGAAAAAGAGAGGAAAAGTTTCGCAGGTTGGGAAGGTTTATTTTTTCTGGACGGATCAAAACCGAAGCTTGTGGAGCCTATCGACTTCCTTTATTTTTAACCTCAAGATATAAATAAGGACGATTATCGATATCCACATCCAGACCACAAAAACGTAAATGCTTGTTTGCTCTTTAATATTCTGGGGAGAAGGGATAATTTTCTCTTGAACATCTTTAGCCTGAATTTTCTCTTCCTGTTCCTCTTGCCTGACCTGCTGGGCAAAGTCAAACTCCGGTAGGAAAAAAGAAAGAAAAAAGATACTCAACAAGAACACACCCAGAAATTTTGTCTTTCTTAACCTCATAATAGACTCCATACCGTCATGACCACAGCATAGGCTATAACCACTAAAGCGATGATGGTTATAATCCTACCTTTCTTTTCTGTGGGTTTATTATCCATGACAGGTAGAAAAAAGAACAGAATACCCGCCAGTAACATCAAGAAGACAGCAAGAGTATCTCCGTTCAGGAATAAAATCTTGGCCGGGAAGATTTTCAAAGTCTGGAACAGGAAAAGAAAATACCATTCAGGTTTTATCCCCTCAGGGGCAGCGGCCATCAAATCAGCTGCTTTATCAAGAGAAGGGGGGAAAAAGATGGCCAGAGAAAAAAGAATACCCAGGAGCAGAAGCCAGACAACCATTTCCCTGAAGACAAAATTTGGCCAGAAAGGAATCTCTCTCATCTTTTCCTTCTTACCTTCGGCAACAAGAGGAAGGCCCATTCCATGTTTCTGGATGAGATAGATATGAACACCCAGAAGTATAAAGATGAAAACAGGAAGGATACTGACATGAAAACCAAAAAAGCGGGTCAGGGTGTCTCCCGTAACATCTTCCCCTCCTCGAAGCAATTTCGTAACCCAAGCTCCAACTAGAGGTATAGAGCGAGGAAGATCTGTCCCCACTTTTGTAGCTGAGAGAGAAAGGTCATCCCAGGGCAGAAGGTACCCAGTAAAGCCAAACGCCAGGGAAGCAGCAAGAAGAAAGACCCCGCTCATCCAGGTGAGCTCCCTAGGTTTCCGGTATGACTTGGTCAGCCAGGTGCTGAGAAGATGAATAAAAACAAAGGCAATCAGAAAAGAAGCAGCCCAACTGTGGACTGACCGGATAATCCAGCCTAGAGGAACTTCGGTCATTATCCGGGCAACACTAGCGTTGGCTCCTTCCAGAGTGGGCTTATAATAAAAGACGAGCATAAATCCTGTGATGACCTGAATGGTGAAAAAGAGCAGGATGGCGCTTCCTGTGTAATACCAGATTGAATGTTTGTGCTGGGGAACGGTCTTTTCTTTTAAGAATTTGGTTATGTTTGAAAGCCCAAAACGCTCATCAAGCCAGGATTGAATTCCAGTTTTCATAAGTCTTCCACTCTTTCCTCGCCTTCTCTCTTGATGATTAAGTCTTCCTCTTCAATAGAAACTACAAGACGACGAAGCGGTTTGGGAGGAGGCCCACCTATATTTTGACCATTCTCATCATACCATCCATCATGACAGGCACAGAAAAACTTCCTCTGGTCCGCAAGATAGCTGACATTGCAATCCAGGTGAGTGCAAACACCGACGAAAGCCAATAAGGAACCATCATCCTTCTTTTTTAAAATGCCAGGCTTTGCTCCCCATAAAAAAGTTTTAACTGAATTGGGCCCCATCTGCCTAAAGTCTGCAAATGGCAAAATAACCTGATCCGGTTCCCTCGTAGGAGGAAAAACAAACTTTATGACCGGATACAGAAAAGAAGCCAGCAAAGCTGCCAGCCAGCCTCCGAGAAGACCGTTTAAAAATTGCCGGCGGGAAAAAAGTGAATGCTTAAGCTTCATCTTCTAAATCCAAAAATTCTTTTTATCTTTTCAACAACAAGTTTTCTCCTCAAAGCCTCAATGCCATCAGCGGGCCTTACCTCTTTTGGACAAACCTCGTTGCACTTAAAAACTGTATCACATCCCCATACTCCACCTTCGGTGTTAACGTCTGATAAATTCGAGAAAGGCCTTTTATCCCTGGGGTCTTTGACGAACCGATAAAGCTTAGCCAGGGCAGCCGCCCCTAGATATCTTTCATCCCTTGAAACGACCGGGCAGACACTGTAACAACATCCGCACATGATGCAGTTGATGTACTGGAATATCTTTTCCATCTCCTTCTCTTCTATTCTATGACCTTCCTCCTGCATTTTCTTATCAGGGTAAAGGAAGGGTTTAATTTTGGAAAGAGCTTCCCAGAAGGGTTCCATATCCACAATTAAATCTTTCTGGATTTCCAGATTGGGCAGGGGTTCTATGACAATCGAAGAGGATTCGAGCGCTTGAAGCTCTGTCCGGCAGGCTAGATCAAAATTTCCATTAAACACCATAGCGCACGATCCGCATATAGCTTCTCGACAGCTATACCTGAAAGCAAGGGTCGAATCCTGCTCATTCCGAATTTCCATCAGGGCTTCCAGGAGTGATTTCTTCTCCTCTGTTTCGAAGAAAAAATCCTGAAAGTACGGATGCTCGTCCTCTAAGGGATCATACCTGAAGATCTTAAAAAAATATTCCATCTCAGTATTTTCTTGCTTCTGGCTTGTATTTACTTATATTTACTCCTGCATAACTAATCTGGGGCTTGCCTTCCTTCCAGGTGGCCAGAGTATGCTTGAGCCAGTCCCTATCATTACGTTCTTTGAAGTCAAGACGATAATGGGAGCCTCTTGTTTCCTGTCTGTTTAAAGCACCCAAGGTTATGACCTCTGCTAAATCCAGCATGGAATCAAACTCAATGAGATTTACAAGCTCCTGGCTGTAGCGGAGGCATTTTCCAGAAAGGTAAACTCTCTCGTAGTCTTCTTTGAGCTCAGAGATCTCCACCAGGGCTTCCATTAAATCTTTCTTTTTTCTGAAAATCCCGACTTTCTCACTCATGACAACTTTCAACCTGTCCATAAGACGATGGACTCTCTTTCCAGAGTTCCTCTTCTCCCACCCCTCAATTCTTGCCTTCACTTCTAATGCTTCCTCGATAAGAATCTTTTCGCTATTATCTGTCCCATCACTCCCTTTGACATAAACCGAGGCTTCATCCCCAGAAATTTTTCCAAAAACTGCCGTATCCAGAAGGGAATTCCCCCCGAGGCGGTTAGCGCCGTGAACTCCTACGCAAGCACATTCTCCAGCAGCAAAGAATCCTTCCACACGCGAGGCACATTTCTCGTTGACATCAATCCCGCCCATCGAATAATGCTGGGCTGGCTGGATGGGTATGGGCGTATACACAGGATCAATCCCGGCAAAATTGATGCATATCTCTCGGATGCCAGGTAGTCTTTTTTTTATTTTTTCTTCTCCTATATGCCTCAAATCGAGATGAACATACTGCTTATCAAAACCGTTTCCCTTATCGACTTCGGTCTGGATAGCTCTGGCGACAATATCTCTGGGGGCAAGCTCCATGGCCGAGGGAGCATAATCGTGCATGAACCTTTTTCCCTTGTTATTGACCAGGTAACCTCCCTCTCCCCGCGCTCCTTCTGTAATCAAGATATTTTTACCAAGAAGAGATGTAGGATGAAACTGAACAAATTCCATATCTCTTAGAGGTACACCTGCTTTGTAAGCTATCCCTATGCCGCTTCCATGATTGATATAAGCATTAGTAGTCCTTGAATAGACTCTCCCGTACCCCCCGGTTGCAAAAATAACAGCCCTGGCTTGTACAGGCATGATTTGACCTGTAGTTAGATCATAGACGACAACTCCCAGACATTTTCCATCCTTTACTACGAGTTTAGTCACCAGCCATTCATTATAAAATTTGACCTGCTTTCTTATGGACTGTTCAAAAAGAGTATGAAGGATGACCAGTCCTGTCCTATCAGCTGCATAGCATGTCCGGGGAAATCCTGCGCCACCGAAAGGTCTTTGGGCGATAACTCCGCCAGGAAAACGGCTAAAAGGGACACCCAGATATTCTAGTTCATAAATTGTTGAAACTGCCTTCTGGCACATTACCTCCGTAATATCCTGATCAGCAAGATAATCACTTCCCTTGATAGTGTCGAAGGCATGCCTCTCCCAGTTGTCGTCGCTTGCATCCGGATTGTTTCCCAGGGCAGCGTTTATCCCCCCCTGGGCAGCAACAGAGTGGGAGCGAAGAGGATGGACTTTGGATACTACGGCAACCTTAAGGTGAGGATCGGAGGATAATACTGCAGCTAATCCTGCCAATCCACCCCCAACGACAAGGATGTCCTGACTTATCATTCAGTAATTCCTGGTAAAGTAAAGGGCAAGCAATAGGCCGCTCAAAACAAGGCTGAGTAGAGTAGAGACCCAGAAAAGCAGCTTCTCTTTCCTCAGCCCTAGATCAATTGCAACCGTTCTAAGACCATAAAAAGCATGAAAGACAACAGAAATAATAAGCAGAGTGTCTATAAAGGGATTGGTGTGAAGAACAAGAGCCCAATCTGGCTTTTGCTCTTTCGTCATCAGAAAAAAAGATGTTAAAAATTTAATTCCAATGAGGAGGATAAGCAGGAGACCGCTAAGGCGATGGAAAACCCAAACAAACATTGAATGACCTCCTTGCTTTGAAGATATATTAGATTAAAGACTAGGGGGATTGTCAAGAAAAAGGGGAAATGAATAAGTATCCCCATTTATCCTCTTAGATTGTCATCACGAGCGGAGCGTGACAATCTGGCAAACTCGATCCGTGAATAATCCAGGTTAGTTATTTCTCCATACCTTCTTACCCTTTTTCTATACTGGTGTATATAATTCTTTATAGATTCCTTCATATAGCTTAAAATAAGAAACGAAAAAAGAGTATTTTTGTTTATAAGATTAAACGGAAGATTTTTTTCTTTCCTCCGTCTAAATTATGTACGGAGGTAAAGAAAAGTTGAAAGTGGATGGAAGAGAAAGAGCTAGTACGGCAGAGCAAAGAAGGCAATGAAGAGGCTTTTGCCTCTCTGGTGAAAAAATACAAAACAAAAGTTTTTAATCTGGCATGGAGCTTAACACGTGATCGCGAAACTGCTGATGATCTGGCTCAGGAAGCGTTCATCAAGGCTTATTTTGCCCTTCCGACGTTTCAATTTAAGTCAGAATTTGGAACTTGGCTCTACAGGATAACAGTTAACCATGTCAAAGATTATCTGAGGAAAAAAAGTAAGATGAGCAAAATGTTATTCGAGAAGATGAAGGAGATGCCTCTCGTCCAGGAAAACGAGATTATAAAAAAAGAAAAAGAACAAATCATTGAGCAAAGGAAAAAACTCGTACACCAATGCCTCCAAACTATTCCTGAAAAATACAAGCTCATCTTATCTCTTAGGGATATTCAAGGATTTTCCTATGAGGAAATTACTAAAATCCTGAAAATATCTCCGGGCACTGTGGATTCTCGTCTTCACAGGGCCAGGAAAATGCTTCGGAAAAAATTAGCACCTTTCTTTATTCAGAGAGGAGGCAATCATGAAATGTAAAAAAGTTGAGAGATTTCTTCTCCGGTCGTTTGATGAGCTTTTAAAAGAACAAGAGAAGAATGAACTAAAGAAGCACCTGGAAAGCTGTGCTCTCTGTCAAACAAGGAGAGAAGAATATCAAGGCATTCTCGACGCCCTCAAAGAAAATGACTTTCCAGTACCTAAACCCAATTTTTGGGAACGCCTCAAGCCCAAGCTGGAGGAAAAGAAAAAATATGACCCATGGTCACTTTGGAAGCAATGGGCCATAAGAGCCATTCCCGCTTCGATGCTTCTGGTTATTCTGTTCGCAGCCATTTTAATTCTTTTTATTCCCTTGCAAAAAGAAGAGCTTAGTGAATCAGAAGATCTCCTGCTTCGCAACCTAGATCCTCTGCAAGAAACAACAATATTGTTAGGAGAAGAAAAAGTCGAAGACAAAAACATGATGCTTATCTTCACCGCAATGGAAGAAAAAAACTCAACTGGGAGATACTTGCCATGAAAAACTACAATAAATTCTGGATTGTGTTTTCTTTAACCGTGGTCTTTGCTGCCGGTTTTATAGGTGGAATTCTTTTTGAAAAGCACCTCATCGACAAAAAAGTAGAAAAAAGAGTGAAAAGAAGGAGCTCTGTTCGATTTCCTTCTCTAGAAATGATGGCTAAGGAGCTAAGCCTCACCCCGGAACAGGAAGAGCAGATAAGAGACATCTTTAAGAATAACGAGGAAAGATTCAAAAATTTGAGAAAAAATATCAATGATCGCCTTTCGAGCATACGGTCTCAATTGAAAAATGAAATTAAAAATGTATTAACTGATGAACAAGTCGTTGAATTTGAAGCCATGATTGAAAAATACATTTCTCAAAGAAAAAAAGAAGTGGGAAAAAGAAAAAAACACCCAAGAAACCATAGAAAAAATAAGTAAGAAAAAAGATGAAGAAAAAGATCAATGTAAAAGACCAAGCAGACATAACAGGCAAAAAAATTAAAATCGAAATTCAGCTTCTCTCGCTTTTCTAGCTTTTTTAGCTTGCCCTGCTTTTTATTAATCCAAATTTAGGAGGATTGAAATGTCGAATCGAACTTTAGGAATTTTTGCATTTCTGATTTTATTTTTGGCTACATCATCTTTTGCCCAACAAAAAGAACAAACCCTTTCGCTTGAAGACTGCATCCTGAAAGCCATGGAGAACAATCTCGATGTTGCCATTGAGGTCTTGAATCCGGAACTTGCTGATATTTCCGTCTCCCGTGCCCAGGAAAAATTCTTGCCAATCCTTTCTTTCAGCTTTAACAAAAGAGACACCAATTCTGCATCTTACTCGTTTCTTGATGCCTCTGACCAGGTCTCAACTTTAACCAATAACTATTCTGCACAGATCTCACAACTCATTCCTACAGGCGCCACTTTTTCTATTTCTCTCGACGGTTACAAGACAGATACGAACAGAAGCTTCCAGAGTATTAATCCCCGCTTCGGAAGTACATTAACTTTCAATTTCAGCCAGCCCCTCCTCAAAAATTTCGGTATTAAGATAAACCGCAGAGAAATCATCATCGCCAGGAACAGCCAGGATATTTCTGAAAACCAACTCAAAAGAGTGCTCCAGGAAACGATTTACAGCGTGGAGGAGGCTTACTGGAATATGGTCCACAGCATCGAAAACCTCAAGGTGAAGCAACAGTCTTTGAAGTTAGCCCAAGACCTGCTGGAAAAAAACATGAAGGCTGTCGAGGTGGGGACTTTAGCACCCATAGAAATCCTAAGTGCTCAGTCTGCCGTGGCTACCAGGGAAGCGGACATCCTGCAAGCTGAGGCCGTACTTAAAGATAACGAGGATCGGTTAAAAACAATCATCAACATTGCTGCTGAAGAAGAAGGAGCCGAGTTAGCTAAAATAATCCCTCTGGATAAGCCCACATTCGAAAAAAAGGAAGTGACTCTCGATGAGGCCCTTCGAACTGCCATGGATAATCGTCCGGATTTGAACGCAACAAGAATAGATTTGAAGAATAAAGAGTTAGATTTGAGCTATAGCAGAAATCAACTTCTTCCGAATTTAAGTCTAACTGCATCCTACTGGAGTCCTGGTATAACAGGAAACCAGATCTTGTATCTTGACAATAATCCTTTCTCTGGTGTTGTGGTTGGCACGATTCCAGGCGAGGGATCTGATGCCCTAAAAGATGCCTTTAATTTTAAGTACAAAAATTGGTCTGTAGGAATAACGCTTGATATACCCCTAAATACTTTTCTCTCCCGTGCAGACTACGCCCAGGCAAGAGTCAACCTAGATCAAGCAATGCTGAGGCTTAAGAACCAGGAACAGCAACTTTTTCTTGAAATAAAGAATGCGGTGAGAGCGGTGCAGACTGATTATAAAAGAGCTCAGGCCTACAAAGTTGCCAGAGAATTAGCAGCAAAAACACTCGAAGCTGAGGAGGAGAAACTCAAGGTTGGCATCACGACACCATTTTTTGTTCTTCAATACCAAACAGATTTGGCCACTGCCCAGACAAATGAGCTTAAAGCCATGATTGATTACAACCTCTCTTTGGCTCGTTTGAACAGAGCCAAGGGAACTAGCCTCAAGGAAAAGGACATCAGGTTCTCTAAAGTTTTAGGAAAATAAGCTTTTGAGATATAAGCTGTTACTATATAATGCGTAGCTTTAGTATAAGAACAATGAAAAGATTCTGTTTCTGTATCCTCCCCTCTCTCCTTATCCTCTCGCTATTTTCTTTTTCTCAAGAAAACAAAGATGATTATCATGTAAAACTTCCAGAATTCACATCTCCACCCAAAATAGACGGCAAACTGGAAAATCCACTCTGGGAGGAGGGCGCTGTCCTAGACACCTTCACTCAATACGAACCTCAAGAAGGCGCTCAACCATCTGAAAAAACAGTGGTTTACTTGGGATATGATAAAAAAAATCTTTACATTGCTGTTCGGTGCTATGATTCCAGCCCAGGTGCAATCAGAGCCTCTCTTTGTAAAAGAGACAGTGCCTATGGAGACGACGAGGTCACTATTTATCTGGATACATTTAATGATAAAAAAAGAGCTTTTGTCTTCCAGGTTAATCCCTGCGGGATACAAACCGATGGGATTTATACAGAAACACGGAGAAGGGGCCGAGGAAGAGGGGGTTTCGGGTTCGATAGAAACTGGGATACCTTCTTTCTCTCCGACGCACATATAGACGACTCAGGCTACACGGTAGAACTGGCTATTCCTTTTAAGAGCTTAAGATTCCCCAACGCCAAGTCTCAAGCCTGGGGACTTCAGATAATGAGGACTATAAGAAGAAAAAATGAGGAAATTTATTGGCGTCCCAGATCCCGTGATATAAACGGTTTTCTGATCCAATCCGGAACTTTGGAGATAGACGAGGCTATTGGAAAAGGAAAGAACTTTGAATTCATGCCGGTCTTTACAGGTCTGAAACAGTCCGGTAAAAAATTTGACCCTGAAGCGGGAATAAACCTCAAATACGGGATCACCTCTAATATGACAGCAGACATCGCTTATAATCCTGATTTCAGTCAAGTCGAAGCTGATATGCCTCAGGTCCAAGTTAATCAACGTTATGCCCTTTATTATCCGGAAAAGAGGCCTTTCTTCCTGGAAGGAAAAGATTTTTATGATACACCACTCGAACTGGTCTACACGCGAAAAATTGTCGATCCTCTATGGGGAGTTAAACTTACAGGGAAAATAGGGAAAACAACCCTGGGCTTTTTAAGTACCTATGACAAAAATCCCCCTGGTATCGATATTGGAGAGGAGGAAGAAGAGGAGGACGAGGAGGAAGATGATAATCCCTATAATGCCCTGATTAGTGTTTTCCGCCTGAAAAGAGACCTTTACTCAGAATCTCACATCGGATTTATCATGACCGATAAAGAAATGGGACTCCCTGGGGGTTCTGTTACGGACAATTACAACCGAGTATTAGGGGTAGACGGCCTTTTCAAATTTAAGAATTATTACAGATTCTCTTTTCAATTCTTAAGCTCTTTAAGCAAAATGGAGGATAAAAAAACTGACTTTGTCCCCGCCATGAACTTAAGCTTTAGCAGGAGGGCCCGTCATCTATCGCTCTCAGCCAATTGGACAAGCATCCACCCTGATTTTGAAGCATCATCAGGCTACTTCCGCCGCAAAAACATTCATTCTCTGAACACACGTGTCAGCTATGCTTTCCTCCCTCAAAATGATTTAATCATATCTATCCGTCCTTCCTTCGAGTATCGAAGAATTTATGATTTTGACAACACTCTAACTGATGAAGAATTTGAATTCACTGGATTTATAAGCGGCTGGAGACAGTCTTATCTATGGGCCAACATTTCCTCTGAACTGGAAAGGTACGAAGGAATAAACTTTCGCAAAAAAAACTTTAGAGCCAGCCTTAGCTCAGAGCCATTTTCCTGGCTGAGTGGCCGTATCTCCTATTCTTTCGGCAATGCAATCAAATACGAAGACAATCCTTATTTAGGCTATAAAACCTCCTTCGGTAGCACGCTCACCTTGAAACCTCTGACCAATCTTCGTTTATTCTATGATTTTAAGCATATTAAGTTCTACAGAGAAAAGGGTGGAGAAAAAGATTACGAAATAAACATCATAAGCCAGCGAATCAATTATCAAATTTCCCGCTATTTAACCTTGAGGCTTATCACAGACTATGACGACTACGAAGGGGAACTCTATACCAGCATCCTTCTAAGTTATGAGTTAAGGCCCGGCACAGTCTTTTATTTAGGGATAGATGACAACCAGGAAAAAGACGAATCCGGAATTTTTAGAAGAGCGGGCCGATATTACTTCATCAAATTTTCCTACTGGTGGCGGATCTAACAACAGAGAAGAAAATACCTCTTGGCAATAACCTTCAATTTCTATAAAATATATAGATAAGCTTGATCGATGATAAGGCGGCTTTATTGTGAGCTAGCGGAGAAAAGATAAAATGAAAAAATATATTATTCTCCTTTCGTTACTCGTTTTCGTTTTTTGCGGAAGCAAGGAGAAGAATATTTCATCCCTCTCTAACGAGCATGATGGTCATGAACATGAAGCTCAAGCGCCTGAAGTTAGCGAACAAGGAGCACATGAACACGAACAAGAAGCTGATTTGCACGAGGGCGAGGAACACATCGAACTGCAACTGTCTGCGAAAAAGCAGAAAGAATGGGGAATAGTAGTCGGCACAGCCACCAAACAGGACATTGCCTCAAAAATCACTATTACAGGCATCCTCGCGCTCAACCAGAATAAAACTGCTCACATCTCTTCCTTTGTTAGGGGAAAGGTTGTCTCCCTCTCCTCGGATTTAGGAGATATAGTGAACAAAAAGCAGGTAATGGTTACGATTAATTCTCCGGATTTCGTCCAGGCCCAAGCTACGTTTCTTCAAGCACGAGCAAAATTAAACCTAAGCCGCCAGGATTTCGAAAGAGCAAAGATGCTCCTTCAAGAAAAGGCAATCGAACAAAAAGAGTACCTGAGACGTGAAGCAGGTCATGCAGAGCTTTCCACCGAATATGGAGCTGCAGAGTCTATTCTCCATTCTTACGGAATAGAACATGAACAAATCCA
>DRHQ01000028.1 GCA_011049545.1 Candidatus Aminicenantota bacterium | reverse complement strand
TAACCGTCTTGGTCATTGTTTTTGCTTTAATCCTCGCCTACCCTCCCAAAGACAAAATAAAACTAGGGCTTGACCTCAAAGGAGGAATGCATCTTGTCCTTCAAGTTGTAACGGATGACGCCTTAAATTACGAAACAGATCAGGCTATTATGCGTCTCGGAGAACGGCTAAAAAAGAAAGATATTGAACATAAAGCAATCATTAAGAGTACAATAAGTAAATTTTCCCTTAAAGAAATCAACCTTGAGCAAGAAGGGCAGATTAAAGAACTCCTGGACGACTATTTCAGGGATTGGGATTACTCTATCACCGGCCGCACCGTGTCCCTTTCCTTAAAACCAAATATGGACCGATATTACAGGGAACAGTCAGTCAAACAAGCTCAGGAAACAATCCGAAACCGAGTTGACGAACTCGGGCTCACTGAACCGACTATACAAAGGCAGGGCCTAACAACAGGAAGCGACAGGATTATAGTCGAACTTCCCGGAGTCGAAAATCCGGAAAGAGTGAAAGCCATCCTTAAGACCACAGCCCTCCTGGAATGGAAACTTGTTAAAGCAGGACCAGCGCCTGATAGAGAGACCCTGCTTGCGGATTTTGGTGGTAAGGTTCCCGAAGATCTGCAGGTCATAAGGGGAGATCCCGAGAGAACAGAGGGAGGTTACTACCTTGTAACTCAGGTAGCCCCTGTTACAGGAAAGGATCTGCGAGATGCCCGCCCTTCCTTCGATGAATGGAACAACCCAGCTGTATCATTCTCGTTTAACGCGGACGGAGCTCGAATATTCGCTAAACTTACTTCAGAGAATATTAACAAACCCCTGGGCATTATCCTGGATGGAAAAATTCAAGAAGTGGCAACTATCCAAGATAGAATCTCTGATAGTGGAATATTAAGTGGCAAATTCACACAAGAACAGGCTGAAGATATTTCTCTTGTGCTTAGAGCAGGTGCGCTTCCAGCTTCGATCAAATATTTGGAGGAGAGAACGATCGGTCCTTCACTGGGTGCTGATTCCATCCGGCAAGGACTTACAGCTATCTTCATGGCCCTTATTTTAATCATGGTGTTCATGGTTATCTATTACCGGCTCTCTGGATTTAACGCTGTTCTTGCCCTCATTTTAAATATCATCATACTAATGGGCACTTTAGCCTATTTTAAAGCGGTCCTTACGCTTCCTGGTATTGCAGGAATCATACTGACTATAGGTATGGCAGTCGATGCCAATGTTTTAGTCTTTGAGAGAATAAGAGAAGAGCTTTCTTCAGGTAAGGGTATAAACAGTTCGATTACATCTGGTTTTTCCCGTGCTTTCAAGACAATTCTGGATGCAAACATAACCACTATCATCGCCGCTATTTTCCTTTTCCAGTTTGGAACTGGCCCCATTAAAGGATTCGCGGTTACGCTTATTATCGGCATCACAGCAAGCATGTTCACCGCCGTGTTTGTTTCCCACTTAATTTTTGACTTATCCCATTCAACAAGAAAAAAAAGAGATAAATTAAGTATATAAAAATGCAGATATTTAAAAAGCCCCATTTCAATTTTATGAAGTACAAGCTTTTTGCCTTCGGCCTGTCTGGAATCATCATTATAGTAGGGATCATTAATATCACCAAGGGCAAAGGACTGAATGAGGGGATCGATTTTGCCGGGGGCTCGCTGGTCCGGGTGATGCTAAAAAACGAGATTCCTATAGATGAAGTCAGGAGATTATTGAGTGAGGTTGGTTTAGAAAAAAGCCAGATAACGGAAATCGACGCCAGCAAAAGAGAATATATGATAAGAAGCTTACTAACTACAGGAAAGAGCCAGGAAGAAGAAATAGAAGCCCATGAAATCATCGGGAATAAAGTAATAGAAGCTTTAAGACTACAGGAAGACAAAGCAGCTCTT
>DRHQ01000027.1 GCA_011049545.1 Candidatus Aminicenantota bacterium | reverse complement strand
GAGGTGCAAAGCCCAAGAAATTGGATCAGGCTTTAAAAAAGAGTTATTCTATCCTGGAAAAGATTATTAAATAATAGTCTGACCCCCTTTTATCAAGAAAAATCACCTCAAAAGAGGATTGAAATAATATAATGATTTTGGCATCATAAATATTCATGCTGATAAAAAAATCATGAAACTCCCAAAATCCTTTAAATCGAAGATTTTTGCCTCCGTGGGAATTCTATTGCTTATTGTTTTGTTTCCTTTAGAAACGGATGCTCAGGTAGAACCTCGGCAAAATAAAACATTTGATAAAATCGTCAAGGCGGTTGCTGAAAAATACGATTTGGAAGCCTCTTTAATTCATTCCATAATTCGCGCCGAGTCAAATTATGATCCACACTGTATCTCTTCCAAAGGAGCTTTGGGGCTTATGCAATTAATGCCTGAAACAGCAAAAATATATGGTGTAGGAAATCCGTTTGAACCTCGAGATAATATCGAAGGAGGAGTAAGATATATCAAGGATTTGATTAACCTTTATAACGGAAGAACAAGGTTTGTCCTGGCAGCTTATAACGCCGGTCAAACAGCAGTAAAAAAGTATAATGGAATTCCTCCTTATCCGGAAACTAAAAATTATATTGAAAAAGTAATGACTTCATACCCAAAATCATTCATAAAAACAAGAACGAAAGTTTATAAATATCAAGATTCTTCAGGAAGAGTAGTTTTTACAAACTGTCATTATCTTTACTCTTCAACCAAAACAACGGATAAATCTGATAAATAAAAGGGGTCTAGCTACTTTTTTTGCAAAAAAGGGATAGCTGTATTTTTCCTTATCATTTGGATTTGATTTATAAAATACAGTCATTTATTTATTCCAAAATGTGGGCTTGATAAATCAAGCCCCTACAAAATACAAATTAAATTCCCCACAAAGATCAAAAAGGCAAGTCTGATAAATCAAGCCCCTACAAAATACAAATTAAATTCCCCACAAAGATCAAAAAGACAAGTCTGATAAATCAAGCCCCTACAATAAAGAATAAAACAGCGGTCAAGCTACTTCTTTACAGATAGCCTTTAACATGGATACTTCGCGGAATAATTTCAAACGTCGCCGGTAATATACCTACTTGTTCTCCGTCAATTTCTATAAGGACATCACTCTTTTCATCTTCAGCAAAAGCCTCTATTTTCCTGCCGCGAATCAGCGATATCTTAGGATGAGACAGGTGGGTTCCTGCATAGATTTTCCAGGCATTCATGAAAAATTCTAACATCTTCATCTCTTTTATCAAAACAACATCAAAAAGCCCGTCATCCAGCTTAGCACTGGGGGCTATTTTCATCCCTTTGCCAAAAATCCTTCCGTTTGAAATTGCTCCGATCATATATTCACCAAGAGGCAGTTCCTCATCATCAATCTTTATCCTCACCATTTTGTTTTTGTAAGTGACGAATGTGGAGATTAGACATCTCATGTAAGAGGACGCTTTTCGTTTCATTCTGCTCTGGTTAACCTTTTTGACCACTTCACCACCTATCCCAAAATCAGCAACATTAATAAAAAATCTTTCTTCCTCTTTTCCTGAATAACTCTTGAACTTCGCTCTTCCTACATCTATCAAGGAGGAGGGAGCTTGAGTTATGACTTCCAAAGCATTCTTAAACCCAGGAGGAATATTAAGACTTTTGGTAAAATCACAACCGCTCCCTGAGGGCACGATTCCCAGAGATACTACTGGATTTATAATTTCCTGGTTTTCATAAAAGCCATTGGCTATTTCATTCATGGTGCCATCGCCTCCGACTCCAACAATCAGTTCTGTGCCTTCTTTGATGGCCACTCTTGATATTTCAGTTGCCTGTAAAGGCTTTTCCGTAAATTCGTATTTAAATTCTTTCAGAAAACTATCCAGACCTTCCTTGATATACTTCCAGCGTTTTCTTGTCTTGCCCTTATCAGATTCAGGGTTGACTATCACCTGTGTCTTTAGGAACATCAATGACTCCTTCAGTTTTACCTGGTAAGAATTTTTTCCCGAAAAGAGAGATCCCGATGATCCCGCCTAAAGCTCCCAAAGCAGAAAAAACGATAGCTGAGACCAGGATTCCGATTAAAAACGCTGGAACGGATGCTTGAGTGGATCCACCTTCAAAAAAACCTTCAAATCCAGGAGGCATTTCTTCCGCGTACTCGGAGAGCCTTTCCATCATTCTCCGGAAAAATTCTCTGTTAACAGGACGAAACAGAAAGCTGATAATTGCTTGCACCACAACAGCCACGATTCCTGTAAAAACACCCACAATCGCTCCATCCCCAGCAGTTAAAACAACAGGAGAATCTTTAGCAAGGAGATAGGCAGCGAGCATAGCTCCTCCTATGATCCAGAGGCAGCAAAGACAACTAACAAACGGGATGCCGGAGAGAATGCCTGCGCCAGCACCACCTATCAAAGCTGCGGAAAACATTGCTGATTTTTGATTATCCATCCTTTCTCCTTCTCATTTTGTTCTTCCTATTCTATTTTGATTCATGTTTTACTTTCAAGAAATATTTTAAGCTGCAAAATCTTCTGTTCGATTCTCTCTCGCAAAATAATCTGTTAGGCCAATGATAAAATAAAAAGGCAGGATAGCCCCCCAGATGAATCCTGTTGCAAAGCGCGGCCAGTTTGAAGTCATCCAGATGCGGAAGAAATTTCCTGCAGCATCAATCACTATGGGCAGTGACATCAAGATAAAAATTCGAGTTTTAGGCAAAGTAAGATTAGAGAACTTGTTCAAGAAGGGATAGAGTCCAGTTCCTGCTAAAAATCCAAAATAGATACCAAGACAACGAGCGCACACGCCCAGCGGATAACCTAAGAGGAAAAAAGAGCGAGATGGCTTTTGATGACAAATAGGGGAGAAAATACCATAGCAAAATGCTTGTAAACCCGAAGATTGGCTTTTCAAATAAGGGGCCAAAAAAATGACTCCTAACCAGATGATAATACCGCAGAGGGTCAGTAAATATACGAGGAGAATTTTGCTTTTCTTTTTCATTTCATAAAAGCTACAGAAGCACGAAAGGAAAAACAGGACTGGATAGCAGAATAATTATATCTATCATGATCATCAGTTATTTCAGCTTTTCAGGCTACCCGAGTGTTAAAATTTTGTCAATTCTTCAGATAAGATTTGACAGAATATTCCTCAATGTGTAAATTTATCTTTTACTTTTTACTTTCATATAAAAATGCTCATGATTTCAACAAGGAGGTCATAGTGAGGGGAAATAAAATAAGATGGCTAATTTTATTTATTTTAATCTTTTTTCCGTCTGCTCTTATCTTTTCTCAAACTGAACAAACCCAGGAAATACTTGAAAAAAATCAAAGAGGAGTAGTTCATCTCACAGTCCTCGGGGATGAAAAAGAAACCGTCGCCGAAGGCTCCGGATTCGTTGTGGAACAGGGAGTTATGGCAACTAGTTATCTACTGGTCAGTCAAGCTAAATCTATGGCAGGAAAAAACTTTAAAGGGAAGAAAGTAAAAATTGAAGGAATTTTGGCAGTTGATAAAAACTTGAATTTAGCTCTATTAAAGATCAAAGGAAAGACTCCTGCTCTCAGTATGGGGAATTCAGACGAACTGAACATGGGGAAAAAAGTCTATGCGGTTGGAAGTAATGAATTAGGAGAGATAGGAGCTTCAGAAGGAACAGTCAAAAATATTCTTGAGATTGAAATCACAAAAAGGTTCATAGAAACTTCTCTCTCTGTACCCCTGAATTTTAACGGAGCGCCGCTTATGGATGTGAATGGGAAAGTCCTGGGTATGGTCGTTTTTCTAGAAAGGACGCTGAAATTCATCCTCCCTTCTAACTTGATGAAAACGGTGCAGAAAAAAAGCCTAGTCAAATTCAAAGATTATCAACATGAGGATTACCTGGCAACTTTTGAAGGAGCCTTTCTTGCCGGAAAAGTCGCTTCCTTGCTCGATGAGACGGGAAAAGCTCAAAAATATCTGGAAAAAGTTGTTAAGTTAAGCCCTATGAATATTGAATCCATCTCTCTTTTAGCATCTGTCTACAACAGGCAACGAAATTATAGAGAAGCAGCAACAGCCTACCAGAAAGTCATTGAATTAGATAACAACAGGGATGATGCTTACTATCAATTAGGAATTGTTAATCTAAGGCTAGGGAAATATCGCGATTCTATCGCTCCACTGCAAAAGGCAGTCGAACTCAATCCTGACTTAAAAGATGCTTATTTTTATGTGGGAAATGCCTATAAAGAGCTTAAGGAACCTGCCAAGGCTGTGGAAGCCTATGAAAACTATCTCAATCTAAAACCTGAAGATCCCTGGGAAGGGTATCTTCGCCTTGGCTTAAGCAGAATAGAGCTTAAACAGTTTGAAGAAGCCTCAACGGCCTTGAACGAAGCCGCAAAAGAGAAGCCTCAGGATATAAAGACAAATTATCATTTAGCCCAGGCATATGACCAAGCAAATCAATATGAAAAAGCAGAGGAAACCTATAAACTGCTCGCCAAGCTAAGCCCTGAAGAAGCAGACAAATATTATAAAGCCATTCTATTTATGCACGATAAGGCGGGTAATCACGAAAAGGCTATTGAAGCTGCAAGAAGCATAATCGAATTGAAACCCGACAGCATGGGAGATATTTACAACCTTGGTCTGATGTACCAGAAGCTCAAAAAATATGATGAAGCCATAAAGACTTTCAACGAAGTTTTGGCTATAAATCCTGCCGACCAATATTCTCATTCTAATATTGGGTATATCTACTACATACAAAAAAAATACAGTAAATCTATAGCGGCGTTTAAAAAGTTTTTAGAATTATCCCCTGATAATGCTGACGGCTGGTTTTATATCGGCATTTGTAATATGCAACTCAAAAAATATGAATCCGCTATCAAACCTCTACAGAAAACCTTAGAACTTCGATTTGACTACAGTAACGGTAATGCAATCTATAATCTGGCCATCTGCTACTTGAATCTTCACGACAACTATAGCGCTAAAGAACTGTATAATAAACTGACGCCTCTAAATCCTCAACTAGCCCAAAAGCTGAAGCAACATCTTAGATAACAACAGGAATCCCAATAACTGTAGCCTTGTAGAATAATTTATTTTCTCAATGGCAATTCCTACCCCCCATAAAAGCAATGAATAGAGCCTTGAGGCAATTGACAAAAGGAACATCAATATGTTATAAAAATGTATCAGGTTAGTCCTTCATTTTTAAAGATAAATCTTATTTCTCTAAAACAAAGAGATTCGCATCGAAAGCTATTGTATTTTAATACCTTTACCTATAATCAGGAGAAACCTTAAAGGGCAGGTGGCGAAATTGGTATACGCGCTAGGTTTAGGACCTAGTTCCTGATAAGGGAGTGCGGGTTCGAGTCCCGCTCTGCCCATTACTGCTATATTCAATAAGAGAGATTTTTGACCGACTAAAGGCTAATGAAAAGTAATATCAAAATCTTAAGTGGATGCAAAAGAGAAATTGAACTTGATATTGAAGCTGATGAAGTTACGAAGGAATTTGAAAGGATTGTGACCCAGTTTTCGTCAAGAGCAAAGATTCCAGGTTTCAGGCCCGGGAAAACTCCCAGAGACATCATTAAGCAGAGGTTCTATCCTGAAATAAAGGAATCGCTTTTTAATTCTCTTATTCCCAAGACCTTGAGCGAGGAACTCAAGACTCAAAACCTCGATCCTGTAGGAATGCCTGTCGTTGATGACCTTCACTTCAAGGAAGGCCAACCGCTTCATCTAAAAGCACAATTTGAAGTGTGGCCGGAGTTTAACCTTCCTGTATATAAGAAAATCAAGGTCAAGAATAAAAAGGTTTCTGTAACAGATCAAGAAATAAACCAATCTCTAGAAGAACTCCGCCTAAGATCCGCCCAGTACATGCCCGTGGAGGGTAGGGGAGTGCGCGAGGAAGATTATGTCGTAGCCGAAATGAAAGGGAAAGACTTGAAAACAAAAAAGTTTTTGCCCCAGGAAAAAGTAGTCATCCTTGCTGGTCACGCTGAAAACGAAGAACTCCTGAACAAGAAATTAATAGGATCAATGCCCGGTGAAGAAAAAAAATTCACCCTCGACTATGATGAAAATCACCAAAATAAAAAGCTAGCAGGAAAAAAAATCGAACATAGCTTAAAAGTCATCTCCATCAAAGAAAAAAAGATTTCTGCGCTTGATGACGAATTTGCAAAAGAGCTTGGAGAATTCGAAAATTTGAAAGACTTAAAAGAAAAAATAAAAAAAGAAATAATTTCTTCAAAAGAAAAGGCAACAAAACAAGATATGGCAGAGGAAATTATAAAAAAAATATCTAACAAGTTAAGTATTGGGCTCCCAGAAGTTCTCGTAGAACAGGAGTACATGGCTATCATGAGACGTCTTCTCTCTTCCCGTACCCAACAAGATATAAAAAAAGAAGATCTAGAACAATTAAAAAGTGAAGGAAAGAAAAAAGCAGAGCAATCCCTCAAAAATCATTTAATCCTAAAGAAAATAGCTGAAAAAGAAAACCTGAAGGTGTCTGATCAGGAAATGCACGAACATTTCAAAGAAATTGCAAAAGCGAATAACCTCCCCCTGGCACAAATTGTAGATAGTGTAAATAAAGAAGGGAAAAGAGAAGAGCTTAGAAGCAGTATTCTCTTCAACAAGACAGTTGACTTTTTAGTTGAACACGCTATAATAGAATGATCAGTATGTCATGATTTGAATCCCCCGATACTCAATCAAATAAAGAATGAATTAAATTTTCACAGCTTGAAAAAAAATACTGGAGTATAAAAATGCAAGATTCCCGCAGCGACTCTGAAGTTTTGAAAAATATTGCCTTGATCCCCTTAAGAGATGTCGTGGTTTTCCCGTCGACTTTAGTTCCTTTCATCATCGGTCGCAGTTCATCCATCCAAGCACTGGAAGCAGCAATGGAAAAAAATAAGATGGTTTTCTTATCTGCCCAGATGGATGCGTCTTTAGATGATCCAGGCCCGAGCAATATCTATTCTTTAGGCGTAATAGCCAAAATTATCAGAGCGATCAAAATGGACGATAAAAATGTCAAGGTTATCGTTGAGGGAAAGACAAGAGGAAGAATCATTGAATACTTAAGCACTACGCCCTATTATCAGGTTCTGGCTAAAGAAATAAAAGAAATCCATGGAGACAGCACTGAGACTAAAGAACTTCTAAAAAGAGTTTTGACACTTTTCGAAGATTATTTGAAACTCAGCCAGAATGCAAATTTTGAATCCATCATTCCCGCTTTTAGGGACAACAGTCCTGATAGGATTGCTGATATTATATCCTCCCACCTCTATCTTCATTTAGAAGAAAAACAAAATCT
>DRHQ01000026.1 GCA_011049545.1 Candidatus Aminicenantota bacterium | reverse complement strand
TTTTTTGCGACATGAGTCTGCTTATCATAGAGATCATGGCAAGTCCCACAGAGAATCCTAATATTGCCACTAAGTAATTTGAACGCCGGGAAGGCTCCCTTACCGAGAACATGCGCCATCCAGTACGGGGAATATATGGGTAAGGGCTCTCTGCATACAGAACATTTATGTCTTCGTTTGATCCATTCATCTTTAAATAAATCTTTTTGTGTCTTTATTGAACCACCATCATAATTTGATAACATTCTTCGTAAGGTCAGCTATGGGTGAAATATCAATGTCTAACTGATCCCCTTCTTTGGACTCTGGCTCACTATCTTTTTCAGTGATCTTTTTTGGCACATTTACTTTATCTGCATTCATTTTGGTCGCACTAAGAGTTGTTTCAACAACCCCATCAACATCAGAAACAGGTTCCTCTTTTTCACGGAAATGATCTGCAAACTCCTGTTCAAGTGAGACTTCTTTAGGGCCTTCTTCAACAACAGGGGCAGGGGTAGCTTCTTCTCGCAACTTGGCGACATGGGTGTTATACTCTTTTTCGTTATCATACCTGGCGCTAATCGGAACTTTCCCTTTTTTGCCGAAAATTAAGTATGTGCCATCATCTTGCTTACCCCACAATTCATATACAACGTCCCCGTTTATGATTTTTTCAATCTTCTTTTCAGGCTCTTCTTCTTTTGTAGAAGGCTCTTCTGGATCAATACTTTCCCGCAATGTATCTACACGTTTATTGTAAGCAGATTCATCTTCATACATCTCAACAATAGGGCTCTGTCCTCGTTTACCTGCTATTAAATATTTGCCATCCTTTTGTTTTCCTATTAATGCATACCTGGTTTTTCCGACTATAATTAACTCGTTAGAAAGCGATGGTTTTTCCTTGGTCTCTGGTTCCGGGTCGGTCATATTTTCGCTTGAATGATCGCTGCCGGGGAAAATTGTTTCGGGCTTGACATCTTTTTCGGCATTCGTCTTTGTTCTAGGCTTCTTTTTGGCTTCTGATTTCGGTTCTTTTACATTCTTCTCTACAGGGGGTGTAACACCTTGTATTTTATCTTCTTTCTTCTTCAACAAGTCAACCAGTTTATTGAACGTTTTTTCATCATCACAGGTCGTCATTTCTTTTTTACCATCGATCACTTTGTAGATGATCCAGCGACCATCAACTTCGCCCTCCAAAATATGAATTATCCCATCCACCACAATAGCATTGTCCGGGATATCCTTTGGTATTACTTCCTTCTCTATTTTCTTTGCTTTCGTTCCTTTTTTTCCACTGGATCTTTTTTCTTCTATTTTCTGCTCTAAATTATCAACCATTTCTTTCGATGGTTTCTTAGTAGGCGGCTCAAAAGAGGTTGATGGCTCGTCCTCGGTCATCCAACCAGTTTCAGTAAACCCTGCTAGATCAAGGACAACACGGCCTTCAGCACGTTTTTTGGCAACAGCAACGGGGAATTCATAAGAATTATTCTGTGGAGAGACCTCGCCAAAATCAACTGTGCGGATACTTTTCGTAAAAGGATCTTGCTGGCTAAATATTTTAGCTGTTCCTGTACATTTAATAATGCAGCATTTATTATCGTCTGATACGTGAACAAGTTCATGATCAATTTGTATATTCATTTTGCGCCGTATTTTGACAATCCCTGATTTCAGGACAACATTCTTGCCTTCATCATTGAGATAGAAATCAACTTCCATTTCGAGCTCATATTGCAAAATGAGCTTTGCTTTTAGATCAGTCATAGATAGTTAAGATTTAGGATTACGTACTCCTTTTTCGACCACATGAATATATGCATATTCAATCATATCAAATAATGCCTGTCGGTAAGTATACCTTTTATTTTTAGTCGTAAGGCGTATTTGTTTTTGAAATAATTTGATCATGTTAATTCCCTGGATAGGAAATTTCCTGATCCTCAATTCTCGTACTTTGTCAAATCCTGTCATTTTTTTGTCTCCTTTAATAATTGTTTTTTACTTCAAGTTCTACATCAAAATTCGACTGTGGTAATCCTTCAATATGATCCCACTTAAAATTTTGATAACAACTTGG
>DRHQ01000025.1 GCA_011049545.1 Candidatus Aminicenantota bacterium | reverse complement strand
CAAAAAAAAGTAGTTGTAGCCATGAGTGGGGGAGTGGACTCATCGGTGGCCGCAGCTCTCCTCAAAGAGCAGGGATATGAAGTCATTGGGGTAACGATGAAGCTCTTCTCTCTGCCCAAGGATTACTGCAGATCGGAGAATTTAAGAAGCTGCTGCGGGTGGAAAGCAACCGAAGATGCCCATCGCGTTGCCATATCTCTGGGAATCTCCCACTATGTTGTTGATTTTAGAGATCGGTTCGACAAGAGTGTGATTAAAGATTTCTGCGGGGAATATTCCAAAGGCAGTACTCCCAATCCCTGCATCCGCTGCAATCAATATATTAAATTCGACTTTCTGATGAAGAGGCTCAAAGCATTTGAAGCAGATTCTTTAGCTACCGGCCACCACGCTCGCGTCGAATATGATACTCGATCAGGGCGGTATCTTCTCAAAAAAGGAAAGGATAAAAAGAAAGATCAGTCTTATTTCCTCTATCCTATAACGCAGAAGCAGCTCTCTCGCACTTTGATGCCGATCGGAAATTTCACAAAAGAAGAGGTAAGAGAAAAAGCGCAGAAATTAGGGCTCTCTGTGGCTCAGAAACATGAAAGCCAGGAGATTTGTTTTATTCCTGATAATGATTATGTCCGATTTCTTCGCCAAAGAATTCCCAAAGCGTTCCGCTCCGGGCCTATCGTAGACCGCGAGAATCGAGTTTTAGGTCAGCACGAGGGAATTGCGCATTTTACCATCGGCCAGAGGAAGGGAATGGGAATAGCTGCTTCCCAACCGCTGTATGTCCTTTCTATGCAGAGTGATACAAATACAATCGTTGTTGGCCCTTCTGACCAGCTTTATGAAAAGACTCTTTTGGCTGCCCAAGTGAACTTGATTTCTAAGGCGAAAATAACAAAGCCCCTTAAGGTAGGAGCTAAAATCAGATACAAACACAAAGAAGCGAAAGCCCTTCTCACTCCCTTAGATACAGATCAGATTTTGGTGGAATTCGAGAGACCACAAAGGGCTGTTACTCCAGGCCAAGCGGTAGTTTTTTACGAAAGAAATGTGGTTGTTGGAGGCGGAATCATAGATAAATCAGAAGAGAGAAATCTGAGTCAAACAACTTAAACAGGAGAGAGAAGCCAAATTTTCCTTTCTTTATCGTCATCCTTTTTGTTATTGAGCCGGAAAAGCAAAAATAATATATAATCTACCAAGGCTTTATTTTTTACTCTATAATGATATTTTAAAGGTGAAATCATGAAATTTGGCTGCCAATCTGAGGTTGATCAGATTAAAAGTCTTTTGCTTAAAGACCCCAAAGACGCCTTCCTAAGTCTAGATAATATTCAGTCTCAATGGAAAGAGTTGAATTATTTGGCTTCTCCTGACTACGATAAGGCACTCAAGGAATATGATAGTTTCGTTGAGTATCTGAAGAAGTCCATCTCAGATATTTATTATCTGCCCCAAAATGATAAGGCGGGACTCGATTCCATATATGTGCATGACGCTGTCATCATAACGAATAAAGGGGCCATCTTATGCAACATGGGTAAAGAGAAACGTCGTGCAGAGCCATCAGCCGCCGGAGAGTTTCTCCTTGAATTGGGCATTCCCATTCTCGGCTCTATTACCGGTGAAGGAACGTTGGAAGGAGGGGATCTGGTGTGGATCGATGAACGCACTCTTGCTGTGGGTTTGGGCTACCGCACAAACGAGGAAGGCATCCGTCAGTTGAAGGAACTCACCAGAGACATGGTTGATGAATTTATTGTCGTTCCCTTACCGCACTGGAAAGGGTCTGGTGACGTCCTGCATTTGATGTCGCTCATCAGCCCTGTTGACCACGATTTAGCCGTGGTTTATTCCAGACTTCTTCCCGTACCCTTCAGAGAATGGCTCCTGCGACGAGGCATCCAACTCCTCGAGGTTTCAGATTCTGAATTTGAGTCCATGGCTTGCAATATTCTTGCGGTTTCTCCCCGAAAATGCATAATGATTTCTGGTAATCCTCAGATAAAACAGTTGCTCGAAGATAAAGGAGTTGAGGTTTGGGAGTACGGAGGAGAAGATATTTCCAAGAAGGGGGCAGGTGGTCCCACTTGCCTCACCAGGCCGCTTCTGAGGGAAAGCAGCTGAGGCGTTTCTTTAAGGAGGGATCAATTTATCTTTTTCCCAGAGCCTTAAGTTTTGATTCGATAGAGGCTTCTACATCCAGGCGGTGGTCTACTCTTAAGTCTATATGAATCCTTTGGGCTCCCATTTTCACCATAGCTTCATGACATTTTTCTATGATTTTGAACAAGGTATCCAAATCAGGAGCTTCGATTGTTGTGGCCATGCCGCCGGTTTCGTGCTTCAGTCCGGAGCTTTCAATGATTTTAATGGCTTCCTTGACGTATTTACTTACTGACACCCCTTCACTTGTGGGAAAGATCGCCAATTCAGCTATTATCATCTTTTTGCCGAGAAAGAGAATTTAAAAAGATTTAAATAAAATTTTAGCAATTATGGTCTGGGTAATCAAGAGAAATTCTAAAGAAATAATTGAGGTAGATTATGTCCCTGAACATCTATTCCAGCCGCAGTTGGGGCATGTGGGACACTTTTCATCGGGGAGAGAAGCGCCACAAATTTTACAGGAAACAGTAAAGAAATCTTTGGGATTGCTTTCTATCTTTCCTATATGTCGTTCCAGTACCTTTGCTATAGCATCAGGAATGGATTGAACAAGGCCTCCTTCTGTAAAGATAGGCTCTGATCCTCCGATTCCTTTTAGCTGGTTTACGACCTCTTTGGGTTCAACCCCGCTCCGCAGGGCTAAAGATATCAACCTTCCCAGAGCCTCAGCATCTGCCATAGTGGAATAGCCACTTTTCCCGATACTTGTAAAAACCTCAAAGGGCTTCTGATTAAGGTAAGATATAGTGAGATAGAGATTGCCAAATCCAGTTTTTATTTTATCGGTAACGGAGGGAAGGGAATTGGGTCTTTCCCTTGGATGAAGTTTTTTTGAGGGTAAAGATTTGTAAAGAACCTGTTCAGCCCGGCAGCCGTCGCGGTAAATGGTGATTCCTTTGGTATCTAACTCATAAGCTAAGAGATAAGCCTTTTCTACGTCTTTGGTTGTAGCCTTATTAGGAAAATTTATCGTTTTTGAGACAGAATTATCCACGTATTTTTGGAATGCAGCCTGCATTTTTATATGCCATTCTGGAGAGATTTCATGAGCGGTTACAAAATATTCAGGCAAAGGCTCATTAGAGTTTGTGTTTTTCCATTCGAGATAGAGGGGATGAACGTCTTTTATCTCTCCATCTATAATTTTCGAGGTGAATTCAAGGGCAAAAATTGGCTCAATACTGGAGGAGCATCCTGCCAGGCGAGAAATCGTTCCAGTAGGAGCGATAGTAAAGACAGTCGCATTCCGCATCCCTTTTTCTTTATAAATTGACTTTGAAATGTTTGGAAAACTTCCTCTACTTTCAGCCAACTTTTGGGATTCAACCTCAGCTTTTCTTCTTAAAAAAGAGGCGATTTTCTCAGCAAGGGTGAGAGCTGAGGTTGAGTCATACTTGATTTTCATTTTAATCAGAAGATCAGCCCAGCCCATGACTCCGAGCCCTATTCTCCTGTTCCCTTTTGTTTTCTTTTCGATTTGGGGCAGGGGATATTTATTGACGTCGATGACATTATCTAAAAATCTGATGGCTACAGAAATTATTTCTGCGAATCTTCTCCAATCAAATTTGTCTTTTTTTTGGGAGTCGAAAAAGTTGACTAAGTTGATAGAACCCAGATTACAAGATTCATATTCGTGGAGAGGTTGTTCTCCACAGGGGTTGGTGGCTCTGATAGGGCCCAGGTCTTTTGTGGAATTATGCATATTGATTCTGTCGATGAAGATGAGGCCAGGATCACCCACAGCACAGGCAGACTCGACAATCATATCAAATATCTCACGGGCCTTTTTTCTCTTCACCTTCTTTTTAAGGTGGGGGTCGTAAATATTATAAAGACCGTTATTTTTCACTGCCTCCATGAATTCATCTGGAGCCGCTACAGATATATTAAAATTGTTGGCGCTTGTTCCATTCCTTTTCATCCTGATAAATTCCTCTATATCAGGGTGATCTGCCCTTAAAATGCCCATGTTAGCCCCACGCCTTGTTCCGCCTTGCTTAACAGCCTCGGTCGCAGAGTCAATAACTTGAAGAAAAGAGACGGGACCAGAGGCGACTCCCTGAGTCTTTCGGACAAAACTTCCCTTAGGACGGAGAAGGCTGAAGTCGAAACCTGTCCCTCCTCCTTCTTTATGGACCAAAGCAGCGTTTTTTGTCGTTTCGAAAATAGATTCCATAGAATCTTCAATGGGAAGAACAAAGCATGCGCTCAGGCACATTTGTCTTCCGGCTCCTGTAAGAGTTGGGCTGTTAGGAAAAAAGTCTCGCGCTATCATAACCTCGAAGAATTTATGAGCCCAATGCTCCTCTTCTTTTTTTGTTCTCTCTGCAGAAGCAACGAAACGAGCAACCCTCCGGAAGAGATCAGATGGGGCTTTATCCAGAAATTCGCCTTTTTCGTTCTTCATGAAATATCGGGCCTTCAAAATCCTCAGCGCATTTTGCGAAAATCCGTTTGTAGCCGTCATCGTTCCTCCTAGAGCAGATTGGCATTTATACTATATTTTGTATGGTAAAGAATATAGAATCCTATATAATGTATGTCAAGTAAAAATATATATTTTCTCAAATTGATAAAATTTATAGAAAAACTTGATTGTAATACAAGAAAAATATAAACTGCTGTAACTATAATAAATAGAAAGTAAGATTTTTTCATGATGAGAATTAACCTGGATTATACATAAAAAATGCCGATACTTTCTGCAATTACAGCAATATCAAAAAGATATCCTGATATTGCTGTAGATCCTGATAAACACTTATTCAAAAAGAAGCGATTTATATTAATCGGCATTTTTTCCCTGGTGGCGAGTCGATCTCACCACATCTGCTTCGTTGCAGCCCATTCGCAGTGGAGGACCACGGCTTCATGGGCTGACGCCTTGCATCTGCGGCAACATCGACTCGTGAATAATCCAGGTTAATATCTAAATCACGATTTCTCAGGAAAAATGTCCCTAAAAACTCTTATTCCTAAAGAACACGGTGCTTGGGCTATTTTAATCCTTCCTTATTTTATTGGTGTGACTGTTGGCGGGGGGATATCTGGAAGAGGAATCCTCGGATTCTTTGGCCTTCTCCTTCTCTTCTTAAGCAGACAGCCACTGCATCTGATCCTTAAAAAGTACTTTTCTGAAGTTAGGCTTCAAAAGATTAAAAGGGGAGAGTTGTGGAAGGCATTTCTTCTTTTTTTTGGAGTTGGTTTTGGAATTTTCCTTTGGCTTATTTTTAGATATAGATTAGGTGATTTAATAATAATCGGCCTAATCGCCTTATTTTTATTTCTTTTGCATACATATCTTGCTTTATACCGGAAAGAAAGAACATTGATTGGAGAAGTTCTAGGAGTTGCCCTCCTCACTATAAGCGCTCTGGTGGGCGTTGTCCTTTCAGGAGGGAAGCTCTCGAGGGGAACGTTTATCCTTTGGCTGCTTAATGCTTTCTATTTTGCAGGAAGTATTTTTTACATAAAGATGCGGAAAAAGGCTGCTCGGACACGAAAAAGAATCCTGAGTTTTCCCTTTAATATAAATTTAGTGAAGGAGTGTTTAGCTTATATTGTTTTCTTGATTATTATTCTTGTCCTTTTGGTATTTACTAAAAGTGTGCCAGTGCTGGTTCCTCTTGCTTTTGTTCCCATGGTAGTTCATACACTTTGGAGTATTATTGTGCTTCGTCCCAAGTTTGAAATCATGAAGCAAGGTTTAGTCCAAACCAGCCTTTCTTTAATTTTTTGTGTTTTAATCATCATTTTCTGGAAATAATTTTTCTTTTACCTCAGTAAATTCTTCTTTTGCATCTTTAATCAAATAAGCCAGAGCATCTTTTAAATATTAATTAACCTGATTTATTCATAGATTATGCCGACACCAATATTTATTTTCATTGATATCTGCTTGTTACGCTGATTTCACCTCTAGCAGAACATTCAATCAGTCTCAAATGCGCTTCTTTTTATTATATATCGGCAT
>DRHQ01000024.1 GCA_011049545.1 Candidatus Aminicenantota bacterium | reverse complement strand
GCTCCTGAGGTTTGTTCCATCATCCTTTTCAGAGGAATCGCAAATTCGAACACAAGCAAGTTTTGCTGTTTCATAACTCTGAATACAGCAGGCTTGATTTTGCTGCTTTCAGAGGGTTGAGAAAGAGACTTGCTTTTTTTGTTTACAATTTCAGTATCGTTGATAAGATAAAAAGGGTTATTGCGTATCTCTTTTTTCTTATCTTCCGGTATTGGCCCCCTCTCCTTTTCTGTACGAGAAATTAAGGCATCGGCTGAAATCTGCTTTTGTATAAATTTAATGCCGTATTTTTTTTTCTTTTTTCCTTCAGAATTGAACCAGAGCGTTAGCCCCGTAACACTAATCGAGGTTAAATATTTGGGATCTTTGAAAATATAAAGAACATAGAGATTTTCTGCATCATTCTTGAAGGCATAATCAATTTTTGTTTTTTTCTCATTGGCAAAAGCAACTTTAGCCCAATCATCCTTGAAACCATCAATTTTTACAGATGAGGCAGCCCACAAGCTTTTGACCTCCTTCTCTTTAGAAAAGCCTGAGAGAGAGATTGTCAATATCATCAAAAGCAATAATATCTCTTTTACTAATACTATTCTCTTCATTAGAATTTCCTCCCTATTCACTGCATTATTATACCAAGATAGCTATCTTTAGTAAATTCTTGACAGGAAAATATTTTTTAGGGAAAAGCGTAAAACGCAAACAGCAAAGGGCAAAGTGCTATGTGCGAAAAACTGGGAGCTTGATTTGTCAAAACGTTGGAAAAAAGGGGGCAGGATTCTTGTTGTGTTAAATATTATGTAAAATGAGGAAGGCCCTGTTTTCCCCTATTCCATTCACTGTTTCCGGTATCTTCTTACTGCATTCTGGTGGTCTCTAAAGTTGCTGCTGAAATGGTGGCTTCGGTCTTTCTTGGCAACAAAATAAAGGTATTTTTCCTGGGCAGGATAGAGAGCAGCTTCGAGAGATTCTCGTCCTGGGCTGCAGATAGGGCCGGGAGGAAGACCGCGGTTGCGGTATGTATTATAAGGAGATGTGAGTTTTAAGTGCTTTTTCAGGAGGCGGCCTTTAAACCTTCCTTCTTCCTTGAGCACATAAATGATAGTAGGATCGCAATCGAGTTTCATTTGTATCCTTAAGCGAGTATGGAATACGGCCGATACAAGCTTTTTTTCTTCGGAAAGGAAGGTTTCTTTTTCGATCAGTGAAGCAAGGATGACAACTTCTCTTAGAGTCATCTTTATTTCGTTAGCTCTTTTTTGCCATGCTTCTGAGAAAACTTCCTTGAACTGGGAAACAAGAGTGGAGATAATTTTCCCGGCTGAAATTCCTTTCGGGAAATGATAGGTTTCAGGAAAGAGGTATCCTTCAAGATTAGCGGCTTCTTTATCCAGGGAGGAGATAGTATCTGTCTTGGAAGAAGCTGCTAAAAATTCTTCTTCATCGGTAAAATGCAAGGATTCGAGATGGCGAGCGATTTCTTTTCTTGTCAGGCCTTCAGGAATTGTCAAGGGATGGAGGTGAACTTTCCCTTCTGTGAGTATTTTTAGAATATCTTTTGGGGAAATCGGAAGATTAAACATATACTCTCCAGCCTTCAGACTTTTTGAAGAATAATAAATTTTATACCCCAAAAGAAACGACCGCCCATTTTTGATAACTCCTTTTTCTTTGAGGTTTTGAACAATGTTATGAACTCCTTGTCCTTTATCAACTACGAAAAATATTTCTTTTGGTGAAGTCTTAGGAGCAAAATAGAAATCGAAGGAGAACCATGCTGACAGAAGAAGAGGGATCACCACTGCTACAGCCAAAACAATCTTAATCGTTTTAAGTAGCATGGTTTTTAATTCGTTTGCTTTCAAGATAGCTTGAGAGGATAAGAGAGGCTGCGATTTGGTCTTCTAAACTCTTTCTTCTTTTAGCTTTGATTTTTTGCTGGCTAAGAATCCGAAGCGCCTGTTTTGTGGTAAGTCGCTCGTCCCAAAAAATTATAGGAATTTTAAGTATCTTTTCGAGCCAGTCGGCAAATTCTTTGGTTTTTTCAACCCGGGTGCCCGGGCTTCCATCCATTCTAAGAGGAAGACCCAGTACGATTTCGCCAATTTCGTATTTTGCCACAAGCTCTTTAAAGTAGTTTTTGTCTTCTTCCTTGCTTTTTGAACGATAGGTGCCCAGAGCTTGAGCCGTGATAAGAAGTTTATCGCTTACGGCAAGGCCGATGTGACTATCGCCAAAGTCTATTCCCAGGATTCTCACGGGATGAAATTTTCCTTTCTTCTTTTCTTTTTTTTGTGCCTTTCCAAGCCCAGCTCGATAAGTTGTTCGAGGAGTTGCGGAAAGGGAAGTCCGCTCACTTGCCAAAGCCTAGGATACATACTGATTTTTGTAAAGCCCGGGATAGTGTTGAGCTCGCTTATAAAAATCTTTTCAGTTTTCTCTTCCATAAAGAAATCTACCCGTGCCATCCCCGAGCAGGAAATAGCCTTGTAAGCCTCAAGAGAAAGATGCTGCACTTCTTCAATTTGTGAGGAGGTAAGTTCCGCAGGGATTGCGAAGCGAGTCTTTCCAGCGATGTATTTATCTCTGTAATCATAGAATTCTCTGTAGGGGATGATTTCCCCTGGTAGCGAAGCTCGGGGAGAATCATTTCCTAAAACGCTGCATTCCAACTCTTGCCCTTTGATTCCCTCTTCCACTAAGATTCTTTGGTCGTAGCGGAATGCTTCATCCAGAGCGGCAGAGGTTTCGCTGTATTCTTTAACTTTAGAAATTCCGACACTTGAGCCTAAACAGGCAGGTTTAACAAAAAAAGGAATGGGAAACTCTTTTTTGATTTTCGAAAGTATGGCCTCTTTTTGTTTCAGCCATTCTTGATCCTGGAGAATAATGTATTTAACCACTGGCAGGTTTTTGGCTTTGAGGATTATTTTTGTCATGGCTTTGTCCATGCCGATAGCAGAATCCATAACAGATGCACCCACAAAAGGGACGTCAGCCATTTCAAAAAGTCCCTGGATGGTTCCATCTTCACCAAACGGGCCGTGGAGCACAGGAAAATAGATATCCGCATCTAAAGTCAGAGGCGAGACATTTTTGCTCCAGGGGAGGAATGAAAAAAAATCGCCCTTATTCAGAGTGGAAGCTTCCAGGAGGGGTGATTCGACAATTTTCCAGGTGCCCTTTTTGTTAATATAGATAGAAGTAATTGCAAATTTCTTTTTATCGAGGTTTTTGTAGATTGATGTTGCAGAGATAAGAGATACTTCATGTTCAGCAGAACGTCCGCCAAAGAGCAAAGCTATATTTATCTTTTTATGCTTCAATTTCTTCAAGGAAGATTATTTTATAGGAATGAAGTTCCCATGTCCAATGAAGAGTGGGAAGGTAAACATCTCCATTTCCGTTATTAGAAAAGGTGTTGGAAATAAAGTGGAATTATGCTTTGTGTCTTAAAGGGAATCTTTAAAACTTTTACTCGGATTGAACTTTATTCTCTTTTTTTTGGGTATGTTGATAACAGCTCCGGTTTTCGGATTTCTTCCTTTCCGTGCTTTTCTCGTTTTAACTTCGAAACTTCCAAACCCTGAAAAGGTCACTCTTTTCCCCTTTTTCAAAGAAGCCTTGATTCCCTCTATCATGGAATTAAAAGCCTTTTCCGCTTGAAGATAAGTTGTTCCTGCATCCTTAGCCATTTTCATCGCTACTTCTTTTTTGTTCAAGGTCAACCTCCTTAGCTATTTTGCTGTTTAGAAGCTTGTTTTATGTTATGAATAAGAAGGATTGATGTCAAGTAAAAAGGAAAAATGGGTATTTATACAAGCATTTCACTTTCCGCTATGAGAAGGAAAATCATTGATCAGGCTGGGTGTTTCGAAAACACGCGGGATTTCCCCAGCGAGGAAATCCCGCTCGGATACAGGCTTCGCTCGGGGTCAGACTTTGACATCAAGTTGAGAATTGGGCTAGATTTCATCTCTGAACATCACTTCATGATAAAGTATGACCCCAGCTCAGCCTGGCCACGGTTGTCTCAATCACCCATCCTGATCTCTTCTATAACGTTGATTTGGAAATGCTTACGGCATTTATACTTATATTGACAGACCTAAAGGATATAAATATAATAGGTCAAAGCCTTGAAAAGACGAAATTTACCAAAAGGAGCAATGATGAGAAACCTCATTCATAAAACATCCGCGAAAATCTTTTTTTCTTTGGTGATAATTTTTCTTCTCTTTTGTCTGGGAGAGGAAGTCCAGTCAAGTTCTTTAGATAGAGGAGAGAGCCAAGAGCAGGAAGTAAAGAAGGCGAGATTATACAAGGATATTTTTCCTCTGATCTCTGAATCTGACCTTTATTGTTCTTTTTTTGTTTTGAAAAAAAAGAAGGAGCTGGACCTAAAAATCGTTAGTGCTGAAAGAACAGAGGAGAGATTGTTCCTGAGAGAGGGCGATACTTTTTTTCTTAGCAAAGGGAAGAAGGACGGCCTTGAGAATGGTCAGGTTTTTTTGATACTGGAGATCGGACAGAAAATCAAAAACTACGGTTATCTTACTTTTATGAGGGGAAGAGCGAAGATTGCTGATGCCGCTATGGACCGAGCCGCAGCCACGCTGGACAAAGCATGCGCTCCGGTTATGGTAGGATATTCCCTCATTCCTTTTGAAGAAAAGGGAAGGTTACTGGGTAAGGACCTCGGCTTCGATATTCTCCCTCGTGAAACAGGAGAATCAAAAGGAAAGATTATCTATTCACACGACGAACATGAGATGATCGGAAGCGGAGACTGGGCACTCGTTGATCTTGGGGAGGAAGATGGCATCCAATTCGGACAGCAATTGGTAGTATACAAAAGATCGAAAAAAAAGAGCGCTTTTGTTAAGATGATTGGCAATTTAATCGTCATCAATGTCCAGAGCAAGACATCCACCGTAAAGGTTCTCTCTTGCAATAGCCCTCTGAAAATTGGTGATCTTGTTCAAACACATTTTAAGTAATACAGCAACTCAGCTTGCACATAGATATTGAAGCGGGCGTAGTTCAGTGGTAGAACGTCTGCTTGCCAAGCAGAAGGTCGTGGGTTCAAATCCCATCGTCCGCTCCATATTTTCTTTTATTATATCTCATGACAAGATGGAAACGGCGCGGTACCCAAGTGGCTAAGGGAGAGGTTTGCAAAACCTCGATTCGTCGGTTCGAATCCGACCCGCGCCTTTTTTGATTATCGGGATCGGTTCTTGGATCATAAACCATATGTGATCTGGCAGGAATTAAACTAGCATCGAGATTCAAGAAGCGATCCCATTTTCTGTTTAGAAGGAAATGTTGATAGAATTAGCATATCGAGTTCAAGGGATACTGCTTAGACCCAGAAGAGAATGGATTAAGATAAAAGAAGAATTTTTTCCTCTAATCTCCCAGCTTTTTTCCTCTTACGTCCTGATTTTGGCTGCTGTTCCTCCTGTAATTGGATTTCTGGCAAACCTTTTGTATGGTGGTTTTAGAAAGCCATATTCCGGATGGAGCTGGAATGTAGCTGGAAAGAATTTACTTTTCTCTATTGTTACTTATATTTTCTCCTTAATTGTTGTTTATATTATCGGGAGAATGATCAATGTCTTAGCTCCAATTTTCGGTTCTCGTCGGAGCAGTCTCAATGCGCTGAAACTGGCGATTTATTGCCTGACCCCTTATTGGATAGGTGGCGTGTTATATTTTGTTCCTCGCACGGGATGGATCTTGCGAGGTTTAGTTGCTCTGTATGGAATTTATATTCTCTATTCAGGATTTGCTGCCTCTTTAATGGAAACACCAAAAGAGAAGGTTCTTAAGTACTTAATAGTAACCGGTATTCTTGCCATGGTTTTGATTGCCGGTGTTGAAATAATCTCAAGGGCTCTTTTTGCCGTTTGGGGCGTTTTAAGAGTCGCCTAATTCGTCCAGGATTTTAAGAAAAGCCTCTTGAGGAGAGGGGGCTGCGATTATCGGCCGTCCTATGACTAAATAATCTGCTCCCTTCTGAATGGCAAGAGAGGGAGTCATAATTCTTTTCTGATCATGGGCAACAGCCCATGAAGGTCGAATCCCAGGGACAACTACGAGGAGATCTTTGCCGATTTCCTTCCTTATTATTTCAATTTCTTGAGGAGAACAGACCACTCCATCCACTCCTGCTTCCTGGGCCAGCTTGGCCAACTTGAGCACCTGGGTGGACGTATCGGCAGGCATGCCTATTTCTTGGAGTTGATCGTCTTTAAGACTGGTTAGGATGGTTACGGCTAAAAGGAGAGGTTTATCGGTTCCTTCTTTTTCTGCTTCTTTTTTGGCCGCATCTACGGCTCTCTCCATCATCTCGCGTCCTCCAGAAGCATGAAGAGTCAGCATGTGCGCACCGTGCTTTACGGCAACTTTTACTGCCTCGGCTACGGTGTTCGGAATGTCATGGAGTTTCAAATCCAGGAAAATTTTTTTTCGCAAGATCTTAACCTCTTTGAGTAAAGAAGGACCTTCGGCTGTGAAAAGCTTGAGTCCTACTTTAAAAATTTCGACTCCTTCAAGCTGTCTAATAAGCGGGAGAGCCTCCTCTCTTGAGCCGACATCAAGAGCAACAATTATCCTTTTGGCTAAGTCCATTTTTTTATTCATGTCTATTCCCTTTATTTATATTCTGTAGGGGCTTGATTTATCCACCTTACATTTTCTAATTAATGTTGATGTTTGGTTCATATTGTGTAGGGGCTTGATTTATCAAGCCCACATTTTAATAGTATAAATGAACTGATTCGTTTTATAAATCAAATTCTGGCAACAAATAAAAATTATAAATATGCCTCTAGCGTGCTATAGGGATATGATCCATTGATTTTGATGAGGGCTAAGCAATTAATCGATTTGTAGAATTAACCGGTGGGCTTGATAAATCAATTCCGCCATGATTCCTTTTTATTCTCATAAGGTGGGCTTGATAAATCAAGCCCCTACACAAGAAAAATCAAGACAACATTTTTGATTGGACAAATAAATGGGTGTGTTTGACAAATCAAGCACCTTCACAAAATTAATCAAGCCCCTGCGGTTTTTTCAGCGTTCCGATAATTGATTCAATTTTATCTATCCCGTTCTTTTGACAGTACTCTGTCAATCCATCAATGATTTTCACCGTGGCCTCGGGATCGATTAAATTAGCCGTCCCTACCTCTACTGCTCTTGCTCCTATGATTAAGTATTCGAGCGCATCTTTAGCTGATAAGATTCCTCCGATACCGATAACAGGGATTTTTACCCGGCTCACAACTTGATAAACCATCCTGAGGACTAGGGGTTTGATGGCTGGACCGCTGAGTCCACCGAAGACTTTAGGCAAAACTGGTTTTCTTGTCTCCACGTCCACTGCTATGGCCAGGAAAGTGTTGACCAGCGAGAGTGCGTCTGCTCCAGCTTCTTGAGCGCTGAGGGCGATCTCCGCTATATCAGTAACATTAGGAGAAAGCTTTACTATGACAGGCCGAGACGAGCTTTTTTTAACAAGGCTGACAACAGAAAAAGTAGTTTCAGGATCCAAAGCAGGACAGACCCCGTTTTTCTCTACATTAGGGCAGGATATATTCAACTCATAAGCTGAAATACCTTCCTCCTTATCCAGAAAATCAACAACAGAGGCATATTCCTCATCTTTTTCCCCGCAGACATTGACGATAATGGCTGTGCTGTATTTTCTGAGCTGGGGAAGAATTTCTTCCGAGAATTTTTTGACACCAACACCTTGAAGTCCGACTGCGTTTATGAGTCCGCTTGAAGCTTCAACCAGGCGGGGAGGAGAATTTCCCGGGCGAGGAGAAAAGTAAAGGCCCTTAACAACAATTCCTCCCAGTTTGTTCAAATCAATGAAAGGAGCAAACTCAAGGCCGTAGCCAAAAGTTCCGCTGGAGGCGATAATAGGATTCTTGAGTTTGATGAAGCCTAAATCAATTGAAAGATCTGTCATTTTTCCTCTTCTGTCCAGACAATCTCTTCTGAAGAAAAAACAGGTCCTTCTTCACAGATTTTGACCCATCCTTCTTCACCATTCTTTTTTATCCTTTTGACGCATCCCCAGCAGACTCCAAATCCGCAGCCCATAACAGATTCCAGGGAGAATTCGGCCGGGATGTTCTTTTTTGCGGCAAATTGAGCGATTTTTTTCATCATCTCTTCGGGACCGCAGGAAAATATACGAGATGGCGTGAATTTTTCGAGTTCTGTTTTAAGATACTCAGTGATGAATCCTTTAAATCCAAACGAGCCGTCATCGGTTGAACAATATAGGTCAAAGTTCTCTCGTTTAAATTTTTCCTTGAGAGGGATGTCTTCCAGGCTTTTTCCACCATAGAAGATCTTGACCAAAGCCCCATGGGAGCGGAGTTCCTTTGCCAGAAAATAAAGAGGGGCAATTCCTCTTCCTCCTCCCGCAGCAACAACATCTTTTCCATTGAGGCTTGCTCCTCCGTGAAACCCTTTTCCCAGAGGGCCTAAAATGTCGAGGATATCGCCGACTTTTTTTTGGCTCAAAAGATCTGTTCCTAAACCAGACACCTGGAAGAAAATATCGATGCTTTTTTCATCTTTGGAGTGAATACTTAAAGGACGACGCAAAAGAGGATGCGGATGATGAGATATACGGATCATTATAAACTGGCCAGGATGGGCTTGGGAGGCGATGCGGGGAGATTCCAGCGAGAAAAGATAGTAGTTATTCCAGCTTTTTTTGTCGATTATTCGTGCTTGAGAATCTTTGATCATAATCGCTCAAGATTACCTAGACAAAAATATCAGAATCTCTTTCCCATGGCAATAAAAACTTTGACAACCATATTCCGTTTGGCTAATAATCAAATATCCCCTTTCTTACATATTTTGGGAGGAGCGATAGATGAATATATCCAGAAGGGGTCAAAACATCCAGCCCTCTCCCATAAGGAAACTGAAGCCTTATGCAGATCAGGCGCAGGAGCGCGGAATTCATGTTTACTTCATAAACATCGGACAGCCCGATATTCCAACTCCTCAACCCGTTCTGGATGCCTTTCACAGCTTTGATGATAAGGTCCTAAGCTATGGCCCTGCCCAGGGATTCTTGGAGCTGAGGCAGGCTATTGCTGATTATTTCGTCTCTTACAACATTCCTCTTGATTCAGAAAATGTGATTATCACCTTAGGTGGCTCTGAGGCAATTCATTTTTCTTTCTGTGTTGTAGCTGACCCTGGCGATGAGATTATCATTCCCGAACCTTTCTATACCAACTACAACGGATATGCAAGCTATGCTGACGTGAAGATTTCTCCCTTAACCTTGCGTGTTGAGGATGGATTCCGTCTTCCTCCAGCCGAGGAAATTGAAGCCAGGATAACGCCAAAGACAAGGGCGATTCTGCTCTGCTCTCCGAATAATCCCACCGGGACAGTTTATACGCCCGAGGAGTTGGAGCGAGTTATTTCTATCGTCAAAAAACATGACCTTTTTTTGATCGGGGATGAAGTCTACAAAGAGTTTGTTTATGATGGAGGAACGCACAAGAGCCTCCTGGAATACGAAGAAGTAAAGGATAGGGTTATTGTGGTCGATAGTATCTCCAAGCGTTTTTCAAGCTGCGGAGCACGGATAGGGGCAGTGATAACACGAAACAGCCAGTTGTATCAATCTCTCCTCAGGTTTGCTCAGGCAAGGCTCTGTCCTCCTACCGTGGAACAGAAGGCTGCTCTTGCTGCTTACCGCATGGGTTTAGATTATTTCAAGCCTGTTAAGGAAGAATACGAGAGAAGGAGAGATGTTTTGTATGAGGGATTGAAAGATATCCCAGGAGTCTTCATCCAAAAGCCTCAGGGAGCTTTTTATATTATTGTAAGGCTTCCTGTAAAAGATGCCGAGCATTTTGTCCTCTGGATGCTTCAAGATTTCCATTTTGAAAAAGAGACCGTTATGGTTGCACCAGCCCAGGGATTCTATTGTACGCCTGGCAAGGGCAAGGATGAAGTACGAATAGCCTATGTGCTTAAAGAGCAAGATTTGAGGCGGGCTATCGTCGTTTTTAAAGAAGGGCTCAATAAATACCTGAGTATTTTTTCATAATGGCGCTAAAAAAACTTCTTCAACAGATCGTTCTCATCCTGTTTTTGAGCTTAATCATAGGACTTGGGATAAATTTCTCTTTGATAAAAAAATACCTTCAAGGAGATTTTCAATTCGGATTTATTTCTTTAGAGAAATATGATTCGATTACGTTCATCACGCTGGGAGAAGCAGAGGGGCTTTTTTCAGAGGGGGAAGCTCTTTTTATCGACAGCCGGCCTAAAGAGGCTTTTCAAACAGGACACATCCTGGGAGCTGTGAACCTTCCTGTCGAGGAATACAAGGAGGAAAAGGCCTTAGATCTGATTTTCCTCCCGCCCGAAGGAACCGTAGTCATTTACTGTGATGGGAATGAATGCAATTCGAGTCTGGAATTAGCTAAAGTTCTTCACCAAAAGGGCCTTATAGATATCAAAATCTTTTTCGGCGGCTGGATTGAGTGGATGAGGGAAGAGCTGCCTGTATCTTCGGAAAATGATCCGCAATAAATATATTCTCATTGCTTTCCGGCTTGTTGTGGGCGGAATGTTCATTTGGGCTGGAATTTCAAAGATAATCGATCCTCTGGGATTCGCGCAGAACATCGCGAACTATAGAGTTTTTCCGGAAGGAATTTCCTTTTTCCTGGCACTTGTACTGCCGTGGATAGAGGTCATCTGTGGGGTATTCTTAATCTTGGGGATATTCCTTTCTGCCAGTGCTCTTCTCCTTTCAGGCTTCCTGGTGGTTTTTCTAGTCCTGATCGCTGCAACTCTTATAAGAGGGATAGATATCGACTGCGGTTGCTTTGGCAGTCTCAGCGGTAAAGTGGATTATAAACTGATACTGACTGACAGCATCTTGCTCTTTTTTTGTCTGAATATATATTTTTCTCCCAAAATGGTTCAGATCAAATCTAAGTAATTGGGGTCTGACCTCAACTTTACCCCAAATTAATTCCAGCTTGACAACTTTAGTTCATAGAGGTTACATGTATACTCTTAATTTATTCCTAAGAGGAGTAGAAAAATGACAAAAAAATATGTGTACTTTTTCGGAAAAGGTAACGCCGAAGGCGACAAAGATATGAAAGATATCCTTGGAGGAAAGGGAGCGAACCTGGCTGAGATGGCGGGAATAGGGCTGCCAGTCCCTGCTGGATTTACTGTTTCCACAGAAGTTTGTAGCTCCTTTGCTAAGTTGGGGAACAAAATTCCTTTTGAAGTTGAAGAAGAAATCCTTCTTAATCTGAAAAAATTAGAGGATATTACCCAGCAAAAATACGGAGGTAAAGTAAATCCACTTCTTGTTTCTGTCCGTTCAGGAGCAAAGTTTTCCATGCCTGGAATGATGGATACAGTTTTGAACCTTGGCCTGAATGATCAGATGCTCGAACCTTTGACCAAAAAGAGTGGAAACAGGAGGTTCGCCTTGGATTGTTATCGCCGGCTAATTCAGATGTTTGGGGATGTAGTCTTGGGAATTCCCAAAAGAAAATTCGAAGAAATCCTGAGAAAGAAAAAGAAAGAAAAAAAGGTCGTCCAAGATTCTGGACTACCTGAGGAGGTCCTGGAAGGGCTCATTTCAGATTATAAAAATCTAATCAAGAAAGATCCAGGGAAAGAGTTTCCCCAGAATGTCATAGAACAGCTACTGATGGCCATTTCCGCTGTATTTGAATCATGGAACAACCCGCGAGCCAGGACCTACCGTCGGTTGAATCACATTCCCGATGACTTGGGCACGGCGGTAAATATTCAACAGATGGTCTTTGGAAACATCGGAGAAAAATCAGCCACCGGAGTTGGATTCACCAGAAATCCTGCCTCCGGAGAAAAGGAGCTATTTGGCGAATATCTCTTTAATGCTCAAGGTGAAGATGTTGTAGCTGGCATTCGGACTCCTGATCCACTTGAATCCCTGGAGAAAAAGATGCCAGCAGCCTACAAAGAATTAGAAGAAATTACAACCAGATTGGAGAAGCACTACCGAGATGTTCAGGATTTTGAATTTACGATTCAGGAGGAAAAACTTTACATGCTGCAGACAAGAAGCGGCAAAAGAACAGGGATGGCAGCTGTAAAGATTGCTGTAGATATGGTGGAAGAGGGATTGGTTAGTAAAGAAGAAGCTCTTCTGATGATAGAGCCTGAAGCTTTAAACCAGCTTCTCCATCCTGTATTTGATGCAGAGGAAAAGGGAAAACATCAGGTTCTTGCTCGCGGGCTTGCTGCTTCCCCTGGTGCTGCCTCAGGGCAAGCGGTGTTTACAGCGGATGAAGCTGTCGACTGGGAAAGAAAGGGGAAAAAGGTCATTTTAGTCAGAGAAGAAACATCTCCTGACGACATTCATGGAATGAGCGCTTCTCAAGGCGTCCTGACTGCAACAGGTGGAATGACTTCCCATGCAGCAGTTGTGGGAAGACAGATGGGAAAACCTTCTGTGGTTGGATGCGCAGAGATAAAACCAGAGGAAGCAAAAAGATTCTTTAATGTGAGGAAAACGAAAGTAAAGGAAGGGGAATGGATTTCAATTGATGGAACTTCAGGAGAAGTTCTTCACGGTCAGATACCAACCCAGCCTTCTGAAATCATCCAGGTCATCCGGGGAAACAAGAAACCTAAAGAATCTAAAGTTTACCAGGATTTCACAAAAATACTTTCTTGGGCTGACCAGATAAGAAAATTAAAAGTTCGAGCCAACACAGATACGCCTGAGGATGCCAGGATAGCTCTTGCTTTTGGGGCAGAAGGCGTCGGCTTGGCCCGGACTGAGCATATGTTTTTTGCCAGGGAAAGGCTTCCGTTTATTACAGAAATGATCCTCTCTGAAACCGAGGAGGAAAGAAAAAAAGCCTTAAGCAAGCTTTTACCGTTCCAGAAGAAAGATTTTTATGGCTTATTTAAAGAGATGAGGGGATATCCCGTAACCATCCGCACGCTCGACCCGCCTCTTCATGAATTTTTACCGCGTAAAGAAGATCTCATGGTTGAGCTAGCCGTGTTGAAAGCCATGAAGAACAAAGGGAAGGAGAAGAAAGTCCAAGAATTGGAGAAATTACTGGAGCGTGTCAAAACCCTCTCTGAGTTTAACCCTATGCTTGGACACCGAGGCTGCCGTTTGGGAATTTCTTATCCTGAAATTATTGAGATGCAGGTTACTGCCATTTTTGAAGCTGCTTGCCAATTGGCAAAGGAAAAGCAAGAAGTATACCCTGAAATTATGATTCCTCTTGTCGGGACTAAGGAAGAGCTTGTCAACCAGAAGAAAATTACACTGCGGATTGCCGAAGAAGTGATGAAGAAGAATAAGGTCAAGATTGAATATTCAGTAGGGACTATGATAGAGATTCCCAGAGCTGCCATCACTGCTGATGAAATTGCAGAGGAAGCTGAATTTTTCTCTTTTGGAACGAATGACCTGACACAGACAATTTATGGTCTTTCCCGCGATGATGGAGCTGGGTTTCTTGCTCATTATCTGGCTCTTGGGATCTGGAAGGATAATCCATTTGAGACCGTGGACATTGAAGGAGTGGGTGAGATCATGAAAATGGCTGTTGAGAAGGGACGAAAGACAAAGCCCGACTTAAAGATCGGTATATGTGGTGTTCATGGAGGGGATCCACGCTCTATTTTCTTCTGTCATAAGATCGGCCTCAACTACGTAAGCTGTTCTGCCTATCAGGTTCCGATTGCTCGTCTGGCCGCAGCTCAAATTACTTTAATGGAGAAAGCCAAGAACTCCTGATAATTAGCCTGAATTATTCACGAGTCGACATTGCCGCTTTAAGCGACACCTAACGCCTGCCGGCTATCTTCTGCAAAATATTCTTAAAAATGTAAGCAGCCATTGCCGGATTGGCAGCCAGTCTTCTTTTACAGTAGGCTGTGGCATATTTCCATTCTTGGGCAAATGGAACATAAAGGCGGACAAGGATGCCGTTTTGAATAAGCTCATCCTGGAAGGCTCGCTTGGGGACACCCTTAAGCATCTGAACTTCGTATTGATCTTTTTTTATGTTCAGCTTTTCGGCAATGTCGATGGCTTCATTTATGACTGCTTCATCGTGAGTGGCGATCTCAGGGTAATGACCTTCCTTGAACAAAAGTTCAACCTGCTGAAGCAGCTTTCTCTTCATTTCAGACTTACTCTGAAGAGCTATTTCTTTTGGTTCATTGTAGATGCCAATGCAAATACGGATGCGGGCGTTCAAACCTTTTAAGGATATTATGTCATCGTCTGTGCGAAAAAGACGTGATTGCAGCACTGTCCCAAAAGTCGGATGATCCTTATTCAAAGCACGGAAGATATCCAGAGTCATATCGGTAAAGGAATTGTCCTCCATATCTAGAGTTACCTTGATGTTATACTTTTCTGCTTGTCGGACAATTCCCTCGATGATTTTTTGACAGTTCTCCATCCCACGGTGGTTGCCCAGCTGAGTGGGCTTTAAGGAAATGGTTGCATAATCCTGGGTACCCAGGGCATCGATAAGCGTTTCGTATACATCGACAGAGTACTGAACTTCCTCATCGCTTTTCATTTCCTCACCCAGCATGTCTATGGTGGAGCACACGCGCCTCTCATCCCATAACTTTTGGGCGGCATCTACTGCTGCTCCACTGCTGTCACCCGCCACATAAGGGCTGGCAAAAAGCTTGACCAGGGGAGTAGGGGCGAGGCTGACAGCGAATTTCTTTAAACCCATTTATGATACCTTCCGAACTTAAAAATCTTAAATTAAGCTTTTATAAAACTAACCTGGATTATTCACTAGTCGCCACCAGGGAAAAAATGCCGATTAATATAGATAGCTTCTTTTCGAATAAGTGTTTATCAGGATCTACAGCAAAATCAGGATATCTTTTTGATATTGCTGTAATTGCAGAAAGCATCGGCATTTTTTATGAGTAATTCAGGCTAATTCATTTTTTAACAAATTTCAAGAAATAAATGTGGTCAGGAAGCATCTCTAAATCCGTAACTGGAGAAGGTTTTGGGAAATAGACTTGCTCCCTTGGGATCAGGCCTGACCCATAAAAAGTATTGTGTCCTCAGAATTATTTTGATATGTATTAAATCATGTTTCCTTTGATAAAAATACTAAGGGCCTTCCGGAAACAAATATTTCCTTTCAGGTTTATCTACAGTGATAATTATTGGGCTGACCTTGGTGAGCATGTTTTTCCTGTTGTGAAATACAAGCTTATCTACGAAGCCCTTCTTCGGCGGGGAGCAAAAAAAGAAAATTTTCTCTCTCCTCAGCTCGCCGGAAAGGAAGACCTCCTTCTTGTTCATACTCCAAAGTACCTGAAGAAATTGGAAACTGGAGATCTTTCTCATTCTGAGATATTAAGCCTTGAGCTTCCCTATTCTCCTGAACTTTTGAAATTTGCTTTCCTGTTTGTGGGAGGGACAATTCTTACTGCTGAAAAGGCATTAGAGGATGGATTAGCGGTGCATATTGGGGGAGGATTTCATCATGCTTTTCCTGACCATGGGGAAGGTTTTTGTGTTCTGAATGATGT
>DRHQ01000023.1 GCA_011049545.1 Candidatus Aminicenantota bacterium | reverse complement strand
GTCTAGTTTCAACTCTGTCCATAAGCCCATCGGGAAGGCCGGAGTCCACTGCAGAAGTCGGCCCGGGATTAAGCCATTTTTCTGGAAGATCAAAATCCCTTTCCACTTTTTTTGAAGCCTCAATAAGTTCAGGAGGAAAAGGCTCAGCCCTTTTCAAAAAAATTTTCCCTTCAGCATCTCTTTCAGTAAAAGCAACTATATCAACATCTTTTGTAGTGCGCCTGACAAGGCCAAGGACATTTAAAGCCGAACCACCGCACACAACCAGTTCAGGGATTACTGCATTGACTTCGTCTAACTGCTCCCCCAAAGCGCTTAATATTTTCTCTATTTCTTTTTTGTCCTGAAACATGTTTAAACCTTATATCCCAATTCTTTCAAATATTCATTCATTTTCGTTTCAGTCTTTGCCCGCTCTTTTTTTAATTTATTCAGTTCATTAATAACTTCCTGAACATCTATTGGTTCTTCCTCTTCTGTTATATCTATATATCTGGCAATATTCAGGTTGTAATCATTAGAACGGATTTCATCCAGTGAAACAGGTTTGCAGTATTTATCGACTGTCTTGTATCCCCGGTATGCATCAATTATTTTATTAATATCCTGCTCTCTAAGTTTGTTCTGGTTCTTTCCTTCAAGATAGTCGTTCGTCCCGTATAGAAAAAATACTTTGCCGGTCCGCTCTCTTTGCTTTTTCTTATTAAGAATGAATAAACAAGCTGGAATGCTCGTACCATAAAAAAGATTTGAAGGCAGTCCTATCACAGCTTCCAGTAAATCTTCTTCCAGTATCGCTTTCCTGATTTTACCCTCGGCGCCGCCCCTGAATAGAGCCCCGTGAGGAAGCACTATCCCTGCTCGCCCGGTTGCATTAAGAATTGAAATCATATGCTGAACAAAGGCATAGTCTCCATAGCTTTTAGGTGGAATACCAAAGTGAAATCGTCTGTAAGAATCATGCTGTGCCTCTTCATATCCCCAGTTCTTCAAGGAAAAAGGAGGATTGGCAATAACAACATCAAACTCCATGAGCTTGCCGTTTTCCTTGAGAAGTTTGGGAGTTCGCAGTGTATCTCCCTTTTCCAGCCTTGCGGTAATGTTATGAAGGAGCATGTTCATTTTACAGATCGCCCATGTCCCTAAGTTTCTTTCCTGACCGTAAAGAGAAACATTCTTCCAGTTCTGTTTAATTTCTCTTAAATGATAAACCGACTGGATTAGCATTCCCCCGGAGCCACATGCAGGGTCGCATATTCTCGTTTTTTCGTGAGGATCCAGGATTTCAACTAGAAGCTTAACCACTTCCTTGGGAGTATAAAACTCTCCACCTTTTTTCCCTGCATCATCCGCAAACTGAGCTATCAGATATTCATAAGCCCGCCCAAGGATGTCCGGATCACTCAGATTATCATTACGAAGAGAGATGTTAGAAAAGTGAGCAATGAGTTTTGAAAGAATCTCATCAGGCAGTCGGTCCTTATCATTAAAATCAGTTGCTGAAAGAACACCTTCAAGTTTCTCAGGCTTTGCCTCTTCAAGTGCATCATTAGCTTTATTAATGATCTCACCTAAATTCTGAGTTCTGGACTTTATATAATTCCAGTGAGCTTTTTTGGGAACAGCGATATCATGTTCATCAGGGGTTTTCCATGCTAATTCTTTATCTCCAGTTTCTTTCTCAATCTTTTCCCCTTCCTCATCATAGACATCAGAAATACGCTTTAAAAATAAAAGT
>DRHQ01000022.1 GCA_011049545.1 Candidatus Aminicenantota bacterium | reverse complement strand
TTTTTTTTGCCATTGTTAAACCACTTTAACTTTTTATCAAATTTTACACTTTAACTATTTTATTTATAATAGTATCGTTATTTACTCAGCTCCACTTTTTGAGTATTATGCCCGCAATGACATTCACTTCATGAGCTCGCAGAGCCTGTTCCGAGCAAAGCGAAGGAAGCTTCTTCGCTCCCCGCGATGACACTGGAATAATGGCGTTTGTATTAATATTCGGAAAGAACTTTTTGGGCAATAATCCAGCGCTGTATTTCGGAAGTTCCTTCCCCGATAGTGGCTAATTTTGAGTCCCGGTAGAACTTTTCCACAGGATAATCTTTTATAAACCCATAGCCTCCAAAAATCTGAACCGCCATAGAAGAAGCTTTCACAGCTAACTCGCTCGCAAAGAGCTTGGCCATGGCAGATTCTTTAGGAGCCTTCTTTCCCTGGTCTTTAATGAAAGCTGCTCTGTAGGTCAAAAGGCGGGCAGCCTCCAGTTCAGTAAAACCATCAGCAAGCATCCATTGAATGGCTTGAAAATTGGCAATAGGCTGATCAAATTGACTCCTCTCTTTGGCATACTTTAAGCTCGACTCCAAAGCCCCGGCAGCAATGCCTAAAGAAAACCCGGCGATACTTACCCGCCCTCCGTCCAAAATGGCCATGGCTTGCTTATAACCATCCCCTTCTTTCCCGATGATATTCTCAGCAGGAACTTTTACATCTTCAAAAATAAGTTCAGAAGTATCGGCAGATCTTACGCCCAACTTATCTTCCTTTTTTCCAGGTTTAAAGCCTTCCATTCCTTTCTCTAAGATAAAAGCAGAAATGCCCTTCCTTTTTTTCTCTGGATCAGTAACAGCCATAACCACCAGGATTTCAGCTAAAGAACCGTTAGTGATGAAAAGCTTCGACCCGTTGAGCACCCAATAATTTCCCTCTTTTCGAGCTTTAGTTTTTAAAGCCGCTGCATCGGAACCTGCCTCTGCCTCAGTAAGTGCCCAGGCTCCCAAAGTCTGCCCAGAAGCCAGTCTTGTCAGGTACTTTTTCTTTTGTTCTTCACTCCCGAAAAGATTGAGATGATTTGAACAGAGCGAGTTGTGGGCTGCAACAACCAGGCCAACAGAAGGATCTACCTTGGAAATCTCTTCCAGGATAATGACATAATCCACATAAGAATAGCCTGCTCCCGAATATTCTGGAGGAATAACAATGCCCAGCAATCCCATTTCTCCCAATTTCTTTGTCAGCTCCTCCGGCCATTTCCCTTTTTCATCGCTCTCCTTAACAAAGGGCAAAATCTCCTTCTCGGCGAAATTTCGGATTGAGTCTTTTAATATTTCTTGTTCTTGAGTAAATAAAAAATCCATCTTTTCTCTCTATTTAAAAAAGATTAGCGGAAAAATTTAGGAAGATACGCACTTCCTTCCTTATGGCCCTAAAATGATCTCCTTTTTCCTTTTTCATATTACTTTTAAGCTTTTCAATAATCAAGAAAAATTTGGCAGGGCCAGACCTTTAAAACTTTTATTATTTGTAATGGAAAAATATTCCAGCTTTAAAAAATAAAGATTAAGAAAGCTCATGAAGAACTTCCTTTAAGGTCTCTTTTAAAGATCAGAACCGTTCGGCGGTCTTTGTTTGACATGATTATTCAAATCGTCTAAATTTAAAGCATGATTGTAGGAATATTAAAGATTATCATTTATGCCTTCTTCGCCTATAGCGCCTACCAGTTCTTCCGTTTTTTCAGGGCCTTGAGCAAAGCAAGCAAGCCTCCAAGAGCTCCAAAAGGTACTTCGGGCATAATGGTTAAAGATGATTTTTGCAATACTTACCTTCCAAAAGAAAATGCAATCAGGGAAGTTTATGAAGGAAAAGAATATTATTTCTGTTCGAGTGAGTGCCGCCAGAAATTTTTAGAACAAAAAAAATCTCAGTAATATATCCCCATACATTTATAAAATCAAAAATGTGGGTTTGATGAATCAAACCCCTACAAGACAGGAATTAAGTGGGTACGTTAAATCAAGCCCTAGCAGTTTACCAGGAATCAGAGTAAGTTACCTGGAAATCCTTGAATTCCCCTTTATAATCTTCCCAGTTGACATCGACGTTCTCCACCTGGGATAAAGGAGGACCCTCGTTCAGCTTACTAATTAACTCTTCAATTTTTTCTTTATCCCCTTCAGCTAATGCTTCTACTTGACCACTCCTTATGTTCCTTACCCAACCTGTTAGATTAAGTGAAGAGGCCCATTTTTGAGTATGATCGCGGAAAAAGACTCCTTGAACTCTCCCTGTAACGAAAATATGCGCCCTTGCCTTCATTTGAAACTTAAAATATGTTAGCATATCCCTCGGCAAAT
>DRHQ01000021.1 GCA_011049545.1 Candidatus Aminicenantota bacterium | reverse complement strand
GTCTTTTGCCAGAACTATGAGATTAGCATCGAGGGTGAAGGAGTGGAAATTTCTGACGAAAGATTAGCTGCTATGATGATGACGCTTCAAAGAATGGGCTGTCATAACATAAATTTAGTAACTCCCTCTCACTACGTACCTAATATTGTCGGCGCCCTCCAGAAAGCCATCAGAAAAGGCTTGCACATTCCCTTGGTCTATAACTGTGCGCCTTATGAGACTCCAGAGACTCTCCAACTTCTGGATGGGATAATTGATATTTATCTCCCAGACTGTAAATTTATGGATCCAGAGCATGCCGCTAAATACTCAGGGGAAACTTATAATTACCCTTATTTTGTAGAGATCGCGCTCAAAGAAATGCACCGCCAGGTAGGAATATTACAAGTTGGTGGAAGAGGAATCGCTGTGAGAGGTTTGATGATCCGGCATTTAATCCTTCCCAACAACCTGGCAAGTACTGATAAGTTTATAAAATTTGTGGCGGAGAATTTCCCCAAGAATACATACCTCAATCTAATGGGCCAGTACCGACCAGAATATAAGGCCTTTGATTATCCAGAATTATCCAGGCGCCTTAAAAGAAGTGAATATACACAGGCACTACGATTAGCTCGAAAGTATGGCCTAAATCGCCTTGCCTCATAATAACATCAACATAAAATCGTTGATTTTATAAAGAATTAACTTCCTCCTCTTATCCTTTACTCCGATATTTTTTGAATTCTTTCATCTCGGCTAACTTCAAGTGCCGGTCTTGTCCGTATGCCAAGGAATTTTGCCAAAGAATATTGTTCCCGAACTCAATTATTTTGTGACAAGAAATAGATTACCATTTCCCATCCATCTGGAACTCTGCACTGCCCAGCCAGAAACCTGATTTTGTTACAGAATCGTACTGAGCTTGCAAAAGGTCATAATGAAATTTTTCCTCTTCGCAGATATCGGTAAATATTTTTCTGGCAGCGGGATCATCTGTCTCTGATGCAGCATTTTGAAAAAAATTGATAGCATCCGTTTCAAGCTGCATGCCTATACTTAAAGCCTCGGTTTCTCCTTTTCCTTCTTCTCTTTTCATCCGTTCTTTCAATTTTTCGATCAGAGGCGCTTCTCCCTCCAATTCATGACTACTGAGATGTTTTCTCCAATCTTTGCTTCCGAGGATTTGACCAAAAAGCTCAGTAAAGGTTTTCAGGTGCTTTACTTCTTCTTCGGCCAGAAACCGGAACATCTTCTTGCCACTCTCATGTTGAGTAACATCGGCTGCATGATCAAAAAACTTACGGCCGTTGACTTCCAGCAGGATGGCTCCTTTGATTGCCTCTTTAACTTGTTGGCTGATTGTGACCATTTATCCTCTCCTTATTAAATATTGAAGTATAACAGTGAATAATCATTAATTGGATTTTATTTTTTATTTTTCGGCTTTAGCTTTAAAGTAGGAGTCTTTGAAAGCTTTTACAGCAGTCTTCAGTTTCTCGACATTTGAGAGATCGGTTGTTTGCTTTGTCTTCATGGTGTAAACAAGAATCTCGTGACATAATGACAGATGCCCCATGCGGCTTTCATTGGCTTTATCATCTTCTTTTTCAACCAGCTTCACTCGCTGCGTTAGAAAATACTGGCTTATGATATGCTGAATATCTTCGGCATGCTTTTCCTTGTTTGTTACCCAACGGACGATTTGATTAAAGTTAGGCGGCTGCTGTCCGGAGAGATTAACAATTTTTTTTATGGCTTTTTCGATGGTTGTGATGTGTTCCTTGATCATAGTGAATCTCATCTCATCATCGTAAACTCCACATGGAATCTCACAATGTGAAAAAACAGCCGGCTTGAATAAAGCAATCATCGCCAAAAAAATGAAAACCCCTTTTGTTTTTTTCATGGACCTCCTCCTTTATTGAATTATCATAGATTAAAGTAAAATCTGTAAACAGTTAACAAGAAAGCTCTTTTCTTCCTTTTTTGAGCTTTCCGGATTTAAATAACAAATCCTAAAAAGAAATTATTCCCCTGAATAATTCATCAAAGGAAACTATGAAAAATCAAGCAAAAAAATATACAAACAGAAAAAAACAGCTAATCTTCCAGCCTTACCCCTCAACTTCAACTTCAACCGGGAAGCTTTGCCACAATCCATGGAGATTGCATCTTTCTTTAGCAATTAATGGATGCGCATGATCCAGGGCTACAACAAATTTCACTTTTGGCTCCGTCAACCTGGGCACCAAATCAACTCTTGCCAGAAAAGTCTCCCCTGAGAAAAGCTCTATCCATTCGATATAATGAGCATTCTCATTTGGATGTTTCATGTGCTTTCCAACTTCAACCTGAACTTCAAAAGGCTCTCCTTTTTTCACCTTTTTTGGAGATTCAATTACTGGAGTGTGCTTTTTTTCTAAATCATTCATCTCCTCCACATTCGCTGATTTAGCTTCGTTAACTCCACAAAAAATATCGTCTTCACACATCTTATCCTCCTCATATTATTTAATACCATTCTATTAACTCTTTTTTTCCTTTTCAGAACCTCGAGTTCAGAAAAAACCTATCCTAAATTCGACAAACGAAACTTTATAGTATTTCTATCTATTTTGCCAGTTTAGAGGCAATCATTGCCACATGCTTTCCCTGAAATCGTGCGGCCGCTAGCTCATTCTCGCTCGGCATACGCTCACCTTGGCCTCCAGCGATCGTTGATGCTCCATAAGGAGAGCCTCCGGTTATCTCATCCATCCGCATCTGTCCCTGGAAAGAATAAGGCAGCCCAACAATGACCATCCCCAGATGCAAAAGAGTCGAATGAAAAGAGAGAATGGTCGATTCCTGTCCTCCGTGTTGAGTGTTACTGCTTGTAAAAACACTCCCAACCTTGCCCACAAGAGCACTTTCTGCCCAGAGGTTACCCGTGGCATCCAGAAACTGTCGCATCTGCGCGCACATATTCCCAAAACGTGTCGGTGTGCCAAAAATAATAGCATCTACCTCTCCCAGCTTATCCACTGTACATTCAGGAACCTGGGCAAATGCTTTTTGGGCCTCAAGGGCTCCCATCATCTTGAGAACCTCTTCAGGAAGAGTTTCTGGCACACGGCACATCTCGACTTCCGCTCCCTCCACTCCTTTAGCTCCTTCAGCTACTGCCTCTGCCATACGGTGAATATGACCATACATTGAGTAATAG
>DRHQ01000020.1 GCA_011049545.1 Candidatus Aminicenantota bacterium | reverse complement strand
CGCAATAAGGAAAAGGTCTTACGGATTTTACGGTCACGGCTGATGGATATTGCCCAGAGAAAACAACAAGCAAAGATTGCTAAGGATAGAAAATCTCAAATTGGGACAGGTGAGAGGAGTGAGAAGATAAGAACCTATAACTTTCCTCAATCAAGGATCACAGATCATCGCATGAATCTTACTCTCCATAAATTAGAGGATGTTCTCGACGGAAGTTTAGATGAGTTCATAAATTCCATAACCCTGCATTATCAGACGCAAGTGATGGAAAAGAGAATAAATACCTCTGCCTAAAACGAGTATTCGTTGAGTACCCTCCAAGAGCTATTTTTAAAAGGAAGATCTCTTTTAAAAGACTTAAGCAATCCGGATCTTGAGGCAAAGCTTCTCCTTCTTGAGTGTACCTCAATACAAGAAAAACAATTCTATTCTTTCCCCGAAAATAACGTCTCGAGAGCCGGGGAGAGGCGATTTTATAAACTGGTTTCGAAACGCCTGATGGGGACTCCGCTGGCATACATAACAGGTGTAAAGGAGTTCTGGTCGATCCCATTTACGATTTCCCCTGGAATCTTAATCCCCCGTCCAGAAACAGAATTGATTGTGGAGAAAGTGTTGGAATTGTCATCGAGGGAAAATGAGACAATCGTGGATATAGGAACAGGATGCGGAAACATAGCAGTTTCCCTGGCAAAGGAGCTTCCCCAGGCGCGAATTGTGGCTACAGATACGGCGATGAAAGCCTTGAAGCTGGCTAAATTAAACACTTCTCGACAGAAAACTTCGAATATAATTTTTGCAAGGGGAAGTTTATTTTCTGCTTTGCCAAGACTTTGCTTAGAAGGAAAATGTGACTTTATCGTTTCTAATCCTCCTTATGTTTCAGAAGAAGAATGGGCGAAACTCGATATTGAGATAAGAAACCATGAGCCAAAGAGCGCGTTGGTGGCAGGAAAGAGCGGATTGGAGATAATTAATAAATTAATTCAGGGAGCACCTCCTTATTTAAAGCCTGGTGGCAGTCTTCTTGTAGAAATCGGGATTGGTCAGAGAGACAAAGTCCTGTCATTTTTCGATTCCGGTGCTGTTTGGAACAAAGTGAATTTTTTTAAGGACCTTAACGGGATTTCAAGAGTAGCGCTGGGGGAAACCTAGAGTATATTTCCGAAAGTATTGCTCGCTTGATAGAGGGGGGTAGGTTTAAAATTCCCGTTTTGCCGAAGATTATCGCCTCGCCAAAGATCATCGTTACTTTATGTGGGTTTTTTTTGAAATCATCCTTTAAGGTTAGTCGAATTGCCTTTTTGGGTGAGAAAATAAGGGCAAAAATACCCTCAAGAATTATCCCTAAAGGCTATGGAAATTGTCCTTTAATTTTGTGAATATTATTGTGAAGAATAATTATCCTGGATAATGAGCCTGAATTATTCACGGATCGAGTTTGCCGCAGATGCGGTGAAATCGGTCCGCCCGAAGGGTAAATTATGCTGACATATAATAAAAAGAAACACATTTTAGACCGATTGAATGTTCCACTAGAGGTGAAATCAGCGTAACGAGCAGATATCAATGAAAGTAAATATTGGTGTCGGTATAATTTATGAATAAATCAGGTTAAGGATGTGTAGTCAATACTAGATACTTGAGAGAAGAAGTATGACTTGACAGTTTTGTTAGGCGAGTTTAAAATACCAAAAAAGCAAAGGAGAACCAAGATGCCGAAAGAGAATGACAAGGGAAAAGAGTCATTTGAAATTACAGAAGAGACTGAAGATAAGGAGGATGATGTGAAGTCCGATGGAGAAGAAGAAATGAATGACGAGAGAGCAGATCTTAAAAGTAAGATAAAAGATAACCTAAAAAGGGCCATCGAATTCCAGACAGAAATAAAGGAACTGACAGCAAAAACTCTAGAAGGGCTCGAGAAAATGGATGATTTGAGTAAGATGCTTGAGGAACTCTACCATAAAGCTGAAGAAAAAGTAGAATCATTAGAAAAAGACCTCGAAGGAAAAACTACGGTTCCTGAAGGCGAGAAGTCTGAAGAAGAAGGAGTGAACTTTGAGCATTTACTCTCAAAGGCGAAAGAAATCAAGGAGATGTTGAGGAAACCAGGGGAAATCGAACCTGGAGGACTTGAAGAAGAGAAAGAAGAAAAAGTTGAGGAAGAAGGCGCTCCTGAAGAGGAAATCAGTCCTTTAGAAGCGGCGGATGAGACAGCTAAGGGGGAGGCGGAAGAGGATGCGGAGATCGAGCCTTTGTCAGAAGAAAAGGAGGAGCCGGGCATCGAGGAAGCGCCAGAGGAGGATATCAGTCTCCTAGAGGCGATGGATAAGACGATTAAGATGAAGGCCGGAGAGGAAGTGGAGATGGAGCCTGTGCCGGAAGAAAAGGAGGAACCGGGCATCGAGGAAGCGCAAGAAGAGGATGCTCCGGATGGTGATGAGGAAGCGCCAGCGGAGGAAATCAGTCCATTAGAGGCGATGGATAAGACGATTACGATGAAGGCCGGAGAGGAAGTGGAGATGGAGCCTGTGCCGGAAGAAAAGGAGGAGCCGGGCATCGAGGAAGCGAAAGAAGAGGATGCTCCGGATGGTGATGAGGAGGAAATCAGCCCCTTAGAAGCTTTGGATGCGACGATTAAGATAAAGCCCATGGAGAAATTAAAGAAGAAGGCTGCGCAGGAGGAAAAACGGGGTGCAGGCGGCGAAGAAGATGAAGTCAGTGGATTTCCAAAAAGACGCGCCTCTGATGCTTTAGAAATTCTGGAAAAGTACAAGAAGGCTGAACCCGAGGAGGAAGCTGAGGTCGTTTATTACGAGAATGGTGATAAGAAGATTTTGGACAGTGAGTGTATTGTCTCTGCCGTCTGTAGTCGCTTAGAAGAGGCAGAAAAGCTTTATAAAAAACTCTCCAAAACAGAGTCCCCTATAGATCAATTTTTTGTCAAACAGGAGATTATAAGAAGTCAAGAAGCCCTGAGAGGAGTTATTTTGGCAGGTACCAGAATGTTAGAAAAAGAATCCAGCGTGCTTCCTGAATATACCATAGGGGTTATGAATATAAATGTTCTCAAAGAGATTCTCGAGAAGTTAAGTATGCAAAACTGGAGCAAAAAGACCGATTTTGGCCTTTTTACTGAATATGCAGCAAAGCTTAAAAAAGATTATTATGCCCGGATATCTTCTCTGGTTGATTATTTAAAGTCGTTAATTGAGGAATTAGGGCTTGAATTTTAAAAAAAATAAATAATAAGGTTTGAGACTCAATATATAGAATAATGGGGGGTTCCATCATCGTTTGGGGTCAGGTCTTGTTTTTTGCTTTTACTCATACAAACGCAATATATAATTTTACAATGTCATTAGGAAAAAGGGGACAGGCTACTTTTTCTGTAATTAAGAAGACCGTATCTACTCGTGGACAGTTCATACAGAAAAAGTAGCCTGTCCCCTTTTTTTCCATCTCTGTTTGACCCTGAAATTTTGCTATGTTATATTTGACAACTCCCCATCGCTAAAGCGCGGGGATTCTCCAACTTATACCCTGAGGGGCTTTCGTGTTTGGAGTTCCTGCTTCCCGGTGGCGACCAACGTCTCCACTCCACAGGCTGATACCGAATGTCCTTCGGCCAATATGATGTGTAGTAGCTTGCGATACAAAAAGCAAGAAAAATTTGCGCCTTATATCCCCATTGCTAAAGCAAGGGGCTTTACGGCTTTGTATGGTAATATTTATTGTTTATCCAGGAGATCATCATGGTTAAAGTAAGATTTGCACCAAGTCCGACTGGGTTTTTACACCTGGGGAGTGCCCGCACAGCACTCTTTAACTGGCTGTATGCCAGGCATACTGGCGGTAAATTCCTGCTAAGGATAGAAGATACTGACAAGGCCAGGTCCAGTAAAAAGTTTCTCGACGAGATTCTTGAGGATCTTAAATGGATGGGAATCGACTGGGATGACGAGCCTCTACACCAGAGCCAGCGATTCGAAGTCTATAGAGAAAAAGCGGAGCAGATACTTGCCAAGGAGAAAGCTTACAAAGAAGGCGAGGCTATTATTTTCAAAGTGGAAAAAGGCCGCACGATAGAAGTAAATGATATAATACACGGTAAAATAGCTGTTAATACCAATGATATCAAAGACCAGGTCATGATTAAATCCGACGGGTCACCTACATACAATTTTGCCTGTGTGGTAGATGATGCTTATATGGAGATAACCCATATTCTTAGAGGAGATGATCATATATCCAACACGCCTAAACAGATACTTTTTTACGAGGCACTGGAGCTTACGCCACCGAAATTTGGACATATGCCGCTTATATTAGGTCAAGATGGAGCAAAACTCTCTAAGAGACACGGCGGTGTGTCAGTTGAAGAATATAAGAGAGAGGGTTTTTTGCCGGAGGCTCTCGCGAATTATCTTATACTTTTAGGATGGTTTCCTGGCGAAGACCATGAGGTTTTATCGATGGATGAGGCAGTGAAGTTGTTTGATATAAGCGATATGAGTGATGTTCAAGCAAAGTTCGATATTCAAAAGTTAAGATGGCTGAACGGTGAGTACATAATGAAAAAAACCACAGAAAAGCTCCTGCCGCTTATCAAGGAACAGCTTTTGACTGCAGGCTTTGATATGTCCGGAGTGACAGATGATTACATCTCAAAACTTGTGGACCTGTATAAAATAAGGATAAAGACTTTGAGGGAATTAGGGGAGCTCGCTGATTGGTTTTTTAAAGACGATTTTACCATGGATGAAGAAGGCAAAAGGAAATATCTCGATAAAGAGGAGAATAAAGATAACATAAGGATATTTGTTGATCGGCTGGATGGGCTGGAAGATTTTTCCCATGAAAATATAGAAAAAATATGCCGTGATATTGCTGAAGAGAGAGAACTTAAAGCTGCGGATATTATCCATCCGACCCGGCTGGCAATAAGCGGCAAGACGAAAGGAGCCGGGCTTTTTGAAGTGATGGAACTTCTGGGTAAAGAAAAAGTAATAAAGCGAATGAGAGGCGTCGATAAATGAATAAACCAGAGACTAAATCCAATTTTATCAGAACTATTATTGATGATGACCTAAAGACCAATAAATACAAAGGCCGGGTTCACACCCGGTTTCCGCCTGAGCCGAATGGATACCTTCATATCGGGCACGCCAAGTCTATCTGCCTCAATTTTGGTCTTGCCGCTGATTATAAGGGGAAATGTAACCTGCGCTTTGATGATACAAATCCAGAGACGGAAGAGATAGAGTATGTAGAATCGATAAAGGGAGATATAAGATGGCTTGGTTTCGATTGGGAAGACCGGTTGTATCATGCATCTGATTATTTTGAGCAGCTCTATAACTTTGCGGTTGAGTTAGTAAAAAAGGGAAAGGCTTATGTCTGTGATTTAAGTATAGACGAGATAAGAGAATACCGTGGTACATTGACGATGCCTGGAAAAAATAGTCCGTATCGAAACAGGCCGGTCGAGGAGAACCTGGACCTGCTCGAGCGTATGAAAGCCGGAGAATTCGAGGATGGTGCTCGCGTTTTGCGGGCAAAGATCGATATGGCATCATCTAATTTATTGATGCGTGATCCAACGTTATATCGCATTCGTAAGAAAAGTCACTACAGAACAGGTGATGCGTGGTGTATTTATTCTACCTATGATTTTACCCATTGTCTTTCTGATTCGATTGAAGGGATTACGCATTCTGTTTGCACCTTAGAGTTTGAGAATAATCGTCCTTTGTACGATTGGATTCTTGATGAGTTGAAGGTTCATCATCCCCAGCAGATAGAGTTTGCCCGCCTGAATCTCAGCCATACTATTATGAGCAAGCGAAAACTTCTGGAACTTGTGGAAGAGGGGCAAGTAAGCGGCTGGGACGATCCGCGTATGCCGACTTTGTCAGGACTGAGAAGGCGCGGCTATACGCCTAAGTCTATCAGGAAATTCTGCGATATTATCGGGGTAGCAAAGGCAAACAGTATTGTTGATATGGTTCAACTTGAGAATTGTGTTCGTGAGGAATTAAACAAGACAACTCAGCGAGTTATGGCGGTGTTACGCCCGCTTAAAGTGGTTATTGTTAACTATCCTGAAGATAAGGTGGAAGAATTAGAAGCTATCAATAACCCAGAGGATGAAAGCATGGGAACGAGGAAAGTTCCTTTTTCACGAGTTCTCTACATTGAACAAGATGATTTCCTTGAAGAGCCGCCAAGGAAATTTTTTCGCTTAGCTCCTGGTAGAGAAGTCCGTTTGCGCTATGCCTATTATATCACCTGTGAGGATGTTATTAAGGACAAAAAAACAGGAGAAGTTGTCGAACTGCAGTGCAGGTATGATCCTGCAACACGAGGCGGTGGTTCTCCTGATGGACGCAGAGTTAAGGGAACATTACACTGGGTTTCAGCTGACCATGCCATTGAGGCTGAGGTGCGTTTATACGATCATCTTTTCACAAAAAGAGATTCTACCGAGGTAGAGGAGGGTGCTGATTATAAATCTAACTTGAACCCGAAATCATTGGAGATTCTAGCATCGTGCAAAGTTGAGCCAAGCCTGGAAGGGGCAGCACCGGGAAGCCGCTATCAGTTTGAAAGACTGGGATATTTCTTTGTTGACACCACCGATTCTTCGGTAAAAAAACTTGTGTTCAACCGCACAGTATCTTTACGTGACACTTGGGCTAAAATTAGCAAAGCGATCGAGAAATAGGCCTTGTCGCAAAGTTTTTGGATAGAAAAACCTGGACGGTTCACCCCCTTATGTCATTGCGAAGAGCCAAGTTACATTGTCATTGCGAGGAGCGAAGCGACGAAGCAATCTCATAAAAAAAGGTTGAGATTGCCACGCTCCCTACGGTCGCTCGCAATGACAATTTATTGTATGAGATTGCCGCGCTTCGCTCGCAATGACGCAGGATCAAGAGACTTTGTTTTCGTTCAGAGACATTAGTGACACCTTAGGACAATGCCCATATTTTATAGTATAATATCCCCGAAGAATTTCCACGTGCTGGGAAGTGGTGTAATGGTAACACAGATGACTCTGGATCATCCGTTCCAGGTTCGAGTCCTGGCTTCCCAGCCAAAAAATGCCTTTGATTAAGGCGAGGTTTTTATATAATCGAACTTGTGTAGACCAACTGATTGATGCAGTCTGAGTTCTCTTCATCCGTCTTCTTTAAGGGAGATACTGCTTTAGGAAAAATATATGAAGATTGGAATAATTTCTTCCTATTTACCTATTCATTGTGGAATAGCCACCTACTCCTCATACTTAATAGAAGAATTGCGCATACTCAAAAATAGAGTTTATATTGTCTGTCATAAGGGAGGAAAAGGGATTGATTGTTATCCTGCATTCAATTACGATGATCCTGACTTGCCTAATAAAGCTTTTAGGACAATGATGAAGTTTGCACCAGATGTTGTCCATATCCAACATGAATATGGCTTATTTGGAGAGCAGAGAGGAATGAATATTATTCCACTCGTCAATAAATTTAAGCTGAGCCAAATCCCAACAGTAATAACTCTCCATACTGTCCCTAAAAAGCGTAATTACGAAGAGAAAATAATTGAGAAAGTTCTGGTTGAGATTACAGATGCCACTATTGTTCACCAACAATATCAAAGAGAATTGATCATAGGGCGGGTTGGCTATAAAGACAAAATTTGGGTCATCCCTCATGGAGCGCGCGAGATTAATCCTGCCTCAAATGCGAAAGAAAAATTGGGTCTTGAAAACAAAAAGGTAGTTCTTCTTGCGGGTTATTTTAGAAGGAGTAAAAATTTTGAGCAGGTGGTCAAGATTTTCCCAAAGGTTACAGAGGCAGTCGACGACGCCTTTCTTCTTGTAGCCTCTGGAGCGAGGAGACCAGAAGATATTGCCTATAAGGATGAATTTCTTGAGTTTGTGGCTAACTCAAGTACAAAAAATAAGATAAAAGTCTTACTTGGACCATTTTCCAAGCAGAAATTTGATCTCATTCTTTCATCGGCGGATGTTGCTGTCCTTCCATATCTAAAAGGTGCCCAAAGCGGGATTATGGCTCATTGTCTTGCCTTCGCAAAACCAATAGTTGTTTCTTCCGATGTGCAGGCCATGGCTGATTTAGTACAAAAAACCAGAAGTGGGCTTGTGGCTCGGACAAACTCTGAACTGGCAGAGGCAATAATTACTATTTTGACCGATAAGAATCTGGCAAAAGAGTTTTCAGATAATGCCAGAAGACATGTCAAGAAGCGTGTTTCTTGGCAGATTATTGCATCCAGACATATGGACGTCTATAATAAGATTTTAAAAAATCGACTTTCATCTAGAGGAATTTGTAATTGAGAAAGATTCAGGAGGCGAGATGAGAAAAGGCAGAAAAAAGGGAAAGGAGATTGTCGAAAGATATATAGAAAATCCTATCATCACGAGCAGTGACATCCCTGTTCCCTGTAATACAGTATTTAATGCTGCAGCCACGGTCTATAAGAATGAATATATCCTTCTTGTTAGGGTTGAGGGTGTTGAGGGCAAGTCTTCCCTCTGGATTGCACGGAGCAGAGACGGCAAGAAATTTGAAATAGATAAAAAGCCTGCCCTTGCTCCATCGAATCAGGAACCCTTCAAGACATATGAGAAGAGAGGTTTGGAGGATCCAAGAATTACTAAGGTAGATGATACCTTCTACATCATATACACTGCATATTCCCACTATTCTTCTCGCCTTGCTCTGGCTAAGACAAAAGACTTTGAAAGTTTTGAGCGGATTGCACTTATCTCTGAACCGGTGAATAAAAACGCTGTTATCTTTCCCAAAAAATTTAACAAAAGATATGTCCGTTATGACAGACCTATGGCAGCTGGCATAGCCACCTGGATATCTTACTCCCATGACCTCATTCATTGGGGAGATTCAAAGGTGGTCTTTGAGACTCGGCCAGGCTACTGGGATGCAGACAGAATTGGCCCCGGCGCTCCGCCTATCCGAACAAAGAAAGGATGGCTTCTTATATACCATGGTGTGAAAAGAACATCTGCTGGTCCAATTTACAGACTGGGTGTTGCCCTCTTTGATCTTAAGGATCCAGCTGTACTTATTGGCCGCTCAAGAGAGCCAATTTTATCACCTACTGAATACTATGAGCGCGTGGGTGATGTTCCAAATGTTGTTTTTACGACTGGTGCAATCTTGGAAAAGAATAAAGAGGTGAAAATATATTATGGTGCCTGTGATACTTCCATCTGTCTAGCTACTGCCCACATAGATGATCTCCTTTCTTTGTGTAAGAAGAAAGAAACAGACGTTTTATAATTTTGGCTTTTGGGATCCGTTGATTAGGCTTGTTAAGGATCACGAGAATATTTCAGAATTCTTAGAGGGCGCAGGAGAAACAGCTTCACAAAAAACGTCCTGTTTGCTTGTTTCAGGTCGAAATCCGGGCCACCGAAGTAATTGCGATATCCATCTCTCGATGTACTCCCTTTCATTTATTATAAGTCATGTGTCATAAATATATGACAGGATTGTCTCCCTCAACTCTTTTCTTTCCCCTAATTAAGTTTAATTCAGTTTGGTGTGAATTTTGCTAAATATAACATTAGATTACTTCATGTAACAGAGCGAAGGAGACTTAAGTGAAAGCAATCGGGCTCATCCGAGGAATTTCAATAAGAATGCATCAATTTGTGATTCAATTACGTATATATATATGAAGGGCGTAAAAAGATAGATTAGAAAAAAAGGAGCACAACACCATGCATCATGAAATTAAAATTGATCTTGATAATTTCCGACAAGGGCGCTTGGTTCGAATCCACCCGGTCTGGCATTCTTTCATCAAATATTGTGAGTCCTTAGGATATGGAGAAATAGAAAAGCTTAAAATTCAAGATGGACTCCCAATGTTGGCTGAAGAGGTTAAAAAGAAAATAAAATTTTCTGAAAAAGGATGGACGTGACAATGGCTAGAGAAAAATTAATTGCTGAGCAATACAATTTGTTATACCAGAGGTGCGACGCTGAAGCAATATTTGAACTTGAAAATGGTGATAAGTTAAGCTTAGATTTTCTGGGTGAAAGGGAAAGGGGAGAACCCGTAATGAAAAGCTTTAAGCTCTTCATAAACTATTTTAGTGAGACGCAAAGAGTTCCTTTGAAGGAACTGATGAACATGGTGGAGAGAGCTATATTGATCAGAACGTTATCTCAAGTAAATGGAAATCTGAAAAGTGCAGCAAAATCCCTGAGCTTAAAATACACCACGCTGCACGAAAAGATAAAAAAATACAATATTCGTTTTCAAAAAGAGCCAATGTGATATTAATTTCTTTCTTTTAGGTTCTTTGTGAGTCATGATTTTTTAGCTTTTAAAATTTATATCTCTAAAAATTTCATCAAGTCAAGCCCTACACAAGAAAACATCTCTATTCTCCGGATAGATATTCTTATTTTGATATTGGTTTTTCTTATTGTTATAATTAGTCTGAATTATTCATAAAAAATGCCGATACTTTTTTTCGGTGGAGGACCACAGCTTCACGGGCTGACGCCTTGCATCCGACGACATATATTTTAAATAACATCGTCGTTGCGAGCGGAGCGTGGCAATCTGGCAACATCGACTCGTGAATAATCCAGGTTAGTCAGATAAGAGTTCTTGCGAATTTCACATAAGCGGAGGAGTAATGAAAAAACCATTGGCCTTAATCAATGTAACGATAATGTTTATCTTAGCAATACTAATGATTAATAGTACCTTTCTCTATTCTCAGGTTTTTGCAATGGCAAGCGGCACAGTAAAATCAGAGGATGGCAAGCCCATTAAAGGGGCAAAGGTGATTTTAATATTTTCTGAAGACGGAACAAAATATGAGTTAATAACTGATAAGAAAGGAAGATGGAGGAAGGCTAGTATGCGTTCCGGCGCATGGACTATAGGTTTTATGGCTGAAGGATACGAGCCTCAAAACTTTAATATTACCTTCTCTGCAATAAAAAAGAACCCCCCTATTGATGTTAAACTTACCTTTATTCCTAAATCCCCTTTGATCACAGGAGATGCCTTATACCAGCAGAAGAAATACGATGAAGCTTTAAAGGAATATCAAAGGGTTTTGACCGAGAATCAAGACCTTTACCAGGTTTATGATAAGATCGGGCTTTGTTATTACAGGCTAAATGATATAGAAAATGCTATTGAGGCCTTTAAGCTAATGCTCGAAAAAGAGCCTCAATCACAGGATACACTCATTAATCTTAGTGCTATCTATTTTGAAAAAGGCGATCTTGAAGAAGGCATGAAGTATTTCGAGCAGCTCGACGAAAAAAGTCTGGAAGATCCTAGCATGTTCTATAATATCGGGATACTCTTGTTTAAAAATCGTAAGATAGATATGGCTATTGATTATCTCCAGAAATGTTTAGCTGTGGATCCGAGGTATGTTAACGGTTATTATCAATTAGCTTTGGTATATCTTAACAAAGGTGACTTGGAGGAAGCAAAAAAGAATTTAAAAAAAGTTATTGAATTGGCGCCTGAATCTGAAAAAGCAGCCTTAGCTAAAAAAATGTTAGAGAATATAAAATAGAAGGATAGAGCAAGAAATTCAATTTTTTGAATATTTATATCCAATAAAATGAATTTTATTACATTAATTAGGCCCTACAATTTATATAACTTCAATCTAATTAATAAGATAAAGATTTATATTATAATTGGCATGTTTTTTGCACTATATAAATGACAGAATAGAAAAAGATTTAGAGTAAAGCATAAATTTGCAGCATAACGGCTCACTTAAATAAAAGAGGCTGTTTGAGGCTGATGTTTCTGTGAGTCTCAGGCAGCCTCTTATTGTTTTGGCTGAGATGCTTAGTAAAAGGAGGTGAGAATCGAACAGACAATTCAAACAAGATGGTTAAAAGTATGGGATTAATAACTTCATTATGAAGTTTTAATTCCAGGGCAATGGTTAATTTGGCTCGGCTCTAGATATTGAGTTAGAGGACAGAGCCAAAAATTTTCCCAGAAATTGGGAAAGGAGAAAAAAATAGTATGAAAAAAAGCTTCAAAACTTTGTTGATTTTGTTATCCATCCTGATGATCACCTCAGCTACATACTCCGCCGAAAGGGGAACTCTCAAAGTCACAGTTGTTGACGATGAAGGTAATGCTCTACCCGGTGTTTCCTTAACTCTCTCAAGCCCTGTCATGATGGGATCAAAAAGCTTAATCTCAGGCGTGGATGGAGGAGTTTTGTTTGTTAATCTGACTCCTGGAACTTATGAACTTAAATCAAGCATTGAAGGATTCCCAGAAAAAACTTCAACAGAAATTTTTATCTCTCTAAATAGACAGACCGTTCTTCAGGTCGAGTTGAATCCTGCAGTAGTTGAGGAGGCCATTACTGTTATTGCTGTCTCTCCTGCGGTTGATACAACAAGATCTGTCATAGCTGAATATATTACCCATGAGACTGTCGAATCGCTGCCTATAGCTCGAGATTTCGTCGGATATCTGCAGTTAGCTGCTGGTGTCAACATGGTTCCCAACTCTGGGGGCAGAGATACATCTCAGGATCCAGCTGGTAAAGGCGGTTTAAACTATTATGACCGAGGAAGCCAAGGAGCGATAAACACAAGAGGAGGCGGCAAACGTGGCTCCCGTGATAATATGTTTTTCCTGGACGGAGTGAACATCACCGGATTATCATCTCAAACAGCCCTGATGACCTTTAACAACGAGGTCATTCAAGAGCAGGAACTTATGACTTCTGGTGTTCCGGCTGAATACGGAGGAGGTAAAGGTGTTGTCGGAAACATCGTGACCAAGTCAGGAGGAAACAGATTTTCAGGTTCCGTAAACTTTTATTTCCAGCCCGAAGGTTTATTCACGAACTTCGGCGGGAGTGCACATGATGACGCGCGTGATCCCACAAAGCTCGAGGGATTCAGAGACAACAAATATGATACTGCTGCGACTTTTGGTGGACCAGTGCTGCAGGATAAAATCTGGTTTTTTCTTTCAGGTCAGTACAGAAACAATTCAAAAGACTTCCAACTTTCAGAATCTGCTTCTTCGAGCCGAGAGGAAGTGAACTATAAACAGAGCAGAAAAGGGCTTTTTGGCAAGCTCTCATTCAAGTTGACTCCTAATGATTCATTTACTTTTGTGTATTTCTTGGATGACTATACTGTAGAGGGATCCCGTGATAAAACCATAATCAAAACCCGTCAGCCCTTAAACGACTACAATATGGGTACTTACAGTGGCTATTATCAGAGGGTCTTTGGAGATAACCTCATTGTAGATGTTCGCTACGGGCATTACTGGTGGGGACAGGAGATTGCACCCCGCTATCCAGAGGCAGGCGTTGAAGACAGGCTTTATTTCTTGGCTGGAACATACCCCTCTATTGAGAACTACCAGTTTGGAAGCTACTCTTCAGGTGCTGATAATAAAAACACGAGGGATCAGGTCAGTTTAAATTCTGAATTTTTCTTAGGCAACATGCGGATCAAGGCTGGTGTAATGTACTCCAATGAGAATGATATGGACGACGTTTTTTACCCCTTAGGAGAAAGGCGCTCTTCCTTAGATCCTAATCTATCGGGATATACTCTTGGAGAGCTTTATGATGCAGGTATTATGCCTGCTAGCGAATTCGATGAACGGCTCCTTCCTTGGATTAACGCTCACTGGGATGCCACCGCTGACGCCCTTGATACAGATGGGAATGAAGTTGTGAGTTCCGATGAGTTGAGAGCAGCAACCATGGCTGAAATGGGCGACAACGGGGTGAACTTCTTGAGAACTTATCAGGCTGCAACAGGTCCTAATAAGGTCCGAGCCCAGCGCTGGTATGGATACCTCATGGATGACTGGAAAATCAACGAATATTTCACTCTCAATGCAGGACTCCGAATCGAAAATCACCATACCAAAGACTCAAAGGGTGAGACTATTCTTCATTTGAATACCGTATTTCTGCCCAGAATAGGATTGGTCTGGAATATAGGCGGAAGAGGGACCCACAAGTTAACGGCCTTCTACGGACAATTCTCTGATCCTACGCCTTTTGGTATGATCCACTTTGCTGGAAACCTTTCTGGACGAGTTCGGGAAGAGCAGGTCTGGCTTAATAACGACTGGTACACTTTTCGCATCCGGGGAGGAGACAAACAGAGAGATGCTGTCTGGACTCCAAGTACAAAGGATAGTCGTTCCAGGGAATTTTCCTTAACCCATGAGATTGATTTAGGCGATGGGCTGGTCTTTAGGAGTCAGGGCTATTACCGCGGAGACCGCAACATCATTGAAGATTATGATCTTTTTACCTATGTTGAAAATATTCCAGCCGGCTATGAAAATCTCGCTCTCACTTTTGAGGATTTTGGTTATCCTGCAGAGGGTCCTCCTGCTAACATCAACTATTTCCTCTCTAACCTCGTCGGAGGTAAAAGAGATATCTATGGCCTTGACTTTGAAGTCTCAAAGCGATTCGTCACAGGCTCTTTCGTAGTTGCCCAGTATTCATTCAAGCGTGCTCTTGGAAACAGCCAGTCTGATGGAAACGCAGACCTTCAGGGCGATTTCATTACTCTTGATCCAAGAAACGATTACATGTGGGGACCTACTCCTGGAACCATTCCTCATAAGATTAAGATCTTCGGTACCTATAGAACTCCTTTTGGCTTGGATATCGGCGCCCTTTTCTACTGGAATTCAGGAATGATATACACTGAGAGCTATAACTTTTTGCCAGATGCTTACGACATTTATTACAATTGGCCGTTGGGTGGTGGTGATTACGTAAAGACCGGACAAGAGCAAACTCAAAATTATTATCAACTTGATTTAAAGTTCAACTACGGAATAAAGTTACAAGATGTTGCTGTTCTTGATTTGTTCCTCGATATTTACAATGTCACCAATAGACAGGCACCTATTGATCTTCAGTATACACGTAATGATCCAAAATGGGATTATCAAGAGATAACAGAAATCCTTATGCCTTTGAGATTGTACATCGGAGCCAGAATCAGATTCTGATCTGCAGTTAAAGCACAAAGAGGCTGGCGCTTGAAATAAGTGCCAGCCTCTTTTTTTTATCTTGATCTTTGAATTGTGGTAAAATAAAAATATCAGTGAAATTGCTTTTTAGGAAATAATCAATGATTATTTCCTAAAAAGGCATTATCGTCAAGATACATTATTGAAATTATCATGGAGAGGAGCGAAGAAGATTCCCCACAGGGTTCGGAACAAGCTATGCGACCTCAACCGGCTCTATCTTTTATTTTTGAATTTTTATAAAATTTAGAAAAATGACAATTAAAAAATTAATCTTGTACGCTGTCATTAGCAGTTTAATCCTCCTTTTCCTGGGTCCGTATACTTTATCCCAGGAAGCAAAGAAGAATATCCAGCAACAAAAAAAAGAAGAAATACCAAGGCCTGCCTATGAGGTTGAGGTTATTGTTACTAATGTTGATGTTATTGTGACTGATAAAGCAGGCAAGAGAATTACAGGTCTTAAGCCGGAAAATTTTGAAATCTATGAAGATAGTTTACTCCAGAAGCTGACTAATTTTTATGAGGTCAAGGGAATGGACGTTTATCTATCTGCGCTTGATAAAGAGAAGAAAAAACTTTTTGTACTCGCTGAGCCTTTACCCAAAAAATCTCCACAGTTCGCGAATAAAATTATTATTTATTTCGATAACTGGCATCTCCATCCTTTAAACAGAAATTGGAGTTTAAAAAAATTAGAACCATTTATTCGAAATAACTTTTCAACTGATAATAATAACCAGGGAATGGTCGTTTGTCTTGATCAAAAACTCGAAATTGTACAGGAATTCACCTCGAACGAATGGCAACTTATCCAGGCTATAAATCAGATAAAAGGGCTCTCTGGCCAATCCCTTTTACGAATAAGGACCAAAGAAGATATGAGAAAAGAGCTAAACAGAATGGTTACAGAAACTACGGGGATTAACAGATTTGATAGTTATGATAGAGCATTGGGCTATGCCAGAAATTATGTTGAAGATGAACAAAATGACCTTTTATACTCCCTGAAATCAATGAATGCTTTTATAGATTATTTAGTGGGAATCGAGGGAAAAAAAATAATGATTTATATCAGTGATGGATTGCCTATAAATCCAGGCGAGGAAGTTTTTGGCTTTCTTGATCAAGCTTTCCCCAGAGGAAATGCAAGGTCCGAAGCGATGAACTATGATGCAACTAGATTATTCAAGGAATTGACAGCAAGATGTAATGCTAATGAGATCGTCCTTTACCCCATCAATGCCCAGGGGTTAGATAGCATGATCCTCTCAGCAGATAAAGGAGCAGGATGGGATACTTATTCTCGAGGCTCTGGCATGATGAGGCCTGGATCAAGAGTAAAGAATGATGCTCTTAAACTTATGGCCCGCGAAACAGGGGGCTTAGCCATCCTCAATACCAATGATATCGAATCAGGGCTTGAGAAAATAGAGAACGACCTTCAGTTTTACTATTCCCTTGGATATAAATCTCCTCAAGGTGAGGATAATAAATACCATTCAATTAAGGTTAAATTAGCTGGAATTAAGGAAAAATATAAGGTTCGTGTTCGGCGGGGATATGTGCGAATTTCTCAAGAGGAGAAAGTTAAAGAGAGTGTTTTTTCGCGGCTGCACCTCAAGCGCCAGTACAATCCAATGAATGTTATGGTCCAAATCATGCCTGTGGAACCAATGCCCGGATCGAATAAGCTTCGTCTGACTTTAAAGGTCCTTGTACCCCTAAAAAACTTAACATTATATCCTCGAGAAGATGATTATATCGGACAAATTAAGATATACATTGCTCTAATGGATTCAGAAGGCCGTATATCTCCTTGTCATGAATTGACTCAAGAAATAAAAATTCCCGTTGAAGACTATGAGATTGCCGTTAATAGAAGTTACCCATACTCCGCTGAAATGTACGTTGATCCGGGTCATTATATCATCTCTCTTGCCGTTAAGGATGTCCTAGGGTCTGTCATAAATTATCTTCAATTAGAAGAAATGATTGAATAAGGACATCTTTCTATATAATTAATTTTTATCTTTTTTTTCTTCTCTACTCAATCTGTTACCGTTCATTTGCAATGTGCTAAGGCAAATCCAAGCTTATTTTCAGAGCCCTATTTACTTCTTGCATTCTAGAAGTATCTAAATACCCGAATTTATCAATTATTCTATTTTTATCAATTGTTCTTATTTGATCACATTGAATAACACTTGGATAATCTAATCCTCCCTCCCCCTTATCAACCCAAACATCTGTTGGATATTTTTTATCAATTTCTTTTTGACTGGTTATCACAGCAATAATTGTTAAAGGAGAAAACCTATTTCCTGTATTATTTTGAATAATCAAGCATGGTCTTATTTTTTTCTTTTCAGCTCCCTTTGCGGGATTTAAATTAACTAAAACTACATCTCTTCGTTTTAATTCTTCTATCATTTTAAATATTTTCTCCGTCTACGTACTTGAAATCTTCAGATATTTTGAGATTTAATTTAGCTTTTGCCTTATATCCTTCTTCAAGTTCCTTTTGAAGTTGTTCTTTTTTTAGATTATTAACATATTCTTTTGTGGCTTCTCGTACAAATTTACTAAAATCAGTTTTTGATTTCTTAGTTAGGCTATTTACTTCCCTTAATAGATCCTCGGGGAAATTAATATTTTTCCTTACCGCGCTCATGCTACACCTCTAATGTACACCTAATATATATACATTTAATATACATCAGAAATATACATAAAGTAATACATGCTGTCAAGTTATTTTTAAAAGGAGTATCTATAAAAACCTTTTTTAATAACGACAATGGAGATGCTTACCATGGATTGAAATAATATAAACGCAATATATATTTTTACAATGTCATTGCGAGGAGTATAGCGACGTGGCAATCTCAACCTTTTTTTTAGAGATTGCCACGCCCTTTCAGGGCTCGCAATGGCAAGCGAAGGAATCTTCTTCGCTCCTCGCGATGACACTGGAATAATTGCGTTTGTATTAGTTTTATTAATGTTTGATATTTGATTTTGCGGTTGATATGCTATAGAGGGGTATTTGGAAAATCATTGCTAATACTGGAAGTAATGTTAACAAGGAAATAATTCGGATGTGCTTTCTAATAAAATTAAAGTTAAATCTTTTAGGAATCATGTTGTCTAAATAATACAAAGCAGAAAATATAAAAATTGGAATCTTTAGCGTGGGGAATAATATGAGAGTGCAATCAAAAGAATCCAAAAGAGTTTTTTCTGGCAGAAAGCCAGCTATGTCTTCCATCCTGATCCTTTTTTTATTCCTGTTGGTAGGATGTGGCAATAGCAAACTCGAGTTAAACAGCAATTGGCGGGACCGGGAGATTACTGTCGATGGTAAAAATGCGGACTGGCTCGGAACCATGTTGTTTTTTGAAGAAGATAACGTTTCCGTCGGCTTGCTCAATGATGATAATTTTTTCTACATTTGCATGATTGCTGAAGACCAGTTTATGCGAACTCAAATGATGAGGAAGGGATTTACACTGTGGTTTGATCCGGATGGCGGCAAAGAAAAAACTTTTGGCATTAAATATCCCTTAGGAATGCAAGCAAGTGGAATGGGTATGAGAAGAGATGAACAGAATCTGGAAAGATCCAGCCAGGCCCCCAGGAGACCAATGATTGAATTGGAAATCCTCGGGCCGGGAAAGGATGAGCTAAAAAAAATGCCGATTGCAGAAGCAAAAGGAATCGATATTATTGTCGAGTTTTCAAGCGGGATGTTTGTCTATGAACTCAAAGTCCCCCTTATTCAGAGCGAACAATACCCTTATGCTATCGGAGCAGAAGCAGGCAGCTCGGTTGGTATTGGACTTGAAATGTCTAAGATGGAAAAGTCAGATATGAGAGGGCAAATGAGCGGAGGAAGGGGAGGAGGTGGCCCGTCGGGCGGAATGAGTGGGAGAACCGGAGGCAGAGGAATGTCCGGGGGCGGTAGAAGCCCTCAAAAGCGACAACCTTTAAAAATTTGGGCAGTTGTCCAACTGGCTTCGAGTAATAGCGCGGTCCAGGAGTAATTTTATCGTTATAAAGGAGGGAGGATTATGGATCAAAAAATTATTGACTTACACGATGATTACAGCAATGGATTGCTGGATCGTCGTGAATTCATCAAGAAATTAGCCTTTCTTGCTGGCGGCACTGCTGCAGCTATCGCTCTTCTGCCTCTAATAGAAAATAAATATGCCCAGGCTCAAGTCGTTCCAAAGGATGATTCCCGCCTATATGTGGAAAATATTAAATATCCCGGTGAAACAGGCGATGTTCTTGCACATTTTGCCAGGCCCAAAGGAGATAAAAAACTACCTGGTGTGATCGTGATCCACGAAAACAGAGGTCTTAATCCCCACACCGAAGATGTTGCCAGGCGCGTCGCGTTGGAGGGTTTCTTAGTTATTGCCCCAAACGCCTTATCACCGTTAGGGGGAACCCCAGAAGATACCAATGAGGCTCGGGCGCTGATGCGAAAGCTTGATAGAGAATCGAACCTAAAAAATTATCTTGCTGCGGTAAAGTACTTAAAGACTCATCCTCAGTCGACGGGAAAAGTGGGATGCACAGGCTTCTGCTGGGGGGGAGGAGTAACAAACCAGGTTGCCGTCAACTCTCCGGATTTAAAAGCAGCGGTTCCTTTCTATGGCAGACAACCTGCGTCTGAAGATGTCCCCAAGATTAAAGCATCTTTACTTCTACATTATGCTGGTCTTGACGAGCGAATTAATAAGGGCATTCCGGAATTCGAAGCAGCTCTAAAGAAGGCATCCGTAGATTACAAGATATTCATATATGAGGGTGCGGGGCATGCTTTTTTTAACGACACAAGTTCCCGATATCATGAGGAAGCGGCCAAGCTTGCCTGGGAACGGACCATTGCGTTTTTTAAACAGAAGCTAAAAACCTGACGTCCAGTCTGCACCTTGACGATTTGTTCTGGGAATGACGGGTTCAATGGGTCATTTGCCCAGACAGCATTTCTTGTACTTCAAGCCGCTGCCGCACGGACAGGGATCATTCCGACCCGGTTTGAGACTTGTCCGGGCATCTGCAGCCCGCTCTGGCGGCATTTGCCGGTCCAGGTTTTGTCGGGGCCATTGGGCAGCCACCTCTGAAACGAATGGCTGACAATGTGCAAAAAAGCGTTTGTAGCCCTCACACAGGTAATTCAATCCCGCTTCTCCATCCGGTGTCTGGAGGAAGCGGTTCTTCGGGCATTCCCCATGGCACATAGCCCTGACCTCACATTCCTGGCAATAGCGGGGTAAAGTCTCCATTTTGGCGTTCCCGAATGCTCTCTGTGCCGGACTCTCGAGCAGCTCGACCAGAGGAGTCTCCTGAATATTCCCAAGGCAGTGTTCAGCATCGACGAAGTGGTCACATGAATAGAAATCTCCGTTGTGTTCGATGACGGGAATATCACCGCAGGTCGGACGGAAAATACACAGCGAATGCTCTTGATTGAAAGCTGTTCTGGCAGCCTCTTCGAATATCTGTACTTTAATCTGCCCGATATCCTGGTCTTTCCACTCGTCGAATATGGTACAGAGAAATATTCCCCAAGCTTCAGCCGGCGCGGTGATGTGGCTGACGCCGCCTTCGGCGTCCGCCTGCGGCTCGACCAGAGGCAGAAAGCTTATGTATTGGGCATTGATCTGCTTGAAGAATCTGTAGACTTCAGTGGGGTGCTGGACATTCTGCGCATTCACCACACACAGGATATCGGTATAAACTTTGTGCTGCTGCAAGAGTTTATACCCCCGCATCGTCTGCTCGTGGGTGGTTTTTTTGTCCTTGGTGACGCGGTATCGGTCATGCATTTCCTGAGGACCGTCCAGGCTTAGCCCAACAGCAAAGCCCTCTGCCGCCAGAAAGCTGCACCAGTCCTCATCGAGGAGGATTCCGTTTGTTTGCATGCCGTTGGCAATTCGTTGGTTAGAAGGCTGATGCTTGTTCTGTAGGGCTACAATCTTGCGAAAGTAGTCCAGCCCCAGGACGGTCGGCTCCCCGCCATGCCAGGAAAACCTGATCTCTGGATCCGGGGAAGCATCGATGTGCTGGACAATGTACTCTTCCAGGATTTCATCGGACATGCGAAAAGACTCGCCCTTTGGATAGAGGTGTTCCTTCTTCAAGTAGTAACAGTAGTGGCAGTCCAGGTTGCAGATGGAACCAATCGGTTTGGCAAAAACCTGAAATTCGCGGGAAGCTTTGACCATGGCTTAATCCTATATCTCAGGGTGGAACGACATGAGGATTTTTTTAAAGGCCGCCTTTACTGCTCTTCATCCACCTCTCTGATTGAATCTGCAAATATTTCTATTCCCTTTTTTGCCAGTTCTTCTGTCAGAACAAGAGGAGGAAGGAATCTGACAACGTTTGAATAATGGCCACCTATCTCAACGAGGAGCCCATGCTGGTGACAGATAGTCCTCACTTTTTGAGCAAGGTCAGGAGCTGGCTCCTTTGATGCTTTATCTTTGACGAGCTCTATGCCGAGCATAAGCCCCCTTCCTCGAGCTTCTCCTACAATTGACGAATCTTTCTCAATATCTTTAAGCCAGGAGAGCATCTTCTCGCCAAGGTTGAAGGAGTGTTCTGCAAGATTATTTTCAATCATGAAACGGAGTGCCGCTGCTCCGGCTGTGTAAGCAATGACATTTCCCCGAAATGTACCGATATGTTTGCCTGGAGGCAATGTATCCAGTTTTTCTTTGTAGGCAATACATGAAATAGGAAAGCCCAAGCCTCCCAATCCCTTACTCAAAGTGATTATGTCAGGCACTATTCCGCTGTGCTCAAAGGCAAACATCTTTCCTGTTCGACCCAGACCCGCCTGGATTTCGTCAACAATCATAATGACATTGTTTTTGTCGCAGGCCTTGCGAATCCCGGTGAGAAACTTCTCTGGAGGAATAATGGAACCTCCTTCACCTTGAATGGCCTCAACGATGATAGCCGCCGGTTTCCCCACTCCTGAATGGGGGTCCTCAAGAATGTGCTCTATGTATTTCACACATTCAAGGTCACACGATTCAGATGTCTTTCCGAATGCGCAGCGGTAGCAGTAAGCATATGGTGCAAAATGAACTTCGGGAATGAGCGGAAGAAAATCTTCTTTGAAGCTCAAGCCGCTTGAAAGAGAAAGAGCGCCTGAACTCATTCCGTGGTAGGCTCCTTCGAAAGATATCAGAGGATGACGGTGCGTATTATACTTGGCAAGCTTCACAGCCGCTTCAACTGCGTCAGACCCAGTCGGGCCTCCGAATAAAACTCTTTTTAACGGATCAGGAAAGAGCGAAAACAAGGTATCTATGAGTGCTTTCCGTGGTTCGTTCGGAAAGTCCAGGGAATGAGTCAGGTTTGAGAGCTGCTTGGAAACATCCTCTAACACCTTTGGGTTGGCATGCCCGACATTCATCACTCCGGCCCCTCCGAAAAAGTCAATGTAGACGTTTCCATCGACGTCCTCTACAGTAGCCCCTCGAGCACTGCTCAAAGCCATGGGCATTCCTCGGGGATATGAAACAGCAGAACTCTCATGAGCTGACTGAAAACTGAGGTACTCCTTTGATCGAGGACCCGGAGGTTGGATCTTTATCACGGGTGCATCAGGGAAGGAAAGACTCTTAAAATCCATATTATTTCTCCTAATCTTAGAAGTGAAGGCGAGGTTTTCTCTCCATTTTAATCCTATCTTCAAAAGCTTCCTTAACGCGTTGCGAACGCCGCGCTATCCCAACTGAGCTAACCGCCCACCTGGCTCATATCAGCAATAATCAACTTACAAATTTACCACTTTTTTGGTCTCTTTTCTACACTCTTATCTATTTTATCTAAAGAAAAAGTCTATTCTTAATTCCTGATGAAGATTCAAATGGAAAAATTTGAAATATATTTCTTTTGAAAGTCAATCAGAAGCTGATAATCCCAATTATCGGCTCTTTGAAGAGCTTTGATATAAGTTTTTCTAATTTCAGTAGTTAAGAGGAGCTCATCCTCTGGAAATTCAAGATAAGAATTCAAATAATCTTTAAGAAAGAGATTCATAATAAATCTTGCCCATCTGCCATTACCGTTATTAAAAGGGTGGATATACACAAGCCTGTGATGAAGTCGTGCAGAAATTTCCAGAGAATTCATACTTTGTTCCAGCCAACATTTTAAATCGTCTAATAATTTTTTCAGCTCCACATCGATCTGAGTTTTGTCAACTCCAATATTTTTTTCTGTTTTCCTTTTTTTGCCGGCCCACTTCCAAACATCTCTTTGTGTATCTTATAAAGGTTGCCAGTGGTAAATTCATTTTTTTTCTTGATAAGAAATATTTTTTTGAAGCTTCAGAAATATTTTTAAACTCTGCATCGTTTAGTTCTTCTCTGGTAGTAATATATTTTGGAAGTAATCCCTCCAAATCTTCAGGAGTCAAAGGTGTTGCACCAGGAGGAAGTTCCTGATTTATTTTTTTGTCCGATTTTGATTCCATAAACTATCTCTTCTTTTTTCTAAAATCTCATTTTTCAGCCTTTTAACTTGTGCTTTGCTTTCTTCTTTTGAAGGGGATTGAATTTCGAGCGCAGAGCTTGTCTCGGTAAGCTTTACTAGTTGTTCAGCTTTTTTGCTTGCTTTTTCGTCGAGAAATTCAATGATATTTTGACGTGGAACCAGCGTTATTTTCAATTCTGTATTTAATGCTTTGGCTATTTTGTATAGAGTGGAAATCTTTGGCCTTGCTTCCCCGCCTTCAATTTGCTGAATAGACCTTAGAGATCTGTTGACCATCTTTCCAAGTTGTTCTTGAGTCATTCCAAGTGTTTTTCGGAGGAGTTTGATTTGGTCCTTGAAATCGGGATAATTAGACAACCACGCTGGCAAATCGTCAATTGCTTTAAATTTTTTGCTTATTTGCTCTGTAAAAAAATATTTTTTCATGCTTTTATTATACGAAATAATATTTCGTATAAAATGATCTTTATGCGAAATATAATTTCTCAATATCTTAAAACAGAGAATTTCCTCTGAAATTCCATGCAGATGAGATCTGTTATTCCCATTCAAAAATCGGAAGAATAATAAGGCAAGCCAAGTTAGATTTTTTATCGCTAACAGATTTCAGATGATTGCGATCAAATTGAGTTCACTTTTTCCATTGGTATATTGTTTGAAAAAATAATATTATTTTATTATCACATATCATTAATCATTGGACAGATGAGATCACTCTTCGGGTGAAATTAATTCCACTTCCGGGTTTTGAGCATAGTGGATTTGCTTCACCTGTTTACCGTATCCCAGCAGTTGATCAAAGTAAATCACCAGCTTGGGGAGAATATTGTACTCGGCAAATAATCTGACAAATTTATGCAGCCGGTCATTGGGCTTGTTCCACGGACAAATCCGGATGCAGATCGAGCAATGGTTGCCGTTTTTCACCCACCAGTCCAGGCATTTCATTGCCCTGGCGGGCCATTTCAGCATACCGGGCACATTTTGTTCGTTCCAGGCTTCATCGGTTCTTTCTCCATTCGGGATCGAGTTGCTGGGACAGTGCCTGGCGCACAAGGCACACGCTTCGCAGAATTTTTGAACCCCGATATCGATCGGTTTATCGGGGACCAGGGGAAGATTGGTAAAAACTTTACTCAGCCGAACCCGCGGCCCGTAATCCCGGGTGATCAATTGTCCGTTTCGTCCGAGTTCCCCGAGTCCGGCATCAACTGCCATGGCAATATTGATCCCCAGTTCATTGACAGAGGGTATGGCACGGTACCCGAGTTCGGTAATAAATGTGGCTAAAGAACTGGCACACCAGGCGCCTTTCGAATACTCAATATCGGTGTCATATTCAATGCCGGGTGATCTTTGAATCACACCATAACTCATTTCATGGACCATCATGATAACGGTATCACACTCTGCGGGAATCTCTATGGGGTCTCCCACCTCAGCGGCGTGGGAGTAGTTCACGTTTTGGTTGCCCCAGTGGGTGTAGATATAGGCAGGGTTGATTTTGGCAATTCCTACATCATCGGCACCCATCCAATGGGCTTTTTCTTTTATTAATTTGGCCAACTCATCAGGATTAGGGTTTTTTAGCCGGTACTCGTTATTATAAATCGGTTTAGTTTCTCTGCCCAATAGATTTGCCCGCACTACATAGTCAACGGTTGCGCCTGCAACCCAGGTCGCATGGTCTATAATGGTTTTGCCGGGCTTAACCGACTGCAGGTTTTTAAGGCAGTTTTGGTGCATTTTGGTATATTTATTTCCCTCGACCGCACCGCGGCTAAGTGCCGTGTTGCGATCATCGAATCGTTTCAATTCTTTGGTTATATATTTTTTGTAGGTAGGTTCTTTGACAAATCTCATCGATCATCCTTATATTTTAATAACGCTTGGAAGTGGGACAATATATCAGGTTTAAGGCAAATACACGATTACTGCGGGGGCTCAATACATGTTTAATATCTGCGTTATTGTACCTCTCTTTTTTACTCGATGACAACCAGAATATGGGAATCAAAAAATTAATGGAACATATCGAAACAGGAATAAGATACCACTCGCCAATAGAAGAAAGATGAATAAGAATTTGCTTTTCGGCTGTGGTGGCCGAGCGAGTCTCTTTGAGTCGATATTCCCCTCCTTCCATCGTAAGGATCGTAAGGAAGTATAAAACACGACTCGAAGAGCTGTCAAAGACCTAAAGAGAGAGGATTAGTTGATATGGTCGCCTTCACCTTGATTTTCCACGAGTATATACATAATATTTAGAGCATGGGCAGAGAACCTTTCTAGACAATAAAGACATCGGGGAGAACATCCCTTGCCTGATAATAAGTATTTTGACAGAGGGATAAACTTCCGGAGAGGAGTACAGAGATCATGACACAATTTGTATTGATTTTAGCGATTGTGCTCTATTTCCTTGTTTTAGTCTTCATCGGTATATTCAGCCGGAAAGAAAGCGATTCTGTTGATGGCTATTATGCAGCCGGAAAGAAGCTGCGATACTGGATCGTGAGTTTCAGCACCAATGCCACCGGTGAAAGCAGCTGGCTCCTCCTTGGACTTACAGGAATGGGCTATGTCTTTGGTGTTCATGCGTTCTGGGTAGTGGTCGGCGAAGTCCTGGGTGTCGCTTTTGCCTGGATTTTTATGGCTCGGCGGTTCAAAGTTTATACGGATAAATACAATTCCATTACCGTCCCGGATTTTCTCGAGGACAGATTCAATGACACCCGTCACATTATGCGCGTCATTTCTGCCATTATCCTTTTACCCATGGTCACCAGTTATGTAGCTGCGCAGCTTATGGCATCGGGAAAAGCCTTCAAGGCATTTCTCGGCATCGATTATGTTACGGGAATAATCATAGGATTAATCATCATCCTTTTTTATACAGTTATTGGAGGGATTACGGCTGTAGCGAGAGCCGACTTTTTCCATGGCCTCTTGATGCTGATGGGTCTTATCGCGCTCCCAATTGTGGCCATTGTCCATTGTGGGGGCTTTGGCCCGATGGTTGCATCATTAAAGTCCATTGATCCAAATCTTCTAAAACTCGCAGGGCCGACGGGCTTCAACACTATAGGCATCATAAGTATCATCGGGTTTTTAGGCGTGGGCTTGGCTTTTATGGGATCACCGCAACTGTTTGTTCGTTATCTTGCTGCCCGAGATCAAAAAGAACTCATCTATGGCAAATACGTTGCGATTCTCTTTATCATTATTGTGGATACGGGAGCCGTCTTGACAGGGATGGCAGGCAGAGTTCTCTTCACCTCTCTGAAAGATCAGGAAGACATTTTGCCAACAATAGCTTTGGAGCTTTTTCCCGCGTTGTTTACTGGACTTTTTATTGCCATCGTCCTCGCTGCCATCATCTCGACTGTGGATTCACTGCTGATACTCCTTTCCTCTTCCATCATCAGAGATGTTTACCAGAAGGTTTTTCGTCCCGATGCACCTCAAAAGAGGCTTGTTTTCATGGGCAAAATCATAACCGTTATCGTCGGAATAGCTGCATTCTGGTTTTCCATATCGGAGACAAGACTGATTTTCTGGTTTGTCCTTTTTGCCTGGGCGGGTATCGGTGCGGCTTTCTGCCCTGTCATGATCCTTTCGCTTTTTTGGAAAAAGATGACGAAGGCAGGGGCGATAGCAGGAATGTGCAGCGGCTTTCTCATCACCATGATCTGGGCGATTTTCTTCAAATCTTCAACAAATCTGTATGAGATGGTGCCGGGATTTTTCGGGGGGATCATAATAATCGTGCTGGTGAGCTTATTCACACAACCACCCCAAAAAGCGGCTCAAGATTTCGAGTCTGTTTCTGAGACAGTCAAAAAATATAAGGTTCAAAACCCTAAAATAAAGGGTTAAGTCTTAAGATAATAAGGAGGCTATACCATGTGCAATTCTCCATTATCAACTAAATGTCAACGTGTCTTTTTTCTTTCTCTTGTTTTCATCTTGAGCAGCCTCTTGCTCACTCATTCAGCCTTCGGGAACGAGAAACCAAGAGCTCGTGATTTAGGCATTCCCTTCGATGGAAAGACGGGTCCTTTTAATTCCATAACAGATGTAAAAGGCGTAGAGGTTGGCCATGTGACTCTCATATCGGGAGAAGGCGCTTTGGAGGTAGGGAAGGGGCCGGTTCGAACGGGAGTGACGGCCATCTTGCCGCGTGGCAAAAAATATGACCCTGTGTTTGCCGGCTGGTACAGCTTGAACGGGAACGGGGAAATGACAGGCACAACTTGGGTGGAAGAGTCAGGTTTTCTGGAAGGGCCGGTCATGATTACGAACACCCACAGCGTAGGTGTTGTCCGAGACGGCGTGGTCGAGTGGATGCATAGGAACAAGATTTATGACCCGCTATATGCAGATATTTTCTGGGCTCTCCCCGTGGTTGCCGAAACTTATGATGGTGGATTGAACGATATCAATGGATTTCATGTGAAGAAGAAGCATGTGTTTGAGGCGCTGGATGCGGCACGCAGTGGACGTGTTACGGAGGGCAATGTAGGCGGCGGGACAGGTATGGTGTGCCATCAATTTAAGGGTGGTATAGGGACCGCTTCGCGACGATTGGATGAGAAATTAGGTGGATACACAGTGGGAATCCTCGTTCAGGCTAACTATGGAGGGCGAGATACGTTGACTATTGCGGGTGTTCCTGTAGGAAAGGAAATTCCTGATATCAGGCTGGATAGTGACGAGTCAGGAAATCAGGCCGGTGACAGCAGAGGTTCTATCATTGTTGTTGTGGCCACCGATGCGCCCTTAGTTGCGCATCAACTCAAGCGTCTTGCTAGGCGAGTTCCTGTCGGAATCTCGAAACTGGGTGGATTTGGAAGCAATACCTCCGGCGATATTTTTATTGCCTTTTCGACTGCCAACTCAGGAGCCGCCAAACGAAGGGGAATAGCCAAAGTTGATATGCTTCCCAATGACAGGATGACGCCGCTCCTTCTGGCCACAGTCCGGGCCACAGAAGAGGCAATCGTAAATGCTCTAATCGCTGCCGAAACGATGACCGGCATCAATAACCGTACGGTTTATTCCCTTCCCCATGACCGATTGATCAAAATCCTCAAGAAATACAACAGGCTAGCCAATTAATTATTTTCTGTAAAAATAAGTACTGGGAAGGATGAGATGGAAAATAAATCGGTCATAATCATTGGTACAATAGGAATTTCCTTATTTTCCTTCGGTTTTACAATATTTTGAGAATTAGATAGAATCGGATTGAGAATGAGTACTTATCATTTGGCTGCGCCTGTAGCTCAGGGGATAGAGCGACGGATTCCGGATCCGTAGGTCGCAGGTTCGATTCCTGTCAGGCGCCCCATATCTAATTCTCTGAAAACGAAGGGATTACTGTCTTTCCTAATCTTTCATTTAATGAGTCCGATTTTTCTGTGTAACGGATGTTTAACAAATCTTCCTTATTTTTATGCCTACAATTTGTTTTTTATCAAGCCTAATAAAAAAAGTTTGAGTTAGGCAGAAGAGTGTCTCAGCACCTTTCCTGGTAACGCTTCTGTTAACTTATTATCATCGATCACAGGTACGCCGTTGACGATGACATAGGGTATCCCTACTGGGTAAGCGGGTCTTGCGTCGTTCTCGTAGGTGCAAAGACTCATGACTTTCTTGGGATCAAATACCGTGATATCCGCCCATAAGCCCTCCCTGATTAAACCTCTATCCCAGAGGCGTAGGGCACGTGCCGGCAATGATGTCATCTTCCTGATCATATCCTCAAGTGTAACTAGTTTCTTTTCCCTGACCCACATGAGAGCGTCACTGAATCCACTATACGCACTTGGTCGGACCCGTCTAGTAGCCTCACCTGGCTTGGCCGTGCTTCCACCGTCGGTACTCGGCATAGCGATTGACCAGGTCAGCTGGCTTTTAATATCCTCCATTACCTTGTTCGCGATACATACCTCCCCATTTTCCTCGATGAGAACATCAAATAAGGCATCAAGTACGTCAACCCCCTTCATCTCGGCGATTACATCCAATGTTTTTCTCTCGTATTCAGGGTTCTTCAAATGCCCATTAAGCGGGGGGAATATCCACACACCGTCCCCCTTACCAGTTCTAATGAGGAGTAGCCGATGTGTGCTGTTCTCGAAACCCATCTCCGCCGGAGACTTTGTGAGTATTTCCTCCTTCAGTACAGCCCTCTGATCTGGGTCTCGCAGTCTTTCAAGGAGTTTCTCCTTTCCGTCTGCGAAATAAGCCTGGGAGAAGACTGATCGTCCTGGCCATGAGGCAATTCCACCCCAGTCACTGGGCAGGACATCTATTAAGACATCAATTCCCTCCTCCCTTGATTTGTATATCAGGTCGTGAACCTTCTCATCAAGTTCTGGGTCTCCAGAGAAGGGTGAATTGCTGCTGAGGTGGGAAAGCTGAACAATCCTTATTCCAGACCTTCTCCCAATCTCTATGGCTTCCTCAATAGCTGGATACCTGGAACCTTCTTCCCCTGACCACCCGAGAACTTTTGAGCTAAAGTCTCTGAGATGGGTGGCGTAGATGCCCCCATACTCAGCTGCTACCTTGGTTAATTCTACAACCTCGTCGGTGTGGGCGTAGCAACCTGGGGAGTATGCGAGACCTGTGGAGAGTCCTGCTGCGCCGTGTATCATGGCTTCTCTTACGAGTTCCTTCATCTCGTCGAGTTGCTTCTGAGTAGGTGCACCGTGGTTTCCATCCATCACATACCTCCTCACGGTGCCATGCCCAACGAGAGTGACCATGTTCTGGGCGATTCCATGTTTCTCAAGTCGATTGAAGTACCTGTCCATTGTTGACCAGTCAATGTCCTCTTTTGAAATGCCTCTTCCTGCTCTGGCTTTCCGTTTCTTATTACGTGGTGCTGGGCTTCCACCGCAATTACCATTTACCTCTGTGGTGATGCCCTGTCTAATATTACTTTCAATCCATGGATCACGGAACATGCTGGTTTCAGAGTGGCTATGGATGTCGATGAAACCTGGACTGACGATGAGTCCTTTAACATCTATGATTCTGTCAGCTTTTTCTTCGTCTACTCTGCCAATTTTACTTATCCTTCCATTTTTCAACGCAATATCTGCTTTGAACCACGGGTTACCGGAACCATCTAGGATTCGACCATTTTTTAGAACAAGATCATGCTTGTCGGATGTCGTCTGCTCGCCAGCTGTTGTCTTGGCGGCAGCTCCGCGCACGTGTGCAGCGGCGGACACCGCCACGGCGTAATATAGAAATTCTCTTCTCTTCATGTTTCACTCCGATAAAATGATTGTGTTTTATTTGGTTCTATCTCTATTTTGCTCAATAAGAAAAACATAAGTATCCCTCCAATGAGTATTACTGAAATATTCAAAACAATCGTAATTGTTATAACCTTTCACATTCTTGTTTCTTTCTATTGATTATATAACTCATAATGCCTAACATATCATTTAAGATAGGAATTTGGTTTTTGCTCTTGCTGTGTTTTACTCTCATTTTTGTCCAATTTTCTGCCTCTGTCATCCCTTACAACCTATATCATAGAGATACCTTGTGGTCAAACACAGAGAAATCGGGAGAAAAGATATATTCACAAAGAATATTATGGAGAAAGCTCAAAATGATATAGACTTCATCCCGTGTAACGGATATGTAACAGATTTTGACTAAAATCGCCCAATTACGGCTAATGGTGCTTAAAAGAAAAAATGTCTTTTACCCCTGTAACCAGGGTAGAGAAGTCTGGTAGAGCGCCGGATTCCGGATCCGTAGGTCGCAGGTTCGATTCCTGTCAGGCGCCCCAGCTTTTCTTCCCTTGGTAGCTCTAGTTATCAATAATTTACATAAGAATTTTTTAAATTAGCATTTCAATTATTTGCGGTCAAACTCATCAAAATTCAACAAAAAAAAGCCGTCCTGAAGTTGGCACTTTTTGTTATAGAGCCCTAGGTAAAACTCAATTGAACTGCCTGGTCATTTATGTTAGATATACGTGTTCTTAAAATCAAAATGAAAAAAGTTCTCTTCGCCCTGATAATTTTTTTAATATCTTCTCTTCTGGTATTTAGCCAGGAAGAAACCAAGGAGACTTTTGGACTTAAAATAGGCGAGTCCATTAAAGTGGATGGCTTTTTGAACGAGTCAGCTTGGGAGAAGGCTCCAGAAATAAGCGATTTTATCCAATTTGAACCGGAGAGAGGGGAGTCTGCATCCCTGAAAACAATAGCTAAAATCCTTTATGACGAGAAATTCATTTATTTTGGCTTTCTCTGTTATGACTCCCAGCCAGAGAAAATCGCAGCTCAAATGACCAAAAGAGATGCGGATATACCTAATGACGATTCCGTAGGAGTTTTTCTTGATACTTTTCATGACAGAAGAAACTGCTATTTTTTTATAACAAACTTATTAGGGACTCAGCGTGATGGCCGGATAACGGAAAATGGCCGCACAAATGAGACAACCTGGGATGGAATCTGGAAATCCGCAGGCCAGAAGACTGATTTTGGCTGGAGTGCGGAGATTGCCATAGAGTTTGGCAGCTTAAAGTATGAACCTGGAAAAAATAAAACATGGGGTATTAATTTGGGTAGATCCATACCACGAGTCCTTGAATTGAGTTTTTGGGCCGGGCCTCTTGAATCTCCCGAAAAAGTTTCTCAGTATGGGGTGTTAAGGGGACTCAACCTCAGAAGAGCTGAGAAAAGAGCCCAGATCATCCCTCATATTATCTCGAAGCTTGAAGAAGGGGAAAAATCAGAATTGGAAGGCGGGATTGATGCCCGTTATGCTTTCAGTCAGATGGTCTCAGGAAATTTAACCATTAATCCTGACTTTGCGACAATCGAGGCTGACCAGGAAGAGATCAATTTAACCCGCTTTGAACTCAGTCTGGCAGAGAAGAGGAACTTCTTTTTGGAGGGTTCAGAGATTTATCAACAAAGAATTCGCCTCTTTTATTCCAGAAGAGTTTCCGATATCTATGGTGGAGTCAAATTTTATGGAAAGTCAGGGGGATATGAGTTTTCAGGCTTAAGCGCTCAAACAAAAAAAGACCAATTGGATGGTGAAGACTCAGCCAATTTTACAGTCCTTCGTCTTAAGAAAGATATCATGAAGTCTTCAACGATCGGGTTTCTGGCTGCCAATAAACTGATTGGAGGAAAAAACAAAGGAACCGCCGGCATAGATACATCTCTTTATTTCACCGATACATTTAAATTTACCGGTCAATTTGCTCTAAGCTACGGTGATTACAACAATAATAACATCGCTTTTTTCCTCCGGCCTAGCTACGATTCAGCCACTTTTCATATCCATCTTCGTTACACTCAATTAGGAAGGCGCTTTAGGGACAATGCCAACGAAGTGGGTTTTATCAGGGACGACAACCGACATGAGCTGGATTCTGCTGTTGAAAAAACTTTTTGGCTAAAAAAATGGGGCTTTGATCGAATCAAATACCGTTCTAATTATAATATTTATTGGGGATTGGACAGAAATTTACGAAGCTGGCAGATAGATCAGGAACTTTCCCTAGATTTAAAAAATAAATTTTCCTTAGAGATAGAACACACTCAGGAATTCAAGGGACGTGACGACGAATTTTTTGAAAAGGATTTCAGGAATTATGAAACAGAATTTGAGCTGGGGTATAATACCAGAGAATGGCAGCATGCCCAAATCTCTTACGGCTTTGGCCGGAATTTTGATTCAGATTTTCAGCTTGTTAAAGGGGGATTAAATTATAAAATAACCCAGGATTTTTCCTTTCAGTATTCTTTGACTCGTGTGATATTCGATCCTGATCCGGAGGAAGAAACCACCTGGATTCATGTAATTAGAGCGACAAATTACTTCACTAATGACCTCTTCGTTAAAATCTTCTACCAAATAAATTCAGCTATTGATAAAAAAAATATTCAGGTGCTGCTTGTTTACCGTTTTCAGCCTCCGTTTGGTTTCATTCAACTTGCCTACCAGAAGGGAACAGCCAGGTTTGGAGAAAGAGGAGCACAGGGTCATGCTCTTTTCCTGAAAATAGCCTACATGTTTTAAAATAGTCTGCGTGCTTTTAAAAAGTGTAGGTGTTTGATTCATCATACACACATTTTTAATAATACAAATAAATAAGGTGGGCTTGATGAATCAAGCCCCTACACAATATGAATCAAATCTTTATAAATTAAGCCCTGCAACTATTGTGATTAAAGCGAGCAGAGTTTAAAATAGTGAATTCATGAAAGTTGAACGCATTAGAGATCCTGAAAGCTTGGAAGAGCTAAAGGATAGTTGGAATGAACTTTTGGTCTCTTCAGAGCAAAACTGCATATTCTTAACCCATGAATGGATTTCTTCCTGGTGGAAGTGCTTTTCTGAAGACAATTCCTTAGAAATACTTATCTTTAAAGACCAAGAGGGAAGTCTTGCAGGAATTGCTCCTTTCCTGATTGAAAATAAAACCCTTCGCTTTATCGCCAGCCAGGAAGTCAGTGATTATTGCGATGTTATTACGCATAAAGAGACAAGAGAGGAATTTTATCAGAATTTATTGAGTTATTTAAAAAAGAATTATTCAGATGTAGGAAAAATTGAATTGATGAACTTAAAGGCTTCATCTCCTACATTGAGTTTTCTGCCTGGCTTGGCACCTGAATACGGATATTCCTCTTTCTATACTGAGACAGAAGTTGCTCCTTTGCTTGAACTTCCTTCTTCCTATGAAGATTACATGAAGGGCCTGAGTAAGAAAAACCGTCATGAGCTGCAGCGCAAGTTGAAGAGGATAGAATCTCTGGAGGGAGTCAAAATCACGAAAGTCACAGACACCAGGGAACTGCAACCCTCTCTTGGAAAATTTATTGCTCTTCATAAAGAAGGAAGTCCATCAAAAGAGAGGTTTTGGAAAAAAAAAGGTATGTCTGATTTTTTCCAAGAGGTAGCCTCTCGCTTGGCGCTTCAGAAATGGGTAGAGCTGAATCTCTTGTTTTATGAAGACAGAATAATGGCAGCTCTTCTCAATTTCTCTTATGCAGATACGATTTACTTTTATAATGTTTCCTTTAACAAGGATTTTGCCCGATACAGTCCCGGTCTTTTTCTTTTCAATCACTGCATAAAGCAAGCCATACAAGAGGGGAAAAGAAAGGCTGACTTCCTGAGGGGAAGAGAAAAATATAAGTATTATTTTGGGGCTGAGGATAGTAAAATATTCCGTCTAATATTAACTCCAGGAAAGAGTGAAGAATGAAGATTTGTGCTATCAGCTTCCATTGTTGTCCGTTCTCTCTTTTAGGAGGAGACGGCACTGGGGGGATGAACGTCTATTTAAGGGAGCTTAGTTCAGCTTTGACACGTTACCCTGAGGTCAAAATAGATATCTTTACCCGCATCCAAAACCCTAAGATAAGAGAGATTAAGTATCTTTCTCCTCAAGCTCGAGTCGTTCATTTAAGAGGAGGTCCAGAACGTCCGATGGACCGGGCAAAGCTCTATGATTTTCTTCCTGAATTTTCAAGGAATCTGGAATCGTTCATCAGTCAGGAAAGAGAAAGCCATGACCTTGTCTACTCTCATTATTGGCTTTCAGGACTAGTGGGAGAAGGGATAAAACAAAAGTTCAACCTGCCTCTCGTTCATATCTATCATACCCTAGCCTTTTTAAAAGAGAGAGCCTTAAGAGGAAAGTCGAGAGAACACAATGGCAGGATAGAAGCAGAAAGACATCTTGCTCATGTTTCGGATGCTCTTATCTCTTCTTCTGAGGATGAGATGCAAAGCTTAGTCGATGAATATGGAATCTCTTCTTCAAAGGGGCGGATCATTTATCCGGGCGTGAATAAGAAGCTCTTTTATCGTCTAGAGGACGGGATGGTTCTTCGGGAAATGAGATGGAAAGAAAAAGATAGAATTATTCTCTATGTCGGTCGAATTGATCCTGCCAAAGGGCTTATGACCGTAATCGAGGCTTTAGAATTATTAAAGAAAAAGAACTTACTTTTGTACAATCAATTGAAATTGATTGTTGTTGGAGGGGGAAGGAAGAAAGAAGATCTTCCAGGAAACAAGGAATATATTCGGATCAAAAAATCCATAAGAGAGAAAAAACTGACGGGGAAAGTCATATTCCTGGGTTCAAAAAAACAGAGTGAACTCAAAAAATATTACTCTTCTGCTGAGGCACTAGTGATGCCTTCTCTTTATGAATCCTTTGGTCTGGTACCTGTTGAAGCAATGGCCTGCGGAACTCCTGCACTCGTTTCTCGAATAGGGGAGATGAGATATCTTGTTCAAGAAGGAAAAAACGGATTTTCATTTCCTCCCAAGAACGCTTCTTCTTTAGCCAGTTGTCTGGAGCATCTCTTTTCGAATAAAGAAAGTTTGTGGGATAAGGAAAGAATTCGCCAGTCAGTGGTTAAGAATTTTTCATGGGAAAAAACTGCTGAGGAAACCTATTCTTTATTCAGGAAATTAAGAAGAGAGAAGACTGCGCTTACCACCATATCTCCGCCCGATGAAAGCCTTCAGCCAGTTTGAACTTTTCTCCTTCTGCCATACTTTCAGCCCGCTCACACAGCCATTTTTCCATTTCTGCAGAAAAAGATTCTTTTATCTGGCTTTTGTGGCAGCGCAGGGCTTTGAGCTTTAAGTCAAAAGTTTTGGTGATATCAGAACGGTGATTTATATTATCTGATGCCCAGAACCAGATCTCTTTTACACTATGGGGCTTGAGTCCCTCTTCGATGAGATCTGGATAAGCCCATATATCCCGGGCATACGGAAAGACCGCATCTAAAGTAACCTGTCCTACGATTCGGTGATCTCTGTGCCAGATATAACGGCGATAGGGATCAGCAGTAACGACAATTTCTGGTTTGTAAAGCCTTAGTAATTTTACGATTTCCTTCCTGAATTCCGGTGTGTCTTCAAGGCTCTGGTCAGGATGCCCGAGGAATATAACATCTTTGACACCTAAAATTTTGGCAGCCTCCAACTGTTCTTTTTCCCTTATTTTCGCCAGTTTTTCTGGCTTGATTTTTATATCCTCGGTCCCCTTGTCTCCGTTTGTGCAGACAACATAGGCAACGACTTTTCCCTGGCGAGCCCAGTGGACCACAGTCCCGGCAACGCCGAATTCGGCATCATCCGGGTGGGGAGTTATTACTAAAATGTCTGCTCTTTTTTCTTTCATAAGCTAGCCTAATGTGAAAATGGGGCCTGGCCCCATTTCTTTTCATCGCCTGAAGAATTGGATTATATCGAGGAATTTTATAATATCTTTCCTGCTATTACAATTCATTATCTCGTCTTGAATGAAAATGGGGTCAGGCTCCATTATTTTTCTAATTCATTATCTCTTCTTGAAGGAATTTGGTTTATATTATGTAGGGGCTTGATTTATCAAATCCACCTTTTTAATTATAAAAATAACTGTTTGGATTTTATAAATTAAATTCCCGCATTAAGAACTATGATTTATATTACGTAGGGGCTTGATTTATCAAGCCCACCTTTTTAATTATAAAAATGACTATTTGGATTTTAGGCCAAAAAAATGGAGCCTGGCCCCATTTTTTACCTGTTATTAATATTTTGTTGTTTAGATGCAAAGAAGATATTATAATAATCCATCCTTTGGAACAGGAAGCTACCAGAAAAATGCTTCTTTGAAAAAAAATTTGCAGAAAATTCCATACCTTAAGGCCAAAGAATTGAAAGAGCGCCTTTAAAAGAATCCAAAAAGGAGGGATAAATCCCTATGGATAAAAAAGAAATTTTGGAAAAGATAGCCACGAGATTACGGATTCACTCGGTAAAGATGACCACAAAGGCTGAATCAGGTCATCCGACGACCTGTCTATCCATGGCCGATTTAATGGCATGCTTATTCTTTGACGAAATGAAGTTTGATTATAAAGATCCAGATAATTGGGCAAACGACGAACTTGTTCTTTCCAAAGGTCATGCTGCACCTATCTTATGGGCGGCTTATGCTGAAGCAGGGATCATCCCTGAAAAGAGCTTGATGAATTTAAGAAAGATAACGAGCGTCCTCGAGGGACATCCCACGCCGAGGATGAAATGGATAAAATCAGCAACCGGTTCCCTTGGACAAGGACTTTCAGTCGGAGTCGGGATGGCCCTGGTCATGAAACTGGGGAAATCGCCCGGAAGAGTTTACGTTATTTCGGGTGATGGTGAATGCGCAGAAGGTTCGGTCTGGGAAGCTGCTAACATGGCTTTCCTTCACAAGCTCAGTAACCTTTGTTTGATTGTGGATATAAACAGATTAGCCCAGTCAGAGCCAACAATGCACGGGCACGATATCAAGGCTTATGAGAGAAAATTTAAGGCCTTTGGTTTGGATGTGATTACTATTGATGGGCATAAGATTAGTGAGATTTTGAAGGCCCTTAAGAAAGCAAGAGAAAATGTGATGCCTACTGTGATATTGGCTAAGACGATTAAGGGTAAAGGAATTTCTTTTGTGGAAAATAAGAACGGCTGGCATGGGAAACCCCTAATGGGAGAAGACTCGAAAAGAGCTCATGAGGAGTTGGGTCCAATGCCTTCGATCGATGCCAAAAAATATGTTCGCAAGCCGATAAAAACGAAAAACCATCAAGCCACCAAAAGATATAATTTCAAAAGGACTGTTTACAAGGACAAAACTGCCACCAGACGTGCTTATGGTAATGCTCTTTTAAATCTAGGCAAAATAAACGAGACTGTAGTGGCCATTGATGGAGATGTGAAAAATTCCACCTATGCTGATGATTTTTTTAAATCTTTTCCCAAAAGATCATTCCAGTCATACATTGCCGAGCAAAACATGGTCGGCATGAGCATCGGCATGTCTGCCAAGGGCTATCTTCCTTTCCTAGCTACTTTTTCAGCATTCCTGACAAGAGCCCATGACCAGATAAGGATGTCTGCCTATTCTTTTTCAAATATTAAGTTTGCTGGTTCCCATTGTGGGGTAAGCATTGGAGGGGACGGACCTTCACAGATGGGGCTGGAGGATTTGAGCATCTTCAGACCAATCCCGGGCTGTGCTGTGCTTTATCCCTGCGATGCTTATTCAACAGAGGCTTGTGTTGAATCTATGGCCAAACATAAAGGTCTTGCCTATATAAGAACTACCCGTCCCGCCACCCCTCTTATCTATGGCCAGGATGAAAAATTTCCTGTAGGAGGCTCAAAAGTCCTCAGAAAAAGCCAAAATGATGTGGCAACGGTAATCGGCGCAGGACTAACAGTGCACGAAGCATTGAAGGCTTATGATGAGCTAAAAGGTGAGAGAATTTCAGTCCGCATTATTGATGCCTATTCAGTTGAGCCGATAGATAAAGATGGTATTTCAAAAGAAGTCGAAAAAGCAGGGAAAAAAGTTGTCGTCGTCGAGGATCATTTTCAAAACGGTGGCCTGGGAGATGCCGTGGCCCAAGCATTGAGCGGGAAAGCAGAGATTGTTCATCTTGCGGTGAAAGATCTGCCGCGTTCCGGCAAACCCGAGGAATTGTTGGATAAATACGGAATAGATGCCAACCATATAAAAAGAGCTGTAAAAGAACTGATCAGCCGCTAACATAGCTTTCAAAATAAATTTACTCAACTTACGTTCCTCTTAGGGGGATCTTATTTATTGAAAAGTATAAGAGGGTATAAAAAAAATTTCTCAAAATTTATCTTAGCTCCTATCTTTTTTCTTGCAATCTTTGTCTTTTCTTCGGAAAGACTCGCACCACGTGGGCAGGAGAGAGGCTCTTCTTTTCCAGAAAGCGGCCTTGTTACGGCGGTCTACGATGGGGATACGATCAAGGTCAGATTCAAGAATGAGAAAGAAAGAAAGGTCAGACTGATCGGTATAGATACACCTGAAATAGGAGATTCGAGAGAAGAGGCGAAATTTCGGGCACATATAGCAAGAAGATTTGCTTTCTTTTATCTTTACCGAAAAACGGTAAAGCTATCTTATGATTGGGAAATCGAAGACAAGTATGACAGACTCTTAGCTTATGTCTGGACGGAAAAACAAGGGCTCTTCAATAAGTTTATCCTCAGCGAAGGTTTTGCCGCAGTTTTTTTGAAATTCCCTTTTAAATACAGGGAAGAATTTATTGAGGCAGAAAGAGAAGCCCGGGAGCTTGAAAAGGGATTTTGGAAAAAAGGCACCTATCCTTCTATCTCAGTGCAAGACACAAGGGCCTATTTGGGTAAACTTCTCTCTGTTAAATACATGTGCTCCAGGGTGCAGGCCAAAGGAAAATTTGTCTTTCTTTATTCTTCTGGAGAAGAATTTTCAACCCTTGTACCACGTGAAAATATCTCTTTTTTTCCTGAGCTTAAGTCCTTTGTGGGGAAGACATTGATTGTAACTGGTTTCTTGGAAGAATATAAAGAGAAACCTCAGATTGTTGCTTTTTTTCCCAGACAGATTAAAATAGAGAAACAATAAAATGGAAGACGGAAATCTCCTTTTTTACTTTTTTATTATTTTCTTTTCGGCCAAAATCATGGGCGAAATCTGCGTAAGGTTAAAGATGCCAGCCATTATAGGGGAGTTGATGGCAGGTGTCCTTTTGGGAAATTATGTCCTGGGGATAATCGATCATTCAAACCAGGTCTTGATGTCTATTGCTGAGATTGGAGTTATTTTCCTCATGTTTCATGTGGGGCTGGAAATACGGGTAAAAGATCTTTTCGCTGTCGGTAGAACCGCCGTTTTGGTCGGAATCCTTGGGGTGATGCTTCCTCTGGGTTTGGGTTTAGGGACCATGTTTTTCCTTGGCTATGAGTTTGTCGAAAGCCTGTTCGTTGCCACAGCCATCCTGGCTACCAGTGTAGGAATTTCAGTCAAAGTCTTACAGGACTTAGGATTGATCAAGCATAAAGTGGCCTACATCGTCATAGGAGCAGCTGTGTTAGATGATATATTTGCCTTAATTGTCCTTGCTTTAGTCAAAGGTTTGGCCAGAGGGGAGTTTCATGCCTTAGAGTTCTTCATCCTAGTGATCGAAGCCTTGGTTTTTGTCGGCTTCCTCACCATGTGGGGCCCAAGATTAGCCGGTAGAACGCGTCGCTGGATCGAGAAATTAAACATTCCTGAAGGTCCTTTTGTTTTATCTGTTGTTCTGTGTTTAGGCCTAGCTTACCTTGCTGATATGATAGGCCTGGCAGCAATTATCGGAGCTTTCATGGCAGGAATAGTGATCGATGAGCTGGCTGGAGTCTACGACTTGGAAAATAAAGTTAAGTATGTCACTGAGTTCCTTCTTCCTTTCTTTTTTGTAATGATGGGGGCCCATCTTGACCCCGGCGCATTCTTAAAGCCAAATTTGCTTTTTTTGATTCTGTTGATAACCGCAGTCGCTGTATTAAGCAAAATGGCCGGTTCTGTGCTGGCCTGCTGGAAAGAGAATTGGAAAACCAGAATTCAGATAGGAGTTTGCATGGTTCCCAGAGGGGAGGTTGGAATTATTGTCGGAATGGTTGGACTTTCCCTTCACACTATAACAAATGAGATGTATACGGTTGTCCTGGGAATGTCCCTTCTGACAACACTCATAACCCCGCCTCTTATCCTTCTTTCTTTTAAAGCAAAAAAACGCAAAACTTCAACACCCAGCAAAAACGATTAAGTTGTTATTGATATAGGGGCATGATAAATCAAGCCCCTACATAAGATGAATCGAATCCCTGCATTATCTAGAAATCATTGATATATTTTAAAAGGTGGGCTTGATAAATCAAGCCCCTACATAAGAAAAATTCGTACATAAGAAAAATTAAAACAAATTCAGTTCATTTATATATTCAACGAGGTGGGCTTGATAAATCAAGCCCCTACACAAGATAAACCAAATCCCTGCAAATTAGAATCCTTCACAAGATGAATCAAGCCCCTACATAAGATGAATCAAATCCCTGCAGATAAAGCATACAGGAAAATGGGGAGTGTCTCCATTTTCCGTGGATGAAAGTCAACCCGGACATTTTCACTTTGCTTTGACAGCGGATAATTTTGGTTTGACAGGAAATGTCACTTGGTTTATAAATCCCTATACCTGAATTAAGTTAGGGATATGAGAAATGTTTCAAAGGAGGGATATTTACTCATGAAAAAAATTAGAATACTATTGGCTATTTTTTCCGTTTTCTTTTTTATATGCAGTATCTTGAGTTCTCCCGCGTGGAGTGCTCCCCAAAGATCAAAAAAAATCAGTCGATATGATCCGAGTCTTTATAAAGAAATGAAGTGGCGTTGTATCGGACCCTATCGAGGTGGTCGTGTGACAGCGGTAGCTGGTATTCCCAGCCAACCTTATACTTATTATTTTGGAGTAACCGGTGGAGGTGTCTGGAAAACAGAAGATGGAGGCCTTAATTGGAAACCTGTCTCTGATGGCTTCTTCAAAACCGGTTCAGTGGGAGCCATTGCTGTTTCAGAGTGGGATCCGAATATAGTCTATGTAGGCATGGGCGAAGTGCCGATGCGTGGCAATGTTTCCCATGGCGATGGTATGTATAAATCCAATGATGCAGGAAAAACATGGAAGCAAGTCGGCTTGAGTGATACAAACCAGATCTCCAGGATACGCATCCATCCTCAAAATCCTGACATTGTTTATGTTGCGGCTCTCGGTCATATCTATGGTCCCAATCAGGAAAGAGGGGTATTCCGCACCAAAGATGGCGGCAAGACTTGGGAGAAAGTTCTCTTCAGGGATAACAAGACCGGTGCGGTTGATCTGGTCTTTGATCCCTCAAATCCGAGGATAATGTATGCTGCCCTTTGGGAATTTTTCCGTACTCCTTATAGTCTTTCTAGCGGAGGGCCGGGATGCGGCCTCTTCAAATCGACAGATGGAGGGGATACATGGAATGAGATTTCCCGAAACAAGGGACTTCCCAAGGGCATGCTGGGTAAAATAGGTGTCGCAGTTTCGCCAGCAAAGCATGATCGCGTCTGGGCCATTATCGAAGCTAAAGATGGTGGTGTTTTTCGTTCAGATGATGGAGGTGAAACCTGGCGTAGAGTGAATGAAGAACGTCGCTTGCGCCAGCGTGCTTTCTATTACAGCCGAATTTATGCTGATCCCAAAGATGCAGAAACCGTTTATGTACTCAACACTGCTTTCTACCGTTCTGTGGATGGAGGGAAAACCTATTCTTCTATTCGAGTTCCTCACGGCGATAATCATGATTTATGGATCGACCCTGAAAATCCCGCCAGGATGATAAATTCGAATGACGGTGGTGCTAATGTGACTTATAACAGCGGGGTTTCCTGGACAGCACAGGATAATCAGCCGACCGCCCAGTTTTACCATGTAATTACCGATAGCTATTTTCCTTACCGAGTTTACGGAGCCCAGCAGGATAACAGTACGGTTCGTATTGCCAGTCGAACAACGGGAAGCGGTATAGATAAGCAGGATTGGCACTCTGTCGGCGGTGGGGAAAGTGGTCACATTGCCCCCCGCCACGACAATCCAAACATTGTCTATGCGGGAAGTTACGGTGGGCTGATCACACGCTGGGATTACAAAACGCGTGAGACGAGAATTATTAGTGCTTGGCCAGAAAACCCTATGGGCTGGGGAGCAGGTCTTTTAAAATACCGCTTCCAGTGGACAGCCCCGATCCTCGTCTCAAAGTTTGATTCCGATGTCCTTTATCATGCAGCCCAGGTCATTTTTAAAACAAAAAACGAAGGACAAAGCTGGGAAATCATCAGTCCTGATCTTACCCGGAATGACAAGACTAAGCAGAAGCCCTCTGGTGGTCCGATCACACATGATAACACGAGCGTTGAGTACTACTGCACAATATTTGCCCTGGCTCAATCATACCACAACCCTAGCACTCTCTGGGTTGGCACGGATGACGGGGTAGTCAGTATCACCAAGAACGGTGGAAAGAATTGGGAGAGAATCACTCCAAGAGATTTGCCGGCGTGGAGCTTGATCAGTTCGATTGAACCTTCAACCTATGATCAAGCCACGGCTTACATCGCAGTTGACCGCCATGAGCTTGACGATTTCAAGCCATATATCTATAAAACCGCTAATTATGGCAAATCCTGGAAGAAAATTACGAATGGTCTTCCGAATAATACATTTGTTCGTGTGGTGCGCGAAGATCAAAAAAGGAAAGGGCTTCTGTATGCAGGCACAGAGACTGGTGTTTTTGTCTCGTTTGACGATGGCTCAAACTGGCAATCCCTTCAGCTTAACCTGCCGGTCGTCCCTATCCATGATTTGGTATTCAAAAGGGATGACCTTGTCGTTGCCACACACGGACGCTCGTTCTGGATTCTGGATGATCTGACTCCTCTGCATCAGATCACAGATGCAGTCGCAAAATCAGAAATGTTTCTCTTTACGCCCCGTGATGCCTACCGTATGAGGGGAAGAGGCTTCCCCAGGCCAAATGTCGGGCAGAATCCGCCCAGTGGTGCGGTCGTCTATTATTACTTTAAGGAAAAGCCAAAGGAGGCAGTGACACTTGAATTCTTGGACGCTGAGGGAAATTTAATCCGGAAATTTAAGAGTAGAAAAAGGGAAGAACCAGAGCCCGAACACACTCCTGCTTCAAGGTTTCAAAGAAGCGGACCTCAATATGTTTCGGCTGAAGCGGGAATGAATCGCTTTGTCTGGAATATGCGCTATCCTGACGCCGAACGGGTTCCGAAAGCTATTCTCTGGGGCGGGATGCTTAACGGACCGGTTGCAGTGCCAGGGGTTTACCAGGTTAAACTTACAGTCGGTGAAAAAATGAAGATGGAAAGCTGGCAATGGAAAAAAGATCCTCGTCTTTTGACCACTCAAGAAGAATACCAGGAGCAGTATGATTTTCTTGTCAAAATCAGAGACAAAATAACAGAAGTAAACCAGGCCATAAATCGATTACGCGATGTCAAAAAACAGATAGATGTACTTTCAGGGAAGGTTAAGGAACACGAGAGAGGAAAGGAGGTTATCGAAGCAGCAAAGATACTCAAGCAAAAGCTCTCTTCAGCAGAAGATGTTCTCATCCAGTCAAAATCCAAGAGCCGCCAGGATCCTCTCAATTATCCCATCAAGCTAGATAATAAGATTGCAGCATTGGCTGGGATTGTTTCGAGCGCAGACGCTCGCCCAACAGACCAATCCTATGAAGTTTTTAAAGAGTTGTCCGCCAAGGCTGATCAACAGCTATCAAGGTTAAAAGACATTTTGAAAAAAGACCTTCCTGATTTCAATAAGTTAGTAAGGAAAGCAGAAATTCCAGCAATTATAATAAAAGAGTAGAGGCTTGATTTATCAAGCTACCTTTGAAAACTATATAGGTTAAAAGAGAGAAAAGATGCAGCCAGTTGAAAAAAGAGTAAGGATTATTTTGTAGGGGCTTGATTCATCAAGCCCACCTTTAATGGATTAATCATGTATAAAAAAATCAATGAAGATATAGCAGCAAAGCTGGAAAAAATCGTTGGAAAAGGAAACCTGACTCAGGATTCCGAAAAAATGATAGATTACGGTCATGATGAATTCTCGCTTACAGACATCGCCCAAATGCCGGAAATGGTGATCAAGCCGAAGAAAACAGAGGAGGTAGCAGAGATAATCCGCCTGGCAAACAATGAAATGATTCCAGTGACTCCCAGGGGAGGAGCAACAGGGCTTTGTGGTGGATGTGTGCCTTCCTTTGGGGGAATTGTACTTTCCCTAGAGAACATGAATAAGATCCTGGAGATAGACCTTGATAATCAGATGGCAGTTGCCGAGGCAGGAGTTACTTTAATGGATTTCTACAGTGCTGTTGAACAGGCAGGGCTTTTCTTCCCTCCCCACCCGGGGGAGGAGAGTGCTATGATTGGAGGTGTTATTGCCACCAATGCGGGAGGAAGCCGTGCTGTTAAATACGGCGTCATCAGAAATTATGTGCGAGGATTAGAAGTCGTCCTGCCTTCTGGCACCATCATTCACCTCGGCGGCAAACTCATGAAAAGCAGCACAGGGTATAATTTACTTAATTTAATGATCGGTTCTGAGGGGACTCTTGGAATTATCACCAAAGCCACGATCCAGCTCATGCCACCCGCACAGGCAGCGAGATCTCTTATCATCCCCTATGATGATTTAGATAATGCGATTGAAACCGTGCCTCTTTTGATAAAGCGAAAGATACTGCCGGTGGCTGTAGAGTTCGTGGAACTGGAAGTCATCCATATAACTGAGGAATTCCTAAAAAAGGAATGGCCCTGTTCTCAAGGGAGTACCCACCTTCTGATTATAGTTGATGCTTCAAGCGAAGAAGAATTGGACAGGCTGTCTGAGATGGTGGCAGAGATCTGTATGGAAAAAGGAGCTCTCGATGTTTATGTTGCTGATAGTCCTGAAAAGCAGAAGAATGTCTTGGATATCCGCAGCAAAATCTACGAGGCAATTAAGGCATATACAATCGAAATTCTCGATATTGTTGTTCCCAGGGCTGAGATTTCAAAGCATGTAAGAAAAGTTCATGAGACCTCTCAAAAATATGGAATCTGGCTTCCTACCTTTGGCCATGCTGCAGATGGAAATGTTCATACACATATCATGAAGGCGCGCCTCGAGAATGGAAAAATCATCCCAGTTCCAGAGGAGGAATGGAAGGAGAAGATTGATAAAGTACGCCAGGAATTGTACAGGGACTCTAAAACCAGGAGTGGTGCCATTTCTGGCGAACACGGCATAGGTATAGTAAAAAAGCCTTTTCTCTCCTATACGCTGGAGGAGGAAGAGATTCAGCTGATGAAAGGGATAAAGCATCTCTTTGATCCTAACCATATTCTTAATCCGAATAAAATCTTTGATTAGATATAAAAATGGGGCCAGGCTCCATTTTTTTATAGAGATGATTATTTGCATATGTCATTGCGAGCCCCGTAGGGGCGAAGCAATCTCATGAAAAAAGGTTGAGATTGCCGCGTCGCTTCACTCCTCGCAATGATATATAAATAAAATGAGATTGCACAGCCTGTTCCGAGTAAAGCGAAGGAATCTTCTGTGCTTCTCGCAATGACAGGGTATAATGCAACTTTTGTACTTAGCCCAGGACTTAAAAGGAGAATTGTTATGATAATTAGCCGCAATTTCAAGAGAGGTTTTGTTCTTTTATTTATAATGGGCTTGGTTTTACAGATGGCAGTGGCCCGAACTCAGCGCGAAAGTACTTCAGCGAAGAAAGGGAGTATTAATCCGGCTCTTTTTGGGCATCTTGAATGGCGAAATATCGGTCCAGCCAATATGATGGGCAGGACAACTGATATCGAAGGTGTGCCTGGAAATCCAAAAATTGTTTATGTGGGGACTGCATCAGGTGGAATCTGGAAAACAACGAACGGCGGTATAACCTGGAAGCCAATTTTTGACAAGCAGCCGGTGGCCTCCATAGGAGACCTGGCCCTCGAGCCAGGCAATCCCGATGTGATCTATGCCGGAACTGGGGAGGCAAACGTTCGCAACAGTATCTCCTTTGGGAACGGAGTCTACAAGTCCCCGGATGGCGGAAAAACCTGGTGGCATATGGGACTCCAGGATACAGAACGCATCTCGCGTATCGTCATTAATCCCAAAAATCCAAACATCATCTATGTTGGTGCTTTGGGTCATGCTTTTGGTCCTAACAAAATGCGAGGTGTGTTTATGTCCACAGACGGCGGAAAAAAATGGGAAAAAGTCCTTTACTTAGGTGAGCACCACGGTGTTGCAGACATGGATATCAATCCCCAAAATCCCAACATTGTTTATGCTGCTTTATGGCTTTTTGAGCGAAAACCCTGGACTTTTACCAGCGGGGACGAAAAAGGTGGAGTTTACAGGTCTATAGATGGCGGCCGGAGCTGGAAGAAAATAACCGTGGGACTGCCAAAACTTGTGGGCCGGATCGGGATTAAAGTCTCTCAAAGTAATCCTGAGGTGGTCTATGTAATGACTGCATCTAAAGAAGGAACACTTTATCGTTCTGATGATCGAGGAGAGACCTTCCGACTGGTCTCCAAGGATAATAAGATTGTTTCCCGAGGCTTCTACTATACTGACCTGAGAGTAGACCCTGCAGATGAAAACCGGGTTTATGCAGTATCCTCGAGGCTTCTCCTTTCCATAGACGGAGGCGAAAATTTTAAACGCATATCTGCCTCCACCCACGTCGATTTTCACTCTCTGTGGATTGATCCCGAGAATCCGAACCGGATCTGGCAGGGACAGGATGGCGGCATATGTGTTTCCTATGATAGAGGAAAAACCTGGGAATACGTCAACAACTTTCCTTTAGGCCAGTTCTATCAGATATATGCCGATAACCGCAAGCCCTTCTATTATGTTGGCGGAGGACTTCAGGATAACGGCACGTGGTATGGACCGAGCCGCAACAAAGAGCCCTTTGGAATTTTGAATGATGATTGGAGGATGATCAGTTTTGGCGATGGTTTTCATATCGTTGTCCATCCTAATAATCCCGAGATTTTCCTGACGGAATCCCAGGGGGGGAATGTGATGAGAACGGACATGAGAACCCGTGAACAGCAAAATGTAAGCCCTCAGGCGCGCCGGTCAGATGGAGCGCCGGCTTCCGCTCTTAAATACAGGTTCCACTGGAATGCACCTATCATCTCCTCGCCTCACGATCCGGAAAGAATATATGTTGGAGGAAACGTGGTGTTCAAATCCACTGATTTCGGCTCTAGCTGGGAGGTTATAAGTCCTGACTTGACGACGAACGATCCGAAAAAACAGAAATCTGCTGGTGGTCCAGTCTGGCCAGAAAATACAACGGCAGAATTCCATTGCACCATAATCAGCTTGTCGGAATCGCCGATTCAGCCCGGAGTCCTCTGGGCAGGAACCGATGATGGCAACCTCCATGTATCTGTGAATGGTGGTGAAACATGGAAGAATGTCATCGATAAGGTTCCTAAATTGCCGCCTTTTTCGTCAGTGTCTCACGTTGAGCCGTCCAGCACATCGGCGGGAGTTGCCTATTGTACATTTGACCGGCACATGTTGGATGATTTCGGTCCCTATGTGTTTAAAACGACAGATTTTGGGCGAACCTGGAAGAATATCACCGGAGATCTTCCTGAAAATGCCTATGTCTGGGTGTTAAGGGAAGATCCAAAAAACTCGAAAGTTATTTACGCTGGAACAGAGTTAGGGCTTTATGTCTCATTTACTGGCGGAAACGAATGGATGAAGCTCCATATGAAAAACCTGCCTACGGTTGCAGTGCACGATATCCTGGTTCACTCAAAAGAGAACGATCTCATCCTCGGAACTCATGGGAGAAGCATCTGGATTTTTGATGATGTGTCGTTCCTTCAGGAGATATCTTCGAATGTGCTAAAAAAGCCAGCCTATCTCTTCGCTGTTCGCCCAGCAACGCGCCACACATCTAAACCGACTCGCTATGGAATAGGGGATAAGGTTTTCAGAGGGCCCAATCCTTCCTACGGCGCCCTGATCACCTATTACCTCAAAGAGAAGCTGGATAAAAAAGCGGAAATAAAGATTGAAATCCTGGATAAATCAGGAAAGGTTATTAGGGAGCTGAAAAAATTTCCAAGAGAAGCTGGCCTGAACCGAATTGCCTGGGATCTCCGTTTCGAGGCTGCCCGTCCTCGTCGAGAGCGCAAAGCAGAAGAGGATTTTTTTGGTAGAGGGCCCCGGGGACCACAGGTTTTACCTGATATTTATTCAGTGCGGCTTACTTTAAAAGATCAGGTCTATGAAAAGCCTGTTAAAGTCCAGCTTGATCCTACGGTTAAGGTTTCCTCGGATGACCTTGCTCTTCAGCTAGAGTACACTCGCAGAATCAGAGACATGCGGTCTTTTGTAAACGATGGACTTAGCGCTCTGGATATGCTGAAGGAGCAGCTTGAAGAGAGGAAAAAAACCATTAAAAAACAAGAAGAAAAATTTCCGAAAGAGGTTCTTGAAGCTGTAGATAATCACCTGAAGGAAATTAAATCCATCCAAAACATGCTGGCCCGTCCTGAAGGAAGTTCTCGTTTGAATGCAGAAGCGCGTCTTGGGGAAAGGCTGAGGAGTCTTTTCGGTTCTATAGATGGAGCGAATGCCTCGCCTACAAAGGCACAGGTACAGTATTTTGACGAGCTGGAGAAAGAGTTTAAATCTGGTTTGGCTAAAGCGAATCAATATTTGGGCCAAACAGTAAAAGAGATCAATAATGAATTGATAAAACACAAGGTGCCCTCACTCCTTGTTCCCGATCCGATAAAATTCGAAATAAAATAGCGGAGGAGAGAATGGCAGATTTAGCCACAACTTATATGGGACTAAAACTCCGGAATCCGATAATCGTTTCCAGTAGTGATATAACGAAAACTACTGAAGGAATTATTCGATGCTATGAAGCCGGTGCAGGAGCAGTGGTCCTAAAGTCCATCTATGAGGAGCAATTCCTGATAAAAGAAGATGAAGAAGGAAAAGAGGGAATTATCTATCCTGAAGCCCTTGATTATCTAAGAAGAGGAGGATTGTTGGAATATGCTCCAGAGAAAACATGTCAGATGATCGAGGAGGCAAAAAAAGAGATAAATATCCCGATTATAGCCAGCATTAATTGTCAATCACCCAGGCTGTGGTCAAGCTTTGCCCGACAGTTCGAGGAAGCCGGGGCTGATGGACTGGAGCTAAATATATATTTTCTTCCTATTGGTCTTGACTCTCCTGGAGCAGAATATGAGGAATATCATCTGAAGATCCTGGAAGAAGTCAAAAAGGCTGTTTCTATCCCGGTAGCCGTAAAATTGATGTCACAGCTGACTTCTATTCCTTACCTAGGATACAAGCTGGCAAGAGCTGGCTGTGATGCGCTTGTTTTTTTCAATTGGTTCGTAGAACCTGATATTGATTTAAAAAACCTCAAGACAAGAAATGTGATCGGCAAAGGAAATTTCTATCAATCCCTAAGATGGGTGGCTCTTATAGCTGGGAGAGTTGATTGTGATGTATCCGCTTCTGGGGGAGTGCGCAAAGCTGAGGATGTGATTAAGCAAATTCTGGCAGGAGCTTCGGCCGTTCAAGTCTGTACTATTATTTATGAGCAAAAATTCAAGGTTATAAAAAGTCTTCTTAACGAAGTTGAGGTATGGATGGAGAAAAATAAAAATGCAACCATCGATGATTTCAAAGGAGAGCTTTCTTTCAAAAAGCAAGAGCTGACTTTTAAAGGCGTTGGCGAAGCAGACGCTTATTTCCGGGCCCAGTATTTAAAAACCTTTACAAGAGCAAAATGATTGGGATCAGACTTGCAAAACTTGCGCTTTTTTGTTTATTTCTTAGAGTTTTAGCTTTGGAGTCATTAAATGTTTAAGGCCAATTTGGGGCCAGGCCTTATCAATGGGAAAGCTTGGGTGATAAGGGCAGAAAGATATCAGTCTCAATGGCAAGGCCTGACCCCAACAAAGCCTGATCCCATGGGCAACATTTTTATGGGAATTCTGGCAAGAATTAATTAACCTGAATTATTCAATAAAAAATGGAGGAAAACATGGAAAAAATTACCGAGATTTTTGTTGTCCTGGAAAACCGCCCTTCCACTTTAGGGGAGCTGTGCAGTTACCTGGCTGAGAATAAAGTTAACATCGAAGCTATTGGGGTCTTCCAGGATGCAGCCATGCTTTATGTGAATAATACTAACAAAGCCATGAAAGTACTATCCAAGGCGGATTATACGACAGATTTGAGGGATGTTCTCAAGGTTGAACTCGAAAACAGACCCGGAGCTTTAGCTGATGTTGCCTCTAAGTTGGGAAACAAGGGAGTAAATATCGAATATTGCTATGGAACCCTCACCAAGAAAGCGGGCAGCACTGCGGTTATTCTTGATGTTTCAGACATCGACAGAGCGATGGAAATCTTAAAATAGAAGTATGCAGGGGCATGATATATCAAACCCAATTTGATATTGAAAAGGTTTGGTTTATTATGTAGGGGCTTGATTCATCAAGCCCACCTTATGAAATATATAAATGTCTGTAGGAAATTATTTGCATGTAATGATTTGTAAGCTGCTTGATTTATTATTCGTAGGGGCTTGATTCATCAAGCCCACCATATGAAATATATAAATATCTGCAGGGAATTATTTACAGGCTGCTTGGTTTATTATGTAGGGGCTTGATTCATCAAGCCCACCATATGAAATATATAAATGTCTGTAGGAAATTATTTGCAGGGGCATGATATATCAAACCCAATTTGATATTGAAAAGGTTTGGTTTATTTTGTAGGGGCTTGATTTATCAAGCCCACCTTATTTTTATGGATTTTATTCATCAAATCTATACATTTATTTATATAATCAAAAATGTGGATTTGATAAATCAAACCCCTACGTAATATGAATCAATCCACGAAATTTATTCCTGAAAAAAAGTTTATGCTTGACCTTTTTTAGATGAATATATACCTTCTACATACCTTTTTTGCTTGACCCTTATTATTCACTTTGGATGCAAAGGAGTGAGGTATGGAAGAAAAAGTTAAGAAAAAGAACATTCTAACCACATTTCCGCGGACTTTCTGGGTAGGTAACTTGATGGAGCTTTTCGAGCGAGGTGCGTATTATGGTTTGAATGCTCTTTTGGCGGTATATTTAGTTAAAGAACTCAGTTTCCGGGAGCAATCGGTTGGACTTCTTCAAGGATTTGTCTACGCTTTGACTTATGTCTTGCCTATCTTGGGGGGAGCCTTGGCTGACCGGCTGGGCTACCGAAAAATGCTCATCGTAGCCTTTTCTCTGTTAACTTTAGGATATTTTGCTGCCGGAAACTTTGATACCTTTGGCTTGATTTTTCTCTTTCTTTTGATCATGGCTACAGGAAGTGGACTATTTAAACCGATTATTACGGGAACAGTTGCCAGAACGACTACCGAAGAGAATAGTGGATTTGGATTTGGCGTTTATTACTGGTGCATTAATCTTGGTGCTGTAATAGGACCTCTGTTTGCCATCTGGATAAAAGGTTTTAGCTGGAGATATATTTTCTTTTCCTCTGCTCTCTGGTGTTTTTTGATGCTTCTTCCTGCAGCATTCCTTTATAAAGACCCGGAAAGTGCCGAAAGTACAAAACCCATTCGCCAAGTGCTGGCTGAAGCGCTTTTGGTCCTGGGGAATTCACGTTTCATGCTGCTGATAGCAGTTTATTCATGCTTCTGGATTCTTTATTTTCAAATGTTCGGTTCAGTACTCTGGTATATGGTTGACTTTATTCATCGAGCTCCTGTAGATGAATTTATGGTCAAACTCGGAATACCATTTAAATTTGACCCAGGACATGTAACAGTGATCAATGCTGCAACAATCGTCCTGCTTGTTGTATTGGTCAGTCGGATCACGACAAAAATGAAAGCGATTCCGGTGATGGCCGTTGGAATAGCAATCGGGTCAGTTGGGTTCTTGATCCTGGCTCTTACCAGTAGTGCTTGGATGTTTGTCCTCAGCATCGCTGTCTTTTCAATCGGAGAGATGACTGCCCATCCCAAGTATTACAGTTATGTCGGATTAATAGCTCCGCAAGACAAAAAAGCTGTTTACCCAGACAAAGCCGTAAAGCCCCTTGCTTTAGCAATGGGGATATAAGGCGCAAATTTTTCTTGCTTTTTGTATCGCAAGCTGCTATACATAATATTGGCCGAAGGACATTCGGTATCAGCCTGTGGAGTGGAGACGTTGGTCGCCACCGGGAAGCAGGAACTCCAAACACGAAAGCCCCTCAGGGTATAAGTTGGAGAATCCCCGTGCTTTAGCGATGGGGAGTTGTCAAATGGGTTATGCCTTTCTCTACGGTGTTTTCGGAAGTCTAATCGGAACCAACCTAGGAGCTGTTCTTTACGAGAATATCCTCAAACCTGTTGTTCCTTCCGCCAGGGCAGTCGAGGCCGGGCTTCCTCTGGCTGCAGAAGCAGCAATAAAGGCGAAATCTTTCTGGCTGATTTTTGCTGTTCTTGGGGGAGTTTGTCTTGTGGGCATGCTTCTTTACAACCGGTTTTTCTCTGAGGAAACACCTGAAACCAATCGTCGCGCCTGGAAAATCATGCTTGGCTTATACTCTGTTTTTGCCCTTGCCGGTCTTTACTTCTTCATTTATTCCCTTTTCCTTGTTCCAGAAATTCAGTGGAAAACTTTTGTCCAGGCACTTATTCTGCTGTCACTTGGCGGAGGAGGGATAGGAATAAGTTTGAGGAGGAAACCATGAAATCTCTCACCGAGCACCTGGTTTTTAGCACGGATCACAGGCGAGAATTCATCAATATTACTCCCCCAGTTGAGGCGTTGGTAGAAAAGAGCGGGGTTAGAGAAGGATTGTGCCTGGTCAATGCTATGCACATCACAGCTAGTGTTTTCATCAACGATGATGAGCGTGGATTACATGCAGATTTTGAGGAATGGCTGGAGAAACTTGCTCCCCATGAACCTGTATCAAAATACAGACATAACTTGACTGGCGAGGATAATGCTGATGCTCATTTAAAGAGAACAATAATGGGAAGGGAAGTGGTTGTTGCCATAACAGGAGGAAGGCTGGATTTTGGGCCCTGGGAGCAGATCTTCTATGGTGAGTTTGACGGCCGTAGAAAAAAAAGAGTGCTGGTCAAGATCATCGGAGATTGACAACTCCCCATCGCTAAAGCGAGGGGCTTTACGTCGTTCTCCGGTAAGAATTTCCATCGATCCTCGCGATGACACTGGAATAATTATGTTTGTATTAGCCTCATGAGAGCAATAAGCCCGATGATAACACCATGCCCGATGAAAGCGTCGGGTTTTCCTTTTCCTATCTCTTAGCTTTTTACTACATTCCAGGATAGAGCAGAGAATTGAGCAGGAATTTGTAAGTGCCGTGGGATTGAGCGCGGAATTGACAGCGGATGCCGATAAGAATGATGCGTCCCTTCTTGTACTTGACATCGACCACAGCTGCTTTGCGCGCAATCATATCTTCTCCAAGGAGCCATCCGCTCAAAAGGATGTTTTCTTCGGGGTAGCTGGCCACGACTTTTCTATCCCATTCCCCTGAGGGCACCCACGTAGTAAAGGCCGGGCTTCGAGAGAACATAGCGGCCGCTTCCTTAGGCAGCCCGTAACCGATAGGAGATTTGTTGTCGACATTGATTTTTAAAAGAGACGTAGGACAGAAGAATTTGCTGCGCTCAACTTTTTCCAGGGCATTCCTGGCCGGGGCTTTGAACTCTTTAAATACCAGGCTAGAGGCGCCGTTGAGTGTGACGAGGATGCCTCCTTTCTCAACAAAACTTTTCAAAGCCTCTACTCCTTCTTTTCCTATACCACCTTCATATTTGGGAGGAGGAGTTGTATAGTAACGTGCCCAGCGGGAAGTGGGATCGGGTTTTCCCTGTTTTATTATCTGGTAGCTCTCATCAGCAAAGACGATCACATCGTAGTTTGTCTTCAGGTCGACTTTCTTTTTCGTCTTTCCTTTCTGCGTTCCTTTGAAGTCCTTGTTGTGCATGGTTTTGTACGGGACACGCAGATCATCAAAAACATACCTTGTCCAGCCCTCATCCATGTTGGATGCCCAGGATTGGTAGAGGCCGATCCGGGGATTTTTCAGGGAAGTTTTGGGAATATTAGAAATACTTCCCAGCCCGTATGGCTTGAGATGCCATTTTTCTACGATACCGCCGAGAAGTTTCTGGACTATTGGAGTATTCTTGACGATGAAGCTTCCAGCCGCAGCATTGAACGCTTTTTCATTTATTTTCTCCTTGGAACGGTACATCTCCACTTTATTCCTAAGAAGAGCAAAGGCTGCGGAATAGGAGGCATTCTGCCGGGAATCAAAGACTATATACGGGGAAGATTTTGCTGGATATGCCGTAGAAGGGTAGGGAACTTTTTCCAGTTTTTCGAGCTTTGCCTCAAAAGTATTTTCGATCCGGTCACATGCGACTCCCATCTGGAGGGGAAGAGTCCAGCCTGCATTATCATAAGGAGGAACCGGCGGACCACCAGCATATTGGCGGATATTTGGATACTTTTGCTTTTCGAGAAGAGCCTGCGCATAGGGCTTATAAGGCTGGGACATCTTGACGATAAAAGAGCCATCAGGGTAGAGCTTGCCTGCTGCTATGAAATCTTCCTTGGCTTGATGGATTTCAACTCCACCAAACATAAGGACGTCTAGCATCCTGAGAGTTGTGGGATAGTCGCGCTGTTTGCTTGAGATTACAAAGGCAAAGGGTTCGCCTTTTTCTCTTATTTCGATGGAATTTTTATACATCCTATAAAAGTTGTACAAGAAATCTTCTTTGTGAAGATAAGCTGTTTTTATCAAGCTTAGAGAAAGAACGAGTTCGTAGTCCACCAGGTCTCTTAACCTCCACCAACCTCCTGGCCAGGGATCCGGGAAATTCATTCGTTTTTCAACGTAAGATTGGGAGACTTCTGTTGGTTCGATGTATATCGGAGTGGCTACTTTGACCGAAGCCATTTCACTCAGGAGACCTACAACATTATGGAGCCAGGAAGTATCATCGCAGGCCCCGATCCACCAGCCTGTATAGCTTCTTCCATGGACAACACCTTTAAAGCCATTCTTCTGCAGGTCGTAAGACATGTTTGCTCCGCAGAGGTTGACGCTGCGCCAGAGAAGGGGTTGGACGTGGGGAACAGGAGGGTCCATAAAAGGAGGGATAAATAATCGGGCGCCGGTAGAGCCCATCTGGTGTTCATCCATATGAATTTGAGGAAGCCAGTCATGGTAGAGGACTTTGCTGACAGCTCTTGTTTCAGAAAGATTGAACATGAACCAGTCGCGGTTATTGTCGTGTCCTGCATACTTTTGGTACAGCCAGGGCATGCGTCCTCCTTCGTATTTTGTGCCCACATATTTTCGGTACCAGTCGGTCACCATTTTCTGCCCGTCAGGGTTTGTTGTCGGAACGAGCAGGACGATAACATCTTCCAGAACTTTGTCTGCATTAAAGGGAGTGTCTCCAATTGCCAGTTTATAGGCAAGTTCCATTGCCATTTGGGAGGAGGCAATTTCCGTAGCGTGGATGTTGCACGTTATGAGTAAGATAACTTTTCCTTCTTTCGAAAGTCTTTTGGCTTCTTGAGGAGATAATGTTCTGGGATCTCTCAGTTTTTTCACAATTCCCCGATAGAAGTCCAGTTTGCCCATGTTTTGCTCGGAGGTAATAACCGCCATGATCATCGGCTTGTTTTCGGTAGAAACGCCGATATTTAAAACCTTGACTCTTCCTGATTCTTGATCAAGCTTTTGGAAATAGGCCTGGATCTGGTTGTAGTCTGCCAGTTTGCGGTCAGCACCGACTTTAAACCCAAAAAAGGCATCGGGTGATGTCTGTGCACTTAAAAAATAAGGCAAAAGAAACAAAGTAAGAAATAATACGGAAGCTATCTTGATTATTTTCCCTCGCATTAAAACCTCCTTCTTTTTGAATAGGTCTTTTTCTATCACCTGCACTATTGGCTGTCAAGAAAAATCGACTAAAATGGTGCCAGACTAAAATGGTGCCAGGCCCCATTATTATATCTTTGTTATATCAAAAAGTTATGGAGGCCTGACGCCATTATTTAACGGGGCCGAGATAGCGGTCGAGCCAGGCCAGGGTTTCCTTGATGAATTCGTTTCTGGGGGGGATATGGTCAGTTTCGTACAACTTCAGTTTCTTGTGTTCATCCAGAGTTCCTAAAAGGTCAAACATAGGCCTTATGGATGTCTCATAAGGGAAGAGCGTGTCATACTTACCGTTTATCATCAAGGTTGGAGTTTTTACCCGGGTAACATAATTAATTTGATCTGCTTCAGGACGTGCACGTCCCCTAAGGCCTCCTCCCACTAAAACGCTTGCTTTAAGACGGTCCTCCACGGCTGGGATGATCGCTCCGAACAATCCTCCCCAACTCATTCCATAATAGGCAAGCTTATTGCTGTCAATATCCTGACGGGTCTCCAGATAGTCGATACATCTTTTGAAATCTTTTACCAATTGAATCAGGTATTCAGTAAAAAGATGGGAATTGTCTCCGCTATGGATTGGAGCCAAAGCATCATCTCTGCGTTCCATAGTCCCTTTATAGACAGGATAGAGGGCAGCCCGGCCGTTTTTCACTATAAAAGAAAGGAAAACTTTAAATTCATTACAGCTATCAAGGTCTTTGCTCGAATTCCGAAATACCGCTTGGCTTCCAGGAAAATAAATAACCGTCTGATAGGGAGGCGCTGTATTTTTAGGAAGAAAAAGATAGGCAATGATCCGCTCACCGCCATAGGCGGCATCAAAGGTTATCTCCTCTTGAATCCAGCGTTCAGAGCTTTCATCCCTCGATTCCACACGCGCGTTTAGATCAGTCTTATCGTAGGAGAATTGCTCTTTGTAAACCTGAAAAATAGAATCCGGAACTGGCTTTTCTTTGTAAAAATCTCTAGTTTCACCAGATTTTGCCATTTGAAACGCTGATTCGGGGATTTTCTCAGGATCAGGATAGAGAGCACACCGGAACCCATTTTTTGAAGAACGATCAAAGGGAGGTGCTTGACTCCAATGCTTGAACATGTAGGTGTTATCGTTCCAGGCGCCACCCCTGATTAATCTTCCTTTTTGGGCTTTGTTCCAGCACCATTCTCTCACATTCCCTGCCATATCATAGGCTCCGTAGGAAGTCATTCCTTGATGGCTTCCCACCGGAGCAGGGCCATCACCCTTAAAATTACTAAAGGGAGCAAAAATAGCATTACCCCCAAGTTGGGGCCACATGATTAAAGGAGTATATTCACCTCTTGCAATACCCCAATGATATCCTGTTGGCAGACTTTTCTCCACAAATTCTGCATAGGCTGCTGCCTCGTGCCAGCTGATTCCTGAAACCGGATAATCATCCTGTCCCTTGGGATAATCTCCTGCCTGCCAAGTCGCAGGGCCAGGCCTACCTGTTTGATCCAAAAATTCGGCCATGGCTTCTTGCCAGGTCAGAACCCTTCCATCATTGATAAATTCATGTTTCCAGTATTCCCTATTTCTGAATCCACCGCTGTCTATGAATTCTTTGTATTGTTTATTCGTGACTTCATACTTGTCTATATAGAAATCATCCAATTTCCCTAGAGGCGTTTCCGCTCCTGTTATTCGCACCATCCCGGGCGGAATGCTTCCTTTCTCAGCTAACACTCTCATGAGATCATTTGGAATTAATAGCTTTTTTCCCATACCTATGTCCCATGTGGAGGATGCAGCCATGACTGTCTCATAGCCTTCCTTTTCCATTTTCCACCTGAAGATTCCAACAGGTAATCTGATGTCTTCGATAGGCGAAACACCCAGATATTCCCATTCTTTATCTGGAGACTTATATTCTTTCATATAGATTTTTGCACCCTGAGGCTCTGTTATGATGTTTATGTTCAAGGAACATTTTGAAAACAGCTCGGCAAGCTTATGATCATTCGGAATGTATTCTTCCGCCTTTTCTGCAAGTTTGTAAGGCTCGGTGAAATCCCGCCAATTTTCTTCAATAAGCCGCTCGATCTCTGGAAGGGCTTCTTGTCTGGCCCAGCGGATATTGGCCTGACGGTTGAAAAGCCAGACAGCCACAAGGCAGATGACAAGGATCAAACTTACTGCTGGGATTGCGATCTGTGGCTTGCGGATGCGACGAAGTAATGTGCGCAGGTTAAATGCTCCCAATTCCTCTGCTCGCAGAACATCCTGATATTTCCTCAGGTCTTTTAACATTTCTGCTGCAGAGGAGTAACGGGATTCCGATCTTTTCTTCAAGGCGCGGCTTATGATCTGCTGCAGTTCGAGGGGAAGATTGCGCTTTATTTCTTTGAGAGGTTTCGGTTCCTCATGCACAACAGAATAAAGGATCGATGCTTCTCGCTCTCCTTTAAATGGCAGCTGCCCGGAAAGCATCTCATACATGACCACCCCCAAAGACCAGATGTCCGAGCGGTTGTCGACTTCTTTGCCCTTGGCCTGTTCGGGAGACATGTAAGCCACGGTTCCCAGAGTTGTTCCCTCTCTTGTCAATAGAGTTGCTCCCTTTACCTTGGCCAAACCGAAGTCCATGACCTTGGCCTGCCCTTTCTCTGTGACCATGATGTTGGCGCTCTTGATATCCCTGTGGATAATGCCTTTCTTGTGTGCTTCCTCAAGACCTTCTGCCACCTGAATGGCGATATCCAGGACTTCGTCAAGTTCCAAGGGGCCTTTCTCTATTTTCGCCCTTAATGTCTGCCCCTCAACGCATTCCATAGCGATGAATGATTTTCCTTCCTCCTCATCGATCTCATGGATCGTACAGATATTGGGATGAGATAGGGCTGCTGCAGTTTGAGCCTCAAGAACGAATCGTTCTTTGGCCTCTTCATTCTGGATCAATTCTGGAGGCAGGAACTTGAGGGCAACGCTCCGTTTGAGTTTGGTGTCCTCGGCCTTATAGACGATGCCCATTCCCCCTCTGCCTAAGACTTCAATGATCTTATACTTGCCGGCCAGTGTGGTTCCGGGATGTAATTCCTCCATGGGTCTCAGGATGGTCCTGGTTTGTGAGATGAAGATTTCGTCGGAGGACTGAATGGGTGTCCCGCATTTGCTGCAGAAGATGGAGTCATCCGAGATATCGGTCTGACACTTCGGGCATTTCATGGCCTATCCTCCCTGTTACGTCATTGGCGAGAGGATATCAACGAATCAGAAAATAGTCAATATATGCTTTGCTGCTATATCATTCATACTTGTAAAATGGGGCCTGGCCCCATTTTCTGCCT
>DRHQ01000019.1 GCA_011049545.1 Candidatus Aminicenantota bacterium | reverse complement strand
TCAACCATAAGCTTGGACGGAGATGGTCTTGGCATTTTTTCCATGGCTTGCTCAATGATCCGGAGGCTCTGATCCATCTCATTCATCCGAACCATGTATCTGTCAAAGTTATCTCCTCGCTCGCCCAAAGGAACCTCAAAATCCAATTGGTCATAAGCCGCATAAGGGGAAGCTTTGCGGACATCATAATTAACGCCTGTGGAGCGAAGGCAGGGGCCAGTCCACCCATAGGAAATGGCTGTTTCCGGAGAAACAACTGCTACATCTCTTGTTCTATTCAGATAAATTATGTTCTTATCAAGGAGACCACGAATATCCTTTAAAACTTTCCTTGTCTCCACAATCGCTTTCTTAAGAACCGCTTTATAACCGGGATGAAGATCGGCTCTAACCCCGCCTATCCGGATATAGGAAGTCGTCATGCGTGCGCCTGTTGTCTCTTCGATAACATCCCAGATATATTCACGAGCTTTCACGTTGTAGAGGAAAACAGTAAAAGCCCCGCACTCCATGGCCATGGCTGCCAGACATGTTAGGTGGTCAGAGATACGCGAGAGCTCACTCATTATGACTCGAATGTACTGCGCCCGCTCAGGAGCTTCGATGCCCAGCATCTTCTCTACTGTCATCACATAACCAAGGTTATTGATTAGAGGGGAGACATAATTCATCCTGTCCGTATAGGGAAGCAGGTTGAAATAAGTCCTGTTCTCGCATATTTTCTCGAAACCTCTATGCAAGTATCCTACCTCGACTTCTGAATTGAGAATCCGCTCCCCGTCAAGCTCGAGCATTATCCGGATGGTCCCGTGCATGGCTGGATGAGAAGGTCCCATATTTAGAAGAAGGCTTTCTTTGCTGGCTTCTTTTTGAATTCTTGACGTCATCTTATTTTCTCATCTGAATCCTTGGCTGGCGTTTGCGCAGAGGAAAATCCTTACGCAGAGGATAGCCCTCAAACCCGTCATACATGAAAATTCGTTTTAATTCAGGATGCCCTTTGAAATCCACTCCAAACATGTCGAAGACTTCTCTCTCCAGCCAATTGGCATTTTTCCAGAGCGATGCCAGGGAATCAATCCGGAGGTCTTTCTCTGAGAGACCAACCTTTATTCTTAAACGCTGTACATTAGGAATAGAAAACAGATGATAAACCATCTCGAAGCGCGGCTCTTGACCTTTATAGTCAATACAGGTGAGGTCGAGAAGCATGCTGTAGGAATAAGGCTTATCTTTTAAGAATTGGACAATATCAAGAAGGGAATCCCTTTCGATATGGAGGATTTCGTCTCCAAATTGAACAGAAACCTCTTTTATTTTTTCTGAAAATTTCTTTTTGAGTTCTTCTATTACTTTCTTTTTTTCCATCTCCACGCTTGCTCTTGTTTTTGAATTTTTTCTTGTAATTTTATCAAGCCATCCAAAACTGTCTCCGGTCGGGGCGGACACCCAGGAATGTAAATATCCACCGGGATAATACGGTCAATTCCTTGAACAACGGCATAATTATCGTAGATGCCGCCGCTCACAGTACAAGTGCCAAAAGCCATGACCCATTTGGGTTCGGTCATCTGGTCATAGACTGTTCGGAGTACCGGTGCTAACTTATGAGAGATTGTACCGCAGACCACGAGCATGTCAGACTGACGAGGTGAAAATCTTGTCCAGCCAGTCCCAAAGCGGTCCCAGTCATAATGCGAGGCAGCGGTAGACATATATTCCATTCCACAACAAGCTGTAATAAAAGGATAATGAAAAAGAGAATACTTCCGAGCCCATCCCAGTATGTAATTGAATCTAGTTGAGACAAAGTTTCCTATCATATGTTACCTTCTTTATTAATCCCTCGTTTCAAGTCCCTCATCACCAGTTACCAGTGACCAGTTACTATCTATATTTTAATCTTATCCGCCTCTCTTAATCCCAGACAAAAGCGCCTTTTTTCCAGGCATAGATAAATCCTATGACAATAATAAAAATATAAGCAAACATGACAATCAATGCAGTTAATCCCATTTCTTTGAAGACAAGAGCCCAGGGAAAGAAAAATACTACTTCGATGTCAAAAAGAAGAAAAATAAAAGCGACCAGAGAAAACTTAATCGGAACAGGAGTGATCTCTTCCTGGAGGTAAGGACTTCCACACTCAAACGGAGTTTCCTTTGTGGGATTAGTGCTCCTGGGTCCCAGGAGCTTATTCATAAATAGCATTACAATACCCAGGAGGCCAAAAACTAAGAAAACGAGGAAAAGTTCTGTCATGCTCCTATGTAAAGAAAGGCATAAATTTTATAAAATTAAATTTATATTTGCAAACACTTTATTGTTTTTTTTTAGATTTCATTGACCTGTCTTGTTTACGTTGGAGTTTGATTTATCAAACTCACCCATTTGTACAGGGGTTTGATTTCTCAAATACCCCTTATAATAAGGTAAAAATACTGACGAGCTGCAAAATCGGGCTGAATGCAACATCGATCGTAAAGATCTCGTTTTATTTCTTTTAATCCCTTTGCTCTATATATTCAATATATGAATAGCTTGATTTTTGGCTTTCAGGGCTGCTTCCATCACACCTTCTGATAATGTCGGATGGATATGGATTGATGAAGAGACATCCTGAATTTTCAAGCCTCTTTTCATAGCTAAACTGATCTCAGAGATAAATTCACTCGCGTTTGCGGCCAGGATATGAGCTCCGATGATTTCATCTTTCTCATCCGCAATTATCTTGACCATACCTTCCTGGCTTCCCGTAGTAAGGGCGCGGCCGTTTGCCTGGAGAGAGAACAAACCGACCTGAATCTTTATTCCTCTCTCCCTTGCTTCTTCTTCTGTAAGACCAACTGATGAAAATTCAGGCTCGGTATAAACAGCCAGGGGAAGAGCTTTATAGTTCATCTCCGCTTTCAGCCCAGAGGCATTCTCTGCAGCAATTATACCTTCATGCGATGCTTTATGAGCAAGAAGGTGTCCATCGATCATATCCCCTATGGCATAGATACCAGGGATGTTTGTTTCCAGCAGATTATTTACTTTGACAAACCCTTTCTTATCCAGGAGAAGTTTAAGTTCTTTTCCTGTCAAGCCTTCAGTATTAGGCTTCCTTCCTGCTGCTAAGAGAACTTTTTCTGCCTCAAACTCAAACGCAGATTGAGTTTTAAGGTCGGTGCCCTTAAGGCTTACCCTGCCTTCCTTGATGTTGCTTTCCTCTATTCTCATTTGATTATGGATTTTGAATCCCTGCTGCTTGAGTATCCTCTCCAGTCGGACAACCACTTCCCGGTCACTGCCAGGGAGTATGGTCGGCATTATCTCCAGGACTGAAACATCCGAGCCAAGCCTCTGGTAAATCGAGCCCATTTCAATTCCGACTGCGCCTGCTCCGACTACCAGCATTTTAGCAGGGATGGAATCAAATTCAAGCGCCTCACGAGATGTTACAACTTCCTTCCCGTTTGGCTCCAGGAAAGGAAGCGCCGCCGGCCTGCTCCCCGTGGCAAGGATAATCTTATCTGACTCAAGAATTTGATCTCCTCCTTCTGTCTTAACAGCAATTTGTTTCTCGCTCTTTATAAAACCTTCCCCTTTGACAATTTCTATTCCATTTTTCCTTAAAAGAAACTCTACCCCTTTCACCAACCTCTCTACAATTTTGTTCTTCTCTTCCTGGACTCTCTTCCAGTTGCACTTTATTTTTTCTAAAGGGCCTTCAATATTCTTGTTTTCTTTTAGCTCCCTATAAATCTTCGTCTGATGCAGAAGATATTTAGCGGGAATACATCCATAATTCATACATGTCCCGCCTATCCTATCCTTCTCGACCAAAACAACTCTTTTTTTAAGTTGAGCTGCCCTGATAGCAGCCACATATCCACCAGGACCTCCTCCTATAATAGCCAAATCATACTTATTATCCATCTTTTCCTCTTCTTTAAAAAAGTTGGCCGTATTATACTCTTTCTCAATACCGCAGTCTATTCTGCCTGAATTTTATCTTGACAGCCTAAAGCAAATAAGTAAAAAATAGTGATACTTTAAACAAGAGGAGAAAAAGTTAACTGATTAAAGCTCGCTTGAATAAGTTCCCTTTCCTTCTGACCTTTGTCATTCTTTGTCTTATCTTAAACTTAAAAATCCTTGCTGATGATTACGGGAATCTTTGGGGACTCATTGTCAATGAAAATCAAAACCCCCTTCAAGATGTTAGAATTTCCATCTCCATGAAAGAGAAGGACTTCGAGAAAACTCTGTTGAGCGACACATCAGGATTATATATGATTTGCGGGCTTCCCCTTGGCTGCTACAAAATTCGTTTTGAGGCACAAGGATATAAATCCCATATTCAAGAAAGGGTCTTCCTTGAACCATCTCAATCCCTGTATATAAAAGTTATTCTCAGCTCTAAAGAGAAAAAAGATAAGTCTTCCTCTAAGGTTCTTCTCTTGGACTATTCAAACTCTCTCCATCAGACTATTCTTGATAAATTTCAAATCCAAGAGTCCCCTTCAGCTCATAATGTTTGGTCTCTTGTGGAAAACCAGGATTTGTCCGCTACAACAAATCGCATCGATGTGGGCGGACTGTGGGGAAGCACACCTGCTCTCTTCAGCTCAAGAGGAGGCAGCTCCTGGACTCAGAACATCTATCTCCTCAATGGCCTGGATGTGACCGATCCTTACTGGACGGGGACGCCTCTTTTTTTCCCTGATTTCTATGCGCTTCATTACACACAATTAATCAATGCTGGCCACCCTAGTTCTGCCCTTTCGCCTGGAGCATATTTTAATCTTCTGACTCAAGAAGGGACTGGCCAGTACCACGGCGGAATATCTGCTTTCTATATCAATAAGAAATTTCAGAGTTCAAACATATCGCCTGCCCTGGAGAGCGAAGGAATATTTGATAGTCACTCCTTTAATTATTCAATGGACAGCAATGTTTATTTTTCAGGCCCACTTATCCCTGAAAAACTTTTCCTTTTTACTTCATTGTCCACTTTCCATCTTTCCCGGGATTTGGCTGACTTCGAGCAAGAAGATAAATCATCCGTTTATTCTGGACTGGTGAACTTAGAATATCGCTATTCTGAAAGCACTCTCCGTTTTCTCTGGACAGGGCAGATCATCACTTATCCCACTTATGGCGCTGAAAGATATATTCCCTTCTCAACAACATCAGAGCGCAGAGATAATTATAATGTCTTTCAAGCAACATGGTATTCAAGAATCCAAGACAATCATTTCATCAAAGCAGGATTATGTTTCGTTAACGGGAATATTCGCTCTGGTTTTCAAGAAGGAACATCCCGCCAGCATGGCCTTGAAATCTTTAAAAACATTCCTTCTGGAACTGCTCCTCTTGCCAACCGGGATACACGGAACTCTCTAACATTTCTCATCAAAGGAGAATCTTTAATACCATATTTTCTTAAAGCTAACCATAGATTTCAGTATGGCTTTCAGCTTCAGCATTGGTTCTCTTCTTCCCAGAAAGAAATAGCAGAAAATCTTCACCTCCGTTTTTTCGAGGGAGAATCACTTGAAATCGTAAAATACAACACCCCTGTCCATCACCGGGAATCTGCCATCAACCTGAATCTTTTTGCCCAGGACTCGATTACTTTTTCTACTTTTATCTCCTTTTATTTTGGAATCCATCTTGCTTCTTCTCATGGCTGGATTCCTTCTCAAAATCCAGACCCTTCTTTTGACGAAGATTTCACCAGAGGAAAAAGCAAGATCAATTGGTTCAATATCTCTCCCCGTATCGGCTTCATTTTTCCTTTATCCAAAGCCAAGACATCAGCTTTCAAGATCTCGGTAGCTCGTTACTATTTCACACTTCCTCTTTATCTCCTGACCTACGGGAACTCCAATGCTTTAGGAGGATTGGTATATACCTGGAATGATCTAAATAACGATAAACAGTATCAAGAAGGAGAAGCCAATACCCTTATCAGGCGGGAAGGACCCTTCTTTTCAAAGATAGATCCCAGTTTGAAAAGACCTCACACGGATGAATTGACACTCTCCTTTACCCGTACCTTTGGCTCCAACTGGCATCTCTCTATCAGTGGGTTTCTTAGAAAGAGCAGAAATCTCATTGAAACGATCAATACCGGAGTACCCTTTTCAGCCTTTGAACCAATGGAATTTTTTGATATAGGAGATGACAGAATCCCTGATTCTCATGATGACCTCAGCTTTACTATCTACAATCAGAGAGCAGAGACTTTAGGCCAGGATTTATTTCTTCTCACCAATCCCGATTCAGAAAACAGGAAATCGAGATATGAAGGACTCGACGTCACTCTTATAAAAAAATATAGTTCTAGATTCACTTTCTTTCTTTCTTTTACCGCCACAACTGCTGTCGGAACAACAAGCCCAGGCAACACTGCATGGGAAAATGATGACGGCGTCATAGGCAGTTTGTATGATAACCCAAATACACTCATCAATACTAAGGGGAGAATGCATTTTGACAGGGGATATACAGGAAGAATAGGCATGAATTTTTTAGCGCTATTTGGCATAAGAATTGGATGTATTGTCAAATATTACGATGGGCAACCTTTCGCGCGCAAAATCATTGTCTCAGGAATGAACCAGGGCCCTTTTTATATCCAAGCACATCGCCGTGGTGTATCAAGGTATGAATACAACAGGACAGTGGACATCAGGTTGGAAAAAACGCTGAATTTCGGGAAAACAAAATTGAAGATTATCTTAGATGGTTTCAATATCATAAATAGAGGGCTGGCTACTGAAGAGAATGAATGGACCGGTCCTGAGTACCCGCTTCGCTTGGCAACCGAAATTCAATCTCCCAGAGTTTTTCGTTTGGGCTTTGTCTATGAATTTTAAAAGGATAGGATAATGCTTACATCTTTCGAAAAAGTAATTTTTATTTTTATTATCATCGCCACATTTTTTGCCTTTGCTCTTCCGGTCTTTTACCGCTACAGAATTATCCGCTCAGGGCTTCCCGAGAAAAGATTCGACAAACTTTTAAAAAGAATCAAGAATGCATTGGCCAAAGTCTTCCTCCAAAAGTGTACCCTTAAAAACGAAAGGCTTTTCACAGGATTCATACATGTTTTTATCTTTTACGGCGCATTGACTTTTGACACGATGACCATCAATCATATCCTTGAAGGATTCTTTGAGAACTTTTTTATTTTTGGTCAGTCAAACTTCGCGCTCTTCTTCTCGTTCATCGTCGATATCTTCGCTGTTCTAGTGCTAGTGGCCGTCATTTTTTTCATCATAAAAAGATACATCATCAGACCAAAAGCTTATGCCACAACGCTTCTCGATTCTGGAATGATCTATTTCTTCCTCATTATGGTGACATTGAGCTACCTGTACTTCGAAATTTTTGCTCTTGCCAATCATCCTCAAACAGAAAGCCTTGCTTTTTTAGGAAGTTATTTCAGCAACATCATAAGAAACTCAGGGCTTAATGCTTCCCTTCTCTCTGCTCATCTTAAAATCTCCTGGTGGCTCCATATTCTTATCGTCTTCAGTTTTATCGCTTATGTCCCCCACTCCAAATATTTCCATATGCTTACAAGCCCTTTTAACCTTTTTTTCCGTTCTCATAAACCTCTGGGCGAATTGACACCATTGAATATCGAAAAAGCAGAAGTTTTCGGAGTAGAAAAAGCATCAGATTTCACATGGAAAGATTTCCTGGACGCCTTCACCTGTATGGAATGCGGACGTTGTCAAGATGTCTGTCCTGCTTTTGCGAGTGAAAAACCTCTCTCTCCAAAAACGATCATTTTCAATTTGAAAAACCATCTTCGCCAGGAAGGCAAAAAACTCATCAAAAACAAAAAGGATGAGCTGGAACCTTTAATGAAAGGTATTTACAGCGAAGGAGAAATCTGGACCTGTACAACCTGTGGTGCCTGTACGCATGTCTGTCCAGTGGAAATAGAGCACATACCGAAAATCGTGGGTTTAAGACGGAGTCAAGTTTTAATGGAAAGCAAATTTCCATCTGAGTTAAATACGTTTTTCCGAAACGTAGAGGCAAACAGCAATCCATGGGGGATTGGATTTGCAAGCAGAGCTGACTGGGCCAAAGAGCTTAATATAAAGCTGATTAGCGAACATCCTGAGACAGAATACCTTTTCTGGGTAGGATGTGCGGGTTCCTTCGACGAAAAAGGGAAAAATATCACAAAGGCCATGGTATCAATAATGAACAAAGCCGGGATAGATTTTGCCATCCTGGGCACGGAGGAAAAATGTTGTGGTGATTCAGCCCGAAGATTGGGCAACGAATATCTCTTCCAGATGCTGGCAGGAGAAAATATAGAGCTCTTTAAAAAATATAAAATTAAAAAAATCATTGTCACCTGCCCTCATGGATACAACACTTTTAAAAACGAATATTCAAGGATTCTTGAACTTCTTCCGAATGTGTCCCCGGAGGAAAGAGAAGATCTCCAAAAGATTGAGGTTATCCATCATGTCCAGCTTATCAATAACCTTCTCAAGGAAGGCCGATTGCACCTCAAGCCAAAAAAAGAGAATCTCTTCACCTATCATGACTCATGCTACCTTGGCCGACACAACGGAATCATTGATGAACCGCGCGAAGTGCTGTCGAGACTAAGCAAAAAGAAAATAGTCGAGCTTAAAAATAACAGAGAACACAGTTTTTGCTGCGGAGCGGGTGGAGGATTGATGTGGACAGAGGAATCCTTGGGCAAGCGCATCAACCATCTCAGAACAGATGAAGTGATCTTATCTCAGGCTGAGGTAGCGGCAACATCTTGCCCCTTTTGCCTTACTATGCTCCAGGACGGGCTCAAAGATAAGGAAAATAAAGAGATGAAGGTGAAAGATATCGCCCAGTTGGTCGCTGAATCTTTAGAAGATTAAATACTGGCGATCATCCTTCAACTATCAGCCAGTTTTGACTTGATGAATAAAGTCCCCTCCTAATTTTCTAGTCTTGATAAATCAGCTCTCTTCCAGGTTGTGTGAGTAAGACATGTTTCGAGATATTAAAAGAAAATATTCTGGGATGAGTGTAGCGACCATTGAAGAAAGGCTCAGGCTATATGGTTCCAAAACACATTGCTTTTGCCCTCAGAATAAATGGACAGAATAAATGGGGCCAGGCTCCATTTTGCAAGAAAGAAGACATTCTCAACTTGAAGACATAACAGCAGAAAATGGAGCCTGGCCCCATTTATTCCTACGTCAATATCTTACCTAAGGCGAAGATGGCTTTTTCTATATCTTTATCCCCTATATCCTTGTGAGTAACAAAACGAATTCTTCCGTCCGGGGTAGCCAAAGCCAAGATACCCTCCTCTTTCAGCTTCTCTAAAAATTCAGGAATAGATATTTTGGGATGATTAAAGCCGAAGATGATAATATTCGTTTCAATGTAATCTGGATTCAAGGAAACTCTAGGCAACTCGGCGATAGCTAAAGCCAATTTCTTTGCTCTTTCGTGGTCTTCTTTTAACCTGTCCACCATTTCTGTCAAAGCAACTATTCCTGGTGCGGCTAGAACCCCTACCTGCCTCATGCCTCCCCCAAGTGCTTTTCTCAAACGGCGAGCAAAACCAATAAAGTCCCTCGGTCCCGTCAGCATAGAACCTACAGGAGCAGAAAGTCCTTTGGAAAGACAGAACATTATGGAGTCGCTAAGGGCAGCATACTCTTTCACAGGAATTCCAGAAGCAGCACTGGCGTTAAAGACACGAGCTCCGTCGAAGTGAATTTTTAGATCATGCTTATCCGCAATTTTTCGGATTGCTCTTAAATTCTCGATGGGGACAACTGCCCCACTCCAATTATTATGGGTATTCTCGACACAGATAAGAGAGGTTCGAGGAATATGAACAGTGGGTTTTCTGATTTTCCTCTCCACTTCTTCTGGGTCCATAGCTCCCCGGTTAGAAGGGAGGAGCCGAGGAAGGACTCTGGCGATCAAAGTCAAATGAGTAGATTCCATATTGTAAAGATGAGCCCACTCCTCAACGATGATTTCATCTAATTCTTTTGTCCAACCATTTATGGCAATAGAATTTGCCATTGTTCCCGAGGGAACGAACATGGCAGCCTCTTTGCCCATTTTTTCTGCGGCCAAAGACTCCAGTTTCTGGACTGTAGGATCATCGCCTAATACATCATCCCCTACCTCAGCCTCGGCCATGGCTTTTCTCATGTTATCGGTGGGTCTAGTGACAGTATCACTTCTAAAATCTGAATATTCGGCCATCGCTCTTTCTCCTTTTATTTAAAGCATCATTATAAAAAAAATGCGTTCTTTCAGCAAATAAAACCGCGGATTTGATTTATCAAATCCCTACAATAAACAAGGTGGGCTTGATAAATCAAGCCCCTACATACTTATCATCCTTATTTCCGTGATAACTGGTTGCTATATTCAGGACAAAGATTTTGGGAAATAGCCACAGCGACCATTGAAGAAAGGCTCAGGCTATATGGTTCCAAAACACGTTGCTTTTGCCCCCAGAATAAATGGACAGAATAAATGGGGCCAGGCTCCATTTTGCAAGAAAGAAGACATTCTCAACTTGAAGACATAACAGCAGAAAATGGAGCCTGGCCCCATTTATTCCGAGGAATGTCCCCAAAAATAAAAGCAGCCTTTCCTCTTTGGGAGCGGTCCCCAAAGCAACTTTCTTGCCGTTTACTTGGTTATAAATCTATGGTATAAATAACAGTTGTTTCACTATCTTAGTTTTAGGTTATGGAATTAAAAAAAATTTCTAATTTAATCTCTTATGCACTAATTTTTTTTATAATTTTCTTTCTGAGCACCATTCTATCTTTTCGGATAATCCTAAAAGGCGAGATGGTTTCCCTCCCCAATCTCATCGGAAAAACCTTGGAGGAGGCAAGCTCTGAGCTTACAAGAAGAAAATTATCCGTTGTTCAAGCGGGAGCTCAATTTGACACCCGCTGGGAACGAGGAAAAGTTATTTCCCAAGATCCTCCTTATGGATCGAAATTAAAAATTAACAAGGTAGTAAAAGTCACCCTGAGTGCAGGAACTGAGAAGGTTATAGTCCCCCGGCTTATAGGAAGAAACCTCCAGAATTCAAGCCAAATTCTTAAAAAAGCTAGATTAAAAAGAGGCGAAGTATCTCAAGTGCACACCTCCGAGTATGCAGCCGGAAAAATCATTTCTCAATATCCTCGGGCTGCAGCAGAAATTGGAAGCAACTCCCCTGTCAGTCTTCTCATCAGTCAAGGAGAAAAGGAAGAAAAGTATCTTATGCCAGATTTGATCGGGAAGAAAACAGAAACTGTCCTAGCGAAGCTAAAAGAATTAGATTTCAGAGTAGAAGATATTCGCTATATATCCTATCCTGGCCTTGAGGCAGGAATTACAATCAAACAGTTTCCCCCTCAAGGCTATCTCATCCAAAAAAAATATCCGATCACCCTGGAGGTAAGTAAACAATGATCCAAATTGCGCACTCAATTCTTTCCGCAACCTGCGGCAAATTCGAGGAGGTTGCTGGGATGGGTAGATCTGCTATCTTCGACGAGGAAAACTCCCGGGATACAATCTTCAAAGGGATAATTTTAGGAAGAAAATTCGGACAATCATGAATTGTTTAGTGACTGGAGCAGCAGGATTTATTGCATCCCACCTGTGTCGTAGACTCCTCAAAGAAGGATTCAAAGTAGTAGGTATCGATTCTTTCACTGATTTTTATCCTAAACGGATAAAAGAAAAAAATATAAAACCCCTGATAAAGGATGAAAATTTTGAGTTCATTACCGGGGATTTAAATGACCTGGATCTAAAGAAAATATTAAAAAAGACAGATTACGTCTTTCATCATGCTGCCCAAGCGGGGGTCAGGACAAGCTGGGGAGATAATTTTTCCGTGTATCTTGAAAATAATATCGGAGCCACTCAAAAACTGCTGGAAGTAGCTAAGAAGCTTAGTCTTAAAAAATTCATTTACGCCTCCTCTTCTTCTGTGTACGGTAACTGCCCGGATCTTCCTATGTCCGAGACAAGTCCCCTCCATCCTTTCTCTCCTTACGGAGTGACCAAGCTCGCTGCTGAAAATCTCTGTCTCCTTTACTGCAAGAATTACGGAGTTCCTTCGATTTCTCTGAGGTTTTTCACAGTTTATGGTCCGGGTCAGCGCCCGGATATGGCTTTCCATAAATTTTTCAAAGCCATAGCAAAAGACAAACAGATCCCTGTCTACGGCGATGGAAATCAGACCAGAGACTTTACTTATATAGATGATGTTATTGATGCCAATTTTGCGTCCCTTAAAAAAGGGAAAGTGGGAGAAATATACAATATCGGAGGCGGGACTCGGAAAAAATTAAAGGATATTTTTCCCCTTTTAGAAAATATTTGTCAAAAACAAGTAAGATTGGTGCGAAAAGAAAAACAAAAAGGAGACGCGCCTCATACCTTTGCCAATATTGAAAAAGCCCGGAAAGACCTTAATTTCTCGCCCCAAACCAAGCTCCGGGATGGACTGAAAGAAGAATGGCTATGGGCAAAAAAGCTCTATTCTTCCTAAGGGAGAAACAGAATAATTCGATGAAAAAATTCAGACTGGCTCTTACCATTTCTTTCCTCTGTCTTATGATTAGTTTTGGCTGTGGGAAAAAGACAGCAGCAATTTCATTAGAAGTTGCTTCCTCCGATGAAGCCCTCTTTAAGCTCGGAGAAAAATTTATTAAGAAAGATCCTGAAAAAGCTCGTCTATATTTAAGGCAAGTCATTGATTCCTTTCCTAAGAGCTTTTATGCTCAGCAGGCAAAATTGGCCATTGCAGATTCATATTATCGAAAGAGAGACGAAGGAAGCATGATAATGGCTGCATCTGAATACCGCGAGTTTATATCCCTCTTTCCCTACAGTCCTTCTGCTCCCCTTGCTCAGCATCAAATTGCCATGACTTTCTATAGAAAAGCCCTGAAGCCTGGGAGGGATCAGACAAAAACAAATCAGGCCCTGGCAGAATTCAAAAAAGTCGTTACTAATTATCCATTGAGTGAAGAAGCAAAATCTGCCCAGGAAAAAATATTAGACTGTGAAGATAGATTGGCAGAACACACTCTCCATATAGGGGTTCATTATTACAGAGTAAAAGCGTATAACGCAGCCACAAGCAGGCTAACAGATATCCTGACCAACTTCCCTAATTTTTCAAAAATGGATATGGTTTATTACTATTTAGGTGATTCTTATTATAAGGCGACATTGGTCGAGCAGAGTATCCCTTATTTCACCAAATTGATAACTGATTTCCCTCAAAGCAAATTAGCAAAAAAAGCTACAGCTCGGCTTGAGGAAATAGAAACTAAAAAAAAGTAGTTTGAATAAAGGCTTGTTTATTATCAAGACAGAGGAGCCCTAAATGAAAAAATTTCACCTTATTTTCTTAGCTATTTCATTGTGTATGATTTTAACCCGGTTCTCCTCAGCTCAGGACCAGGAAGAAGGGATGTTTCGGGCAGTATCAATAACTCCTGGGATTGGCTTTGAATTTTTTTCGAGAACAATAACCTGGGACGATGGCCTGTACACTTCAAAGCTCAAATCTGCTTTTTTCACATTCAATACAGAATTCGAATTTGGGAAAGGATTCTTCATTAATGCCATTTTAGGGTACGCAATGCCCGGCTCCAGTTATAACGAACTGACATTTAGAGAACTTCCTATTTCTGTAGAATTGGATGTTGGGACTATTAAAGGATATCTCGCTGGGGCAGAAATCAAAAAAAGCCTTATTTATGCTAAAGATCTCCGGGTAGATGTTCTTGGTCAATTCTTTTATTATATGGGAACAAAAAAAGAATGGGAGATTCCAGATCTTATAGAAGATGGAACCGTAGAAGGGGATCCCTCCTGGATGAGAGCTTCTATAGGGCCTGTTTTCACTTATAGAGGCTTTGACTCTTTTTATCCTTATCTCTATTTAAATTTCAACAAACTCTGGGGAAACTTCAAGATGGTACAAACAATTCAAGATTTAACAGGAAGTGAGGATAAAAAAATATCCGGAGCAAGTTCATTCAGTGCTACTCTGGGATCCATTTTTAATCTCACCGAAGTCTTCGCTATTAAAGCAGAAGGAAATTTTATACCCCAGGGAGATAGAGTCGATTTTGGATTCACAGTTAGGATGATGTATTCTTTTTAATTTCCAGGGAGGAAATCATGAAAAAAGAGAAAACAATCTTTGCCCTTTTTGTCATACCTATCTTTCTTTTTTCGGCAAGTCTTAAACATTGGAAGCTTGATAGAGGGAAAAATAATAACTCTGTGCTTTTTCCGCAACAAATAACATCTTTAATAAAAGTCCAGTCCCTTCAATCCAAGGGAAACAATAGCGGGCTGGGTCAAGTCTCGCCTAAAACCAAACCTGATTTTCCAGAACAAGTGAGAGAATCCTCACGTAAAGCTTACAGGTTCAAAGACGCAGGTATTGCCACATCAAGAGGTAATAGAGATTTCAGGTTTGAAAGAGCCAGAAGGCCAGATCGCCCCGTTATTCGCCGTCCTATCAAACATATGAACAGAGGCCGGCCTTATCGTCACGAGGGACCACCTTATAGACCGGATGAAGTTCTGGTCAAATTCAAGCCTACTCTTTCAGATCAGACGATAAAAGCCACTATTGCTGCTTATCAGTGCAAAAGACTCAAAAGAATCCCGAGAATCAACGTTTATAAGATTCAAATCCAGACAAGCACGACCTTGGAGGAGACGCTTTTTGCCTTGAGGAGAAACCCTGACGTGGAATATGCGGAACCAAACTATATAACTTATATGACTGAAACCCCAAATGATTCACTTTTTGATTATCAATATGCTCTTTACAACAACGGGCAAGACATAGGTCCTCCAGGAAGCCCACAGGGAGAAGAAAGAGCTGACATCAAAACCACAAGCACCTGGGAAGAAACAAAGGGAGAAGAGGAGATTATAATTGCCATACTCGATTCAGGTGTGGACATGAATCATCCGGATCTAATTGATAAGATTTATTCGAGCGGTTACGATTTTGTGAATGATGACTCTGATGCCACTGATGACGAAAGTCACGGAACTCACGTGGCAGGGATCGCAGCAGCTGAGACGCACAACGACGAAGGTATTGCTGGAGTGGCCTGGAACTGTAAAATTTTGCCTGTAAAAATCCTGGATGATCTGGGCTCCGGGAGCTATGGTGAGATGAGTGATGCCATAATTTGGGCAGCAGATAGTGGAGCAGATGTGATCAATCTCAGCGTGGGAGGCGGTTTTCCATCGACAACTTTAGAAAATGCATTGAAATACGCGTATGACATGAATGTAGTGATCGTCGCTTCTGCTGGGAATGACGGAGGTGCTGTCTTATATCCAGCAGCTTATGATGATTACTGCTTGGCAGTGGCTGCAACGGATTACAACGATGAAAGAGTGGATTTCTCAAACTCGGGAGGACTCTGGGCATCAAACTCTGGTCCTGAAATTGATGTAGCAGCGCCGGGAGCACGAATCATAAGCACTGTTCCTACTTGGTTTTGGGGTCCGGATTCATTCCCTTATGCTTGGGGTGATGGGACATCGCAGGCCACTCCTCACGTCGCTGGCCTAGCGGCTCTGATAAAAAGCGTAAAACCCAATCTCTCAGCCGCCCAAATCATGGATGTCATCCGCTATTCAGCAGATGACGTAAACTTTGTCAATAATCTTGGAATAGACAATTATATCGGATACGGCCGCATAAACACAGCCAAGGCGCTTGTGCCTACAGTGATCAAATCTTCGCGATAAATACATTAAAAAAGATTTTCTTAAATGATCAAATCTCTTCGCATCAGAAATTTAGCCACTATTGAAGATATAGAACTCATCCTGGAAGAAGGATTTTCCATCCTTACCGGAGAAACAGGTGCAGGAAAATCCATCATCATTGACGGAATAAGACTTGTTACGGGAGAAAAAGGTTCTCCCGATATGATCAGGACAGGAAAAAAAGAAACTTCAGTGGAAGTTATTTTGCCTTTCCACCAAAAGATTCCTAATTTAAAAGATTTCCTCACCGAATCCGAAAATGAATTATTTATCCAAAGAAAGATTTCCGAGCAAAGAACAGGGAAAGGATACATAAACGGAACCCTTGTCCCCATCAAAAAACTCAAAGAAATAGGCGGAGATCTCGTTGATATCTATGGTCAGAACGATCATATTTTTCTCCTCAACCTGGATTATCAATTGAATTATCTTGATGAATACGCGAATGCTTCCACCCTTAAAAAAGATGTTTCTCGCTTAGCTCAAGAACTCAAAAAACTCTTAAGAGAAAAAAAAGAACTTGAGACAAAAGAAAGAGAAAGAGAGCAGCGACTAGATTTTCTCTACTTCCAGATAAAAGAAATCGAAAAATCAAATCTCAAACAAGGAGAAGAGGAAGAGCTTCGTCAGAACAGGAATATCCTCAAAAATGCTGAAAAAATAGGCTCTCATGTAGAACAAGCGTTAGAAATCTCTTACACTCAAGAAAATTCAATCTCTTCACTTTTAGCTCAACTCCAAAACGTAGTCAGCGGTCTCGCAGACTTTGATAAAACATTTAAGGAGGCGGGTGAAGCCATCAGCCAGTTTTCCATAACCATCGGAGAATTCTCGAATTTTTTAATCAAATTTAAAGAAAAACAAACAGCAGCTCCTGAAAAATTAGAGGGGCTTGAGGAGCGTTTGAGCGAGATAGAAAAATTAAAAAGAAAGTATGGAACGAGCATCAACGATATCTTCTCTTACTTAAAAAGAGCCAAACAGGAACATGAAGAGCTTGGCACAAGTCAAGAAAAGTTGGTCGCGTTAGAGCCAGAAATAGAAAAAAAATTCAACAAATACAAGGCAACTGCAGAAAAACTTTCTTCTATAAGGAAAAATAGTGCTCGTAAACTAGAGAAAGAGGTTGAAAAGGAAATAAGCCTTCTTGGAATGAATAAAGCGCGGTTCAGGATAAAGATCGAAACCTTTCTCCTCAGCCAGGATACTATAGAGAAAGTAAAACAGAGCGGCACTGAAGAAGTGGAATTTCTTATTAGCCCCAATCCGGGAGAGGAGTTGAGGCCTTTGAGGAAAATTGCTTCAGGAGGTGAACTCTCCAGAGTTATGCTTGCCTTGACAACTATTGGCAAGGAGATAGAAAGTTTAAAAACCCTGATTTTCGACGAGATTGATTCAGGCATAGGGGGAAAAACTGCAGAATTTGTCGCCCAGAAACTCAAAAAATTATCAAATCAGCATCAGGTAATTTGCATAACACACCTTCCTCAGATCGCTTCCTTTGCTACTCACCACTACAGAATTGATAAAAAAGTCACCAAGGATCGAACCTTTACTACAGTTAAAAAACTATCTTTTGAGGAAAGAGTGACAGAAATCGCACGGCTTTTAGCCGGATCCCGTATTACGGAAACAACTCTTCAAAACGCAAGGGAAATGCTAAATCACAACCTTGGCCTCATGAGTAATTAGCCATAGAAGGAGATGATAAATGATGGACAAAGCTGACCGTGCCGCTTCCAGCTTTAAAGAAGGATTCAATTGTTCTCAATCAGTGCTATCAACCTATTCGAAGCTGTTTGGTTTGAATCATGAGGTTGCCCTAAAAATAGCTCAAGCCTTTGGAGGAGGAATGGCTCATATGGGGCAAACATGCGGAGCTGTAACCGGGGCTTTCATGGTCATAGGTCTTAAACATGGAAAAGTGAAAGCTGAAGATGAAGAAGCAAAAGAAAAATCATATAAAATTGTTAGAGAATTCGTAAATAGGTTTAAATCTCTTCATGATTCCATAATGTGCAAGGATTTACTGGGTTATGATTTAGATAACCCTGAGGAGCGGGAGCAAATAGAAGAAAAACAAATTTGTGAAACCCGATGTCCTGAGTTCATCAAGAATGCAGTAGGAGTTCTCGAAAAATTATTGTAAAAAAAACTTATTAAGGTCACTTCATCCATCCCTGAATCCCGTTACTTTATGAATGACTACGTTTTCATAACTTGGAGTCTGTCTTTGCCCGCAGGAAAAGATAGCCTTTTCTTAGCCTGAAGATTGTATTATATTATTTACTTAAGAGCTGAGATTAAGGTCAAAATGGAAAAAAGTGCTCGAACTATGAAAAACTTGAAGTTCTACATTCATACTTTTGGATGCCAGATGAACGAGAATGATTCAGAACGTATAGCAGGGATTCTGTCTACTGCAGGTGGAAAAATATCAAATTCTCTGGAAGAGAGTGATATTATCATAGTAAACACCTGCGCTGTTAGGCAAAAATCCGAAGAAAAGCTTTACTCCTATTTGGGCCGGCTGGCAACATTTAAAAAGAAAAAAAAGACAACTATTGGCGTTGTCGGGTGCGTAGCCCAACTCTACGGATCAGAGCTTTTAGAGAAAAAACCTTTTATTGATTTTGTCCTGGGTCCTGATAATTACAACCAGATTTCCGAGATCATCCAAAGCAATAATGAAGAGAAATTAAACTCCACAAGCTGGAGTCGAGGTTACAATGAAATTCCCCATGAGATGACTTTCCGAAAATCCAACATCAGTGCGTATGTAACCATAATGGAAGGGTGCAACAATTTTTGTTCATACTGCGTCGTCCCTTTTACACGAGGGAGAGAAAAATGCAGGCTTATGCAAAAAATTATCCAGGAAATACAATGCCTGGCAAATAAGGGGTACAAAGAAATCCAGTTTTTAGGCCAAAATGTAAATTCTTATAAAGATCCTGACACAGGAAAAGATTTTTCTACCCTGTTAAAAGAAGCCAACCGTGTTGAAGGAATTGAATGGATTCGGTTTGTAACCTCTAATCCAAAAAGCTTCACAAAAAATATAGCAGCGGCCATGAAAGAAGCGCAAAAAGTCTGTCATCAACTCCATCTGCCTGTGCAGTCTGGTTCCTCTTCAGTACTTAAAAGGATGAATAGAGGATACACCAGAGAGGATTATCTCGAAAAGATAAATTTTCTCCGAGATCTAATGCCAAACATCAGCTTCAGTACAGATATCATCGCAGGCTTCCCTGGAGAAACAGAAGAAGAGTTCCAGGAAACTCTGAGCATACTGGAAGAGGTTCGCTTCAACAATATTTTTTCTTTCCGCTACTCTCCCCGGCCGTTAACTATTGCTTGCCAGGAAAAAGATACCGTCTTTTTCGAAGAGAAAAAAAGGAGACTCATAGAAATCCAGGATCTTCAAAAAAAAATACAGTTGGAGCTTAATGAATCATTTATTGGACGGGTCTTGAAAGTCCTCTGTTCAGGCAAAAGCAAAAAAACTTCTCACCTCCTCTCTGGAAGGAATGAAGGCCACCAGGTCGTTAACTTCAAATCAAAAAATGATGTCACCGGATGCTTTGTTGATGTCCGCATCACTTCGGGTGGACCTTATAGCCTTCACGGAGAAGCTATCAATCAGTTAGATTAGGAATTAGCCGGCCCCCTTTTTAGCAGAGAAACGTACTAAACCCAGGCGCCATAATTTATCATACTTATCCATTGACACCCAATCATCTGCATTCTATACTAGCATAAATCAAAATGGAGTTTTCACCACTTTAGGAATGCTAAAAAAATGACACCATCGAAAAAATCGAAATTTGATAGACGGCGCTTTCCCCGGGTAAAGGCTCCAGTTTACTACCGTCCTACTGACGTCTTCGGGACGAGCAACCAAGCTTCCAACATTAGCCTCGCAGGCGTGCGTATTTACAGCAACAAGCCCTTCAAAAAAAGCCAACCTCTGGAAATCGAACTCCTTCTACCAAACGGAAACTCTTTGAAAGCTATAGTAAGGGTTGTCTGGATCAGTGCACTGCCTCCAGGCTCTGAGGCTCTTTATGACGTTGGTCTTGAGTTCATCAATATAGCCGATGATGTTATTCCCAAACTTCAATCTGTGCTGGAGGAAAGTTCCCCTATAGAGTAGCTTCGCCAGCATGGTAGCGGGAAGAATTATTATCCCATCAGCCTGACCAGGCCCCAATAATCAGGCAAAATACCCGGGCGACTCCCCAGACATTGCCCAGTTGCAAATACATTAAAATGCTTCACTTACGGCAATGTAAACACCAAAAGATTCGTTACAAAAACCAAAGTCAAGTCTCACATTGATTTTTTCTTGAGGATTAAGCAAATAACGAAATCCAAATCCTGCAGAATACTTGAAATCTCTCAGGACAAAATTACCTACATTATCTGCTACATCGCCAAATCCTAAGAAGCCTACCATTCCTAATTTCCTAAATAGAGGCACACGGTATTCCATTTGTAAAACAATCATATTTTTATCTCTGAATCGGCCCCGGTAATATCCGCGCATCAAGTTTTGGCCACCTATTAAAGATAACATCTGGAATG
>DRHQ01000018.1 GCA_011049545.1 Candidatus Aminicenantota bacterium | reverse complement strand
TTAGTAAATCAGGGCTTGAAGATGAATGAAGTGCTAATAACTGGAGTAAGCTTGAGAATTAGACCTGTCTTAATGACTGCTTTTACTACCATGTTTGGCCTTATGCCACTATTATTTGCCCAAGGACCTGGAGCAGAAATCCAAAGACCTCTGGCTACAGTTGTAATCGGAGGGATTTTTACTTCAACGCTTATTACTCTCTTCGTCCTTCCTCTTCTCTATCAAACCCTGAAAAAACATCCTTCCTCCACCGTTTGACGCTTCCCTCTTAGTGGGTCACGTCTTGCTTTTTGCCTTTACTCATACAAACGCTATTTATTCTAATACATTAGATTGCGGGCAAAAAAGGGGACAGGCTACTTTTTCTGCACGTACTATCCACCAGAAGAGAAAGTCTATTTCTTCCAGAAAAAGTAGCCTGTCCCCTTTTTTAAAAAAAATATGCTTTGTTCTTTCTAAATATTCTTGAAATTTCATGAAGATGATGTTATTATCTTTATAACAACTTCTAAGTTTCTTAATCAGCATAAATCTTAGAGAGGTAGATTATGAATAGAAAACTTATTAGACCAAACTTATCTGAGATAAAAGAAAAGATGCACCGTGAATCAGTCAAAAAGAAAGCCCATCCCCCCTACGATACTCATGCAGAAAACTATTATTACCTGAAACAGATGAACAAAAAAACTCCTATGGGAGTTGTCTTTGAAGACGGAGAAACTGTGGAAGGATACATTGAATGGTATGATATAAACTGCATAAAACTCAACAGAGATGAAGCTCCCAATTTATTAATCTATAAAGCCACAATCAAGTATCTATATAAGTTGAACGATACTAAAGAAACAAAAGAAAAAAAATAAAAAAAGAAAAAATGAATATTCCCAAGATAGGGATAACTCTTGGGGATCCAGGGGGAATCGGACCCGAAATCGTCCTGAAGGCCTTATCGTCTAAAAATTCCCTTCCCAAGATATCTTACATCCTTTTTGGTTCCTCTCAACTGGTTGAGGAAGAAAAGCTGGCATTGGGTCTCGAACTAGATATTCAACCTTTTGATAGAACAAAAGAGACCGGCTTTCCTTCTCTATCTCTTTTAGAAGTAGAAAATCCTTTAAAAACCGTAAAAAAGGGGTCTCTCTCCAAGGAAAACGGACAGGCATCTTTTCTCTTCTTCAAGCAAGCTTTCGAAGAGGCAAAAAGGGGAACTATACAAGCTTTTGTCACAGCGCCCATATCAAAACAATCCTGGAAACTAGCAGGATTAAAATGGCGCGGCCACACAGATTTCCTCAGCCAGGTCTACCCTCAAGCCATCATGACTTTCTGGTCGGAAAGAATAAAAGTAGCCCTGTTTAGCCATCACCTCCCCTTGAAGGACGCTTTAGAAAAAATAAAAAAAGAAGATCTTCATGATTTTTTCCTCCTGCTCCATAAGCATATGGAAAAAATCAAGCCTGAAACATTCCATTTCCTGGTTGCAGGATTGAATCCGCATGCTGGAGAGGAGGGGCTTCTCGGATCTGAAGAAGAAGAGGAAATCATTCCTGCCATAAACCATGCCAAGAAAAAAGGCATGAGAATCAGCGGACCTTTTCCACCTGACGTTGTTTTCCGGAAGGCTCTAAATCATCCAGATAAAATCGTCATCGCCCTCTACCATGATCAGGGGCTCATTCCTTTCAAGCTGGAAGCTTTTGAGAAGGGAGTTAATACTACCTTGGGTCTTCCGTTTATTCGCACTTCTCCTACCCATGGTACAGCCTTTGATATCGCTAACAAAAGAACGGCCAATCCTGAAAGCATGGTAGAGGCGATAAAATTGGCCTACGAGCTATCGCCACGCTTTCTTTAGCTCTGACCGAAATTCGCGCTCGCGGTCCCTCTCTCGAATAGATTCCCTTTTCTGATAGGCTCTTTTACCCTTAGCAAGGGAGATTTCCACCTTGATTTTTCCTCTATCATTGATCAGGACCTTCGTGGGAATAAGCGTTAAACCTTTTTCTATTACCTTTCCTGTTAACTTTTTTATTTCCCGGCGGTGGAGCAGAAGTTTTCTCACCCTTAGAGGATCATGATTAAATATGTTCGCAGCTTCATAGGGGCTTATATGGCAGCTGACAAGAAAAATTTCACCTGCTTTAATTTCAGCATAGCTCTCCTTTAAACTTATCCTGCCTTCTCTTATAGACTTGACTTCGCTCCCCACAAGAGAAATACCTGCTTCATAACTCTCCAGTATTTCATAGTTATAATAGGCTTTCTTATTCTTGGCGACGATTTTCATCTGATTTATCTTCATTTTTTTGTTCTATTATAATGCGGAGTAAATTTATATGACGCTTGCTCATTTTCTCAACAACAAATCTATAACCTTCGTAGCTTAAAACTTCCCCTTCTTGAGGTATTTTACCAAATTCGTAAAGAAAAAAACCGGCTAAAGTCGTGTATTCTCTTTTCTCCGGCAGTTCAAAGAGAAGTCTCTGATTAACATCCTTAATGGAAGCTCTTCCTTTGACTACATATACATTTTCCTCAACTTGGCTAAACCACTCTTCTTTGGGATCGTACTCGTCCTGAATCTCTCCTACTATCTCCTCGATAATATCTTCAAGGGTTACAATTCCCTCCATATTCCCGAATTCATCCACAACAAAAACAAGAGGGTTTGCGGTCTCTTGCATCTGAAGTAAAACAGTCTCTAAAGAAGCAGGCTCAGGAACAAAAAACGGTTTTCTTATAATTTTATTTATGTTAAAGTTATTATTATCAATAAGATAAGGAATTACATCTTTCACATGAATAAGCCCCTCTATGTTATCTAATCTTCCTTTATACACAGGAAACCTGGAAAATCCGGCAGAGAGGATGGTATCTAATATTTGCTGAATAGAGGATTTTATCTCAATAGCCTTGACCTGAGGACGGGGAACCATAATTTCTCTGACGGGGCGGGAGCCGATGTCAAGAACACCCGAAATCATGTTTTTTCGAAACGAAGACATCCCTTTTATCCCCATTGTCAACATAACTTTTATTTCTTCCGTACTAAGAGAACGACCGAGGCCTTTTTCCTTTTTCTGAGAGGAGGGAAATATCAATCTGGAAATGAATGTAAAAGCTTTAACAAAAGGATAAAAAATTATGATAAAAAACCTGATCGGCTGCACAAACAAAAAAGAAAGCTTTATGGGATTATAAGCAGCATAAGTCTTGGGAGTGATTTCAGCGAAAATAAGAATCAAAAAAGTCGTCGCCAAGGTCGCCAATAAAACCGCGTGATTCTTGTTCGGGATTAACGAGACAAAAATAAATGTCGCGATAGAAGCTGCAGCTACATTAACCAGAGTGTTCCCGATGAGTATGGTCGCTAAAAGGTTATCCACCCTTTCCAGCATGCTTTTTACAAGCCTTGCCCTCCTTGATCCTTTCTTTTCAAGGTAATCAAGTTTATAAGGATTAAGAGCAATAAAAGATGTTTCAGAAGAAGAGAAGAAAGCGCTGAGGAGAATAAACAAGAAAAAAAGGATGAGGGCAGGAAAGAGCATATTTTTGAAATCAGGAATCCAAGCGAGGATTTACATCTCTAAAACAGAGAGATAAAGTTTCCATAAGCCTTTGTTCAATTTCTGAGAAAGGGAGGGAGGAAACTTCTGAAATTTCTGATACGACAAGCTCTTGTACTTTCTCCATCATTTTCTTTTCGCGAAAAGAAAGGGGTTTGACTAAATTGAGATAATAAAGGCTCTTCAAGACCAAAGCCATATCCAACATTGTTCCAGATTTCAAGAGATTGAGATGTTCTTTGTATCTCCCTTTCCAGTTCATCATGACATCTACTTCTCCGGTTCTCATAAACTCAAATATTTTTCTAACACGCCCCGCAGAAACAGGTTTTCTGATCCCGATTTCTTCAGCATTGGAAAAAGGCACTAACACTAAAGTATTGTTGTTAAGGATTCTCAAGTGATAAATCCTGAATTTTTCCCCATAGTGGCTTTCGTCCTGGATATCTTCTATAACACCCAAACCCTGATTGGGATAAATAACCTTATCTCCAACCTTGAAGGAATCCATCTTGTTGATATTGTAATCAATAATGGCCTAAGAGTCAAATCATTATTTTGTAGACTTGACAGATAAAAGCAGGTTTATTAACATACTTGGTCTAAAGTTAAAGAGAAGACATGAAAAGAACTTTCCAACCCAACAAAAGAAAGAGAAAAAAAACTCACGGCTTTTTAGTCCGAATGAGAACTAAAGGTGGACAGCATATCATCAAGAACCGAAGACAAAAAGGCAGAAAAAGACTTGCTGGCTAATGAAGGAAACCCTTAGTCCTCAGGAGAGGATAAGAAATAAAAAAGAATTTTTGCACCTTTACAAAAAGGGAAGCCGTTACAGAGCAAAATATTTCAATCTTATTTATATCTCCAGCGACTTAAGTTTTTCTAGGATGGCTGTTGTCATCAGCAAAAAAGTAGGTAATGCCGTTAAAAGAAACAAATTTAAAAGACAGATGAGATCTCTCTTCCGAAGGAACAAAGACTTGCTCAAAAGCTCCTTTGATATCTTAATCATCGCTAAAAAAGAAATCATCGAAGCCTCCTGGCTCAAGCTTCAGGAAGATTACTTTGCTGCCATAAGATCCATTGGTCAAAATAGATAATCTCCATGAAAAACATAGCTTTATTCTTGATAAGATGTTACCAAATGTTCATCTCACCGCTGTTTGGCCGTCACTGCCGTTTTTTTCCTTCATGCTCTAGCTATACCTACGAAGCTATAAAAAAACATGGTTTACTTAAAGGAGTATTTTTGGGAGGGAAAAGGCTTCTCAGGTGTCACCCATTTCACCCAGGAGGAGTCGATCTCATTCCTTAAGAGGTTCATAGATGGAAAAAAGAGTACTAATAGCAATTGTCCTTTCTTTCCTGATTTTGATTCTCTATCAGGCATTCTTCATTAAAAAGCAGCCAGAGCCAGCAATTCCACCAGAAAGTATCACAGGGATAGAGAGAAAGCCTGAGCAAAAGTCTGCTGAAAAAGAACTCCTTTCTCCTCTAGCAACGCCTGAGGAGAGAGTGGGTGCAGAAGAAGAGAGAGACCTTCAGCCGATCTCAGCCCAAGCTGAAGAAGAAATCCGGATCGAGACTTCTCTGTATCAAGCTGTATGGAGTAATAGAGGAGGAGTGTTGAAGAGTTGGAGGCTTAGAGAACACACGGATGAGAACAAAGAAGACTTAGACCTTGTTTCTGGACGATCGTCCGAGCTGGATATGTATCCCTTTTCCCTGAGAACAGATGATTCATCCTTCGATAGTACTATCAACAGTGCCCTTTTCGAATTCTCAAGTCTCAAGTTAGATCTTGGAGGTGGCCGGTCAGGAGAACTCCGCTTTCAGTATGCAGATGATAAAGGGACGCGAGTGGAGAAAATTCTTACTTTCCAGGATGGAAAATATGATTTTGACGTGATAATCAATGTTTGGAAACACGGACAAAAAATCGATTTCCATGCTATTTGGGGTCCAGGCATTGGCAATCCCACTGAAGCCGAGCTAAAGAGCCGATTCGGAGGAGCAAGAGGCGTGGCTGTTTTTCCACCTCCAGCTCGCCCCAAAAAAGACCGCCTGGAAGAAAGAAAATTTATGCCTATAAAACAATGGCAAAATCTGATCGCGAAGAAACAAAATGATTTTTATTTCGTTCAATGGGCTGCCTATGAAGATAATTACTTCACAGCTCTCTTCCTTACTTCTCCTGAAAAAGCAAGCGCGTCCTTCCATAGAGAAGGACCAGAAGAAAACCCTTACTTTTTTCTCTCTATGAGTTCTCCTCATAAGGTTTATATAGGGCCTAAAGATTTCGATACTTTAAGTGAATTCGGCTACGGAGCAAAAAAATTGATAAGGTTCGGATTTTTTGGGGTTATCTCTGAAATCCTCCTCAGAGCCGGCAAATCTATCCATAAACTTATCCCTAATAGGGGAATCGGTATCATCATCCTCACTTTTTTAATCAAAATTGTCTTTTTCCCCTTAACCTACAGCGGCATGCGCTCAATGTCTAAGATGCAGGAACTCCAGCCTAAGATTAAAGCTCTGAAAGCCAAATACAAAAAGGCCAAACAGGATATCGGCCAACGCCGCAAGATGAACGAAGAAACGATGAAACTCTACAAACAACACGGTGTCAATCCGGCTGGAGGCTGTTTACCAATGATCATCCAAATACCAGTCTTCTGGGGATTTTTCCGGCTTTTGGTCGTAGCTATTGAATTCAGGCATAGTCCCTTTATTTTTTGGATAAAAGACCTTTCCGTAAAGGATCCATTTTTTGTTACTCCAATCCTGATGGGCATCACTCAATTCATAAGCCAAAAAATGACACCCACATCTGCTGATCCCACTCAGGCGAGGATGATGCTTATGATGCCGGTTATCATGACTATCTTTTTTATGAATTTTCAAAGTGGCCTTGTCCTTTACTGGCTGACCAACAATATCCTCCAAATCGGCCAGCAGTACATCATGAATCGAATAAGACAAAAGAAAAAGAGAGAATCTCATGGCAAAAAAAGAAAAAAATAACCAAGAAAAAGAGTTCAAAGGAAAAAATTTAGATGAAGTCATAAGTAACGCCGAACATGTTCTCAAGCTCCCCCGGAATAAAATAAGCTATGAAGTTGTTACAGAAAAAACAAAACTCTTCGGAATCAAGACCAAGGAAATTGTAATCCGCGCCTGGCCTAAGGAAGAGCTAGAGGAAAATCCTGTGGCTCAATTTCTCGATAAGGTCCTGTCTCGTCTTCCACTTGATATAAAGTACCAGATAAAAAGAAAAAACGACATGATCTATCTAATTTTTGAAGGAGGGGACAAACACTTTCTCCTGCAGAAAGATGGATCACTGCTCCAAGCCTTTCAACACATCCTTAATAAAATCTCTCCCCAAAAAGTTCAAGTTGACTGTGATTTTTATAGAAAAAATCAAGAAAAGGAGTTAAGTGATTATGCCCAGCATATTGCTCATCAAGTTCACGAAACAGGCAGGGATGAAACCCTTGATATGATGAATCCCTATGAAAGAAGAATCGTCCACATAGCTGTGAATCAAGTTTCAGGAACTACAACGGAGAGTATGGGCGAGGGATTTCTGAAACGAATAAAGATTTTCCCCGTAAAAAGCGAAGCCAAATAATTTTTTAAAGTAGCCATCCCTGAATATTTTCCTTCTCCCTTTATCAAAAGGGAACAGGCTACTTTTCACTCTTAAGACATATCTGTAGACATCATAAGAAAATATTCGGGGATGGATGCAGCGACCATTGAAGATTTAGCCTTCGGAGTTCGCTCTTCGAGGGAATCCGACGGAGTCGGGCGGCGAGTATGTCTGAGCGAAGCGAGTTACGCAGCCGCCGAGAAGAGCGAATGGAGAATGGCGTTAAAAATCTGAAGGGGAGCGAAACCATCCTCGAGTATTACCCTTTCCACTTTACGTTTTACGCTTCACGTTTTATTATATATAAGTCATGCTTGAAGACACGATCATTGCCATCTCCACTCCTCTGGGCTACGGTGGTCTGGGCATCGTCCGTCTCAGCGGGAAAAAATCCCTGCCGATTGCCAAGAAATTATTCAAATCAAAGAAAAATAAGGCCCAAATCCCTCATCATCACCCCATTTTGGGAAACCTGTATCATTTTGAACAAAAGGAATTTTTCGAAGAAGCCTATCTGACTTATCTCCCTTCACCCCACACTTACACCAGGGAAGATATGGTGGAAATCAGCTGTCATGGAAGTCCTGTAATTCTTGAGGAGGTTGTCCGCCTCGGCATAAAGGCCGGAGCAAGGCATGCCAGACCCGGAGAGTTCACTCTTCGGGCATACCAAGGGGGAAGAATCGACATTCTCCAGGCTGAAGCCATAAACGACATCATCCAAGCCCCGTCATATAGGCAAGTAAAAATATCCTTTGGCCAGCTCGGGGGAAGTCTTTCCAAAAAAATAGCCTCTCTCCGGCACCAGATTATCCATCTTCTCTCTCAAATCGAAGCGAGCATTGAATTCCCGGAGGAGGGGCTGCGAATCTCAACAAGGCAGATATCGAAAACGATGGAAAAGGCTATTCATTCCTTAACAAAGCTCGTAGAAAGCTATAATCTGGGAAAAACTCTTTCCGAAGGCCTAACATTAGCCATCGCGGGAAGAAAAAACGTAGGCAAATCTACTCTATTTAATTCACTTCTCCAAAAAGAAAGGGCCATCGTCACCCCTTATCCTGGAACTACAAGAGATTATTTATGCGATAAATTAAATATAAATAGTTCCATTTTCACCCTTATCGACATGGCTGGTTTTGGCAATCCCCTTCATCCGGCAGAGAAAGAAGGGATAAAAAGAGCGAAAACAATAGCCTCTCAGGCTGATGGAGTGCTCCTTCTCCTTGATTCTTCTCAGGACGAAAGCTCTGAAGATTTTAAGCTTATCAAAAAATTTAAAAACAAAAAGACCATTATCCTTTTTAACAAAATTGATCTTCCTCAAAAAATGAGCAAAAAAAATGTAAAAAGCCGAGCAGAATCCCTGCCTGCGCTTGGAATATCAGCTTTAAAAGGAATAAACTTAGGGAAACTTAAAGAGATGATCCATGAGTTTTTTGTCCCCAGCCAGAAACAGGGAGAAGAGGTTATCCTTCATTTGCGGCAAAAACTCCTGCTTGAAGCTATGCTTGACTGCTTGATTGAAGGCCAGCGCCTCCTTAAAGAAGGCCATCTCGAAGAAATCTATGCTGAAGAAATCCGAAAGACAATCCCTTTGATCGGCCAGCTTACTGGAGAAATTCGCATGGATGAAATCATCAAGGATATATTCAGCAGGTTCTGTGTAGGAAAATAGGGCAAAAGATGAATATTGTGGATGAATATGACGTAATTGTAGTCGGCGCCGGTCATGCAGGATGTGAAGCCGCATGCACAACCTCCACCATGGGTCTTGAAACATGCCTCATCACCATCCATCTCGAAACAATCGCTCAGATGTCCTGCAATCCTGCCATAGGAGGATTGGCCAAGGGGCATTTGGTACGCGAAATAGACGCTCTAGGCGGTATCATGGGCCTCCTGGCTGATGAGACAGGAATACAGTTCAGGCTCCTAAATAGAAGCCGTGGTGGAGCTGTCCAAGCACCAAGGGCACAATCTGATAAAGCTCTCTACAGGCTGACCATGAAAAACTGGTTGGAAAAAGTCCCGAATTTAACGCTCTTCCAGGGGATTGTCACAGAAGTTCTTATAAAGGATAAAAGAGTGCGAGGAGTTAAGACTCTGGAAGGAAGCAGGCTGTTCGCAAAAGCTATTATCTTGACCCCAGGAACATTCTTGAACGGTCTCATCCACATAGGCCTTCATAGTTATTCCGCCGGGAGAGCTAACGAGCCGGCTTCACATGAACTAAGCGGAAATTTGAAAAAATTAGGGCTGAAATCCTTTCGCTTGAAAACGGGTACACCGATGAGACTTCATGAACGCACCATAGACTGGAGCCAATTTAGCGCACAAACTGGAGATAAAAACCCTGTTCCTTTTTCTTTTCGCACTCAAAAAGACCTAAAAAACCAAATCCTCTGCCACATAGGATATACGAATCAAAAAACCCATGAAGTTATCAAAAAGAATCTGGATAAATCTCCTCTGTACAGTGGAAAAATTACTGGCGTGGGGCCGCGCTATTGCCCTTCAATAGAGGACAAAGTTGTCAAATTCCCCCATCATCAGAGACATCACTTTTTTCTTGAGCCTGAAGGCCTAGAGACAGCCGAAATCTACGTTAATGGCATCTCCTCCAGTCTTCCTCTTGAAGCCCAGAAGGAAATCCTGAAAAGTATCCCTGGCCTGGATCAGGCGAAAATATTGAGGCCAGCTTACGGCATTGAATACGATGCAATCGCTCCTACTCAACTAAACCACTCTCTGGAAGCAAGAAATATCAAGAATTTGTTCTTAGCCGGCCAGATCAACGGAACCTCTGGGTACGAAGAAGCAGCTGCCCAGGGCTTAATGGCAGGCATAAATGCTTCTTTAAAGATAAAAAAGAAGAAACATTTCATTCTAGGGAGGAATGAGGCATATATAGGCGTGCTCATCGACGATCTCATCTCCAAAGGAGTTGATGAGCCTTATCGTCTCTTCACATCGCGTGCTGAATACAGGCTCCTACTCAGGATTGACAATGCGGACAAAAGGTTGACTCAGTACGGATACAATTATGGACTGATTAAAGAAAAAGACTATGAAGCTTACCAAAAAAAACAGGAGAGGATAGAGAAAGTTATGCATTTCCTCCAGAAAGAAAGCATAATAACTGAAAATAAGGAAAAACTGCGGCTTAAGGACCTGTTGAAAAAACCTGAAGTGAAATTCAAAAATGTGGTAGAATATAAGAAATTTAATGGGCTCTTAACTGATGAAGAAATACGGCATGTCGAGTCAGAGGTAAAATACGAGGGCTATTTAAAAAAACAAGAGAAAGAAATTGCCAGAATTGGAAAAATTGAGGGAGAGAAAATCCCAGAAAAGACAAATTTCAGGAAAATCCCTGGATTAACAAGGGAAGCGATGGAAAAATTGGAAGAAATTCGGCCTAAAACTATAGGGGAGGCAAAAAAGATCCCTGGAATAACCCCCGCAGCCGCATTGAACCTGCATATATATTTAAGCATTCAAAGGAGAAGATCAGAAAAAGGGGAAATGTTCCACGTGAAACATTAAAGAGCGATGGGCAAAATTATAGCCATAGCTAACCAAAAGGGCGGAGTTGGAAAAACAACGACCGCAATAAATCTTGCCGCATCATTAGCTTTAAAAAAGAAGAAAGTTCTGGTTGTGGACTTTGACCCTCAGGGCATGGCCACCATTGGCCTTGGGAAAAAAAAGGAGGGCAAAAAGGGGATCTACCAGGCTCTGATGAACGGACTGGACATGATGGACTATATCCAGTCAACCCAGCTCGATAAACTCTATATCTGTCCTTGTTCCCCTGAACTGGCAGGAGTAGAGGCAGAACTTTTTTCCAAAGAGGCGAAAGAAAGGAGGCTGGAGCAAGCCTTAAATAAAACAAAGAAATCCTTTGATTTTATTCTAATAGATTGCCCTCCTTCGCTGAGCTTTTTGACTATTAATGCTTTAACAGCTGCTGACTCAGTCCTTATTCCCGTACAATGCGAATTTTTCTGTATGGAAGGCATCCCAGAACTCCTTCACATCTATGATGAGGTTCGCACTCATTTGAATCCCTCTCTTTCCATCGAAGGAATTCTCTTGACTATGTTCGACGAACGAACAAACCTCTCCAAACAGGTTGCAGCAGAGGTTAAACGTTCCCTAAAGGGTATCATATTCAAGGCCATTATTCCTCGAACAGTAAGACTTGCCGAAGCTCCCGGTTTTGGCAAACCTATTCATCTTTATGACAAAAAATCAAAAGGAGCCGAGGCCTATCTCAATCTAGCACGGGAGATGCTACAGATATGAAAAGGAAAGCTTTAGGAAAGGGATTAAAGGCGTTCATCCCTGAAGAGTATAGTATACTAAAAGAAGAAAGATACGCTGATTTAGAAATTGAACAAATCAAGCCAAATCCTCTTCAACCGAGGCTGAAATTCGACAAGGAATCTATTGATGAGCTAGCTCGCTCGATAAAAGAATCCGGAGTTCTGCAGCCTCTTATCGTTGTTCCTGAAGGAAATCATTACAGAATTGTTGTTGGGGAAAGGAGGTGGCGTGCAGCTCAAAAAATTGGCCTGCGAAAAATTCCATCCCTTATCCGCTCTATGCCCAAGGCGCAGCAGCTCGAGATATCCCTCGTAGAAAATCTCCAAAGAGAAGATCTCAATCCTTTGGAAATAGCCTTGGCTTATCAGAAACTAGCTCAAAAGCTGGACTATACTCAACAGGAAATCGCTGAAAAAGTTGGAAAAGACAGGACCTCTGTGGCCAATTATCTGCGTCTCCTCAACCTTCCCAAAGAAATCCAGGATAATCTGGCAGAACGCAAGATTTCTATGGGACACGCCAGAGCCTTAATAGCTCTTGAAGACCCCAAGCTCCAAATTTCTTTTTCACGCCAAATCATTCAAAAACATCTTTCTGTCCGGAATGTCGAAAAAATGGTTCACAAACTCAAGCAGACTATACCCAGGCAAAAAAGGCAAATACCTGATGCTGACCTTAAGGCTCTTCAAGAAGAATTCGTCAAGCTGTTGGCCACGAAAGTTTCAATCTCGGGAAGTCAGAAAAAAGGGCATATAAAAATCTATTATTTCTCTGCTGATGATTTAAACAGAATTTATGAAAAACTCAAGGAGTAAACTTATGGAAGAAAATACAATAGATGAAAATAAGCTTACTGGTTTTTTCGATAAAGACACTGAAATTAAAGGTGATTTAAGTTTTGAGGGTTCTTTCCGGATTGATGGACGTTTTATAGGGAAAATAGACTCTAAATCTGTGCTTATTGTCGGGGAAAATGGAAAAGTGGACGCAGACATCAAGATTGGCAATATTATCATAAACGGAGAGGTCAAGGGCACCATCCAGGCTAAGGAAAAGGTCGAAATAAACGCCAACGGAAGAGTAATCGGTACAATCATAACACCCAAATTAGCAGTGGAGGAAGGGGCTTATCTTGAAGCAAACTGCCAGATAACAAATCAAGTTTCTCCGCCGGAGACAGAAGAAAAAGCCGAAGAGGTTCTTCAATCATTACCTGAGAAAAAACCTGATTCGGGATATCAAACTTGAAACTGGCTATAGGCGTCATCCCCGCTCGTTATCAATCTCGGCGATTCCCTGGAAAACCCCTGGCTCTCATCCAGGGAAAGCCAATGATCCAAAGAGTATACGAGCTGGCAAGAGAAGCAAAATTTCTCGATCGCCTCATCATAGCCACTGATGATGAGAAAATTTTAGAGGCTGCTAAAGATTTTGGAGCAGAAGCCCAGATGACTTCTCCTTTGCATAATTCCGGAACTGAGCGAGTTGCTGAAGTAGCCAAGGAAATAAAAACTTCAATTGTCATCAATATTCAGGGAGATGAACCTCTCCTTAGAAGGGAAATGATCGACGACCTGGTGGAAGCTTTGCAGGATAAAGCCATCCCTATGGCTACTCTTGCAACCAAACAGAAGGATATGGACCTCCTTTATGATAACAACGTTATTAAAGTAGTTGCGGACAGGGAAGGCTTTGCCTCTAATTTCTCTCGTTCTCCTCTTCCTTTCGAAACCTCGGATTATTTCCTGCAGCACATAGGAATTTATGGCTACCAGAAAGAGTTCCTTCTTGCTTTAGGCGAGATACCGCCCTCCAAGTCAGAAAAAACAGAAAGTTTAGAGCAACTTAGAGTTCTGGAGAACGGCTACAAAATAAAAATTATCGAAACCCAATTTTCTACCTTGAGTGTTGACTCTCCTCAGGATATAATCAAGGTTGAAAATTTTTTGAGCAAAGTAGCAAATGACTAAGTTTATCTTCATCACAGGCGGCGTTCTTTCAGCCTTGGGGAAAGGAATTGCCGCAGCTTCTATCGGAATGTTACTGGAAAGTCACGGCTGCAAAATAACTATCCAGAAATTCGACCCTTATCTTAACGTAGATCCAGGCACCATGAATCCCTTCCAACATGGAGAAGTGTATGTCACAGATGACGGAGCTGAAACAGACCTTGATCTGGGGCATTATGAACGGTTCACTTCTACAAAAACGACCAAGGCTCATAACTGGACAGCTGGGAAAATATACGAATCGATCATAAGAAAAGAACGAAAGGGAGAATACCTCGGCCAAACAGTCCAGGTAATCCCTCATGTCACTAACGAAATAAAAGACGCTTTTTACGCTGTAGCTGATGAAAACGATATAGTCATCGTTGAAATAGGCGGAACCGTCGGAGATATTGAAAGCCAGCCTTTCCTTGAAGCGATAAGACAGATGAGGCTTTCTCTAGGGCCTGATAATACCCTTTTCATTCATCTGACATTGGTCCCCTTTATCAAAACATCTGGAGAACTGAAAACAAAGCCAACTCAGCACAGTGTGCGGGAGCTGCAAGCCGCAGGAATTCAGCCTGACATTATTCTCTGCCGAACAGATATGTCTCTTGGTCAAGATATAAAGGCCAAAATTTCCCTGTTTACTAACGTGCCCTTAGAAGCTGTTATCACTGCCAAAGATGTGGATAATATTCATGAAGTGCCTCTTGTTTTGGCCCAAGAAGCACTGGATAGCATTATCCTGAAAAAATTTAATCTTGACCCGAAGAAAAGGCGCCTGGGGCGCTGGAAAACCCTGGTGGAAAGGATGAAAAATCCAAGGGATGAAGTCGATATTGCCATTGCGGGAAAGTATGCTAAGCTTCATGATTCTTATTTTAGCCTCAAGCAGGCTTTAGACCATGGAGGTATTGCTCACCAGCTAAAGGTTAAAATATCCTGGATAGAAGCCGAGGATTTAGAAAAAGGAAAAGCCGAGAAAATCTTGGCGGGGGCAGATGGGATTCTGATTCCAGGTGGTTTCGGCGTTAGAGGAATCGAAGGCAAAATTAAGGCTGTTACCTATGCTCGAGAGAATAAAGTTCCCTTTTTCGGCATTTGTTTAGGCATGCAAGCTGCAACAATAGAGTTTGCCCGAAATATCGCCTCACTCCGCAACGCTAACAGCACAGAATTTAATCCCAAAACTCCCCATAAAATTTTCTTTAAATTGCGGGAATTGAAAGGAATAAAAGACCTGGGAGGCACTATGAGGCTGGGCCAGTTTCTCTGCCGCCTCGAAAAAGGCTCTTTTGCTGAGAAGGCATATGGTAAATTGAACATTTATGACCGCCACCGTCATCGGTATGAGTTCAATCCTGAATACGAAGAAATCTTAGCCAAGGCGGGTCTTTTCATCTCAGGGAAAAACCCAGATCATAATTTGGTGGAAATTATCGAGATCAAAAAGCATCCTTGGTTTCTTGGATGCCAGTTTCATCCTGAGTTTAAATCTAAACCATTAAAGCCTCATCCTCTTTTCAAATCCTTTATTGGAGCAAGTTATGCCTATCGTTCCCAAAGAAATACTCATAAACGAAAAAGTTAAAATAGGTGGAACCAATCCCTTCTTCCTGATTGGTGGCCCCTGTGTGATTGAAAATCAAGACCATGCCTTTTTTATGGCAAAAGAAATAAAAAAAATCTGCGAAGATCTCAAAATCTCATTTATTTTTAAGGCCTCATACGACAAGGCAAACCGATCTTCAATATCTTCCTACAGAGGACCTGGTGCGGAGCGAGGATTGGAAATTCTGCGTACCATTAAAGATGAGCTTCTTGTTCCTGTCCTCTCTGATGTTCACGAAACAAATCAGATCGAGAAGGCTGCTCAGATACTGGATATTATCCAAATTCCGGCTTTACTATCCCGGCAGACAGACTTAATCGTCGAGGCTTCAAAAACTCAAAAACCCCTTAACATCAAGAAGGGACAGTTTTTATCTCCTCATGAAATGAAGAATGCAGTCGAAAAAGCCCTCAGCCAGGGAAATGAAAATTTAATTATAACTGAAAGAGGAACCTTTTTCGGTTATAATAACTTAGTTTTTGACATCCGTTCCATTCCAGTCATGAAGAAATGGGGATTTCCCGTTGTCATAGATGCTTCCCATAGCGTTCAAAAACCTGGCGGCGAGGGAAGCTCCTCAGGAGGAGAGGCTGAATTTATCCCCTATATGGCAAAGGCAGGCGTGAGCGTTGGTGCGGATGGAGTTTTTCTTGAAATCCACGATAATCCTTCCCAAGCTCTCTCAGATAAATATAATTCATTGATATTAAAGGACTTACATAATCTCCTGGCTTCTCTGCTCCGGCTAAGGCAAGCAAGAGATATGAATAACGATCACTCTTAAGGAATAATAAAAGCCATGACAAAAAATGATATCATTCGAACCGGTAAATATGTGCTGGAAACAGAGGCAAAAGCTGTTAAAACCTTGGCTTCCAGACTGGATGAAAACTTTGCAAGAGCAGTTGAGCTTCTCTTCCAGACAGAATCTCGAGTTATAGTTACTGGCATGGGAAAATCAGGTCATGTAGGCCGGAAAATCGCCGCAACTTTAGCCAGCTGCGGTACTCCGGCCATTTTTATCCACCCGGCTGAGGCTGGACACGGAGACCTCGGTATGATCCTCAAAGAGGACATTCTCATAGCTATCTCTTACAGCGGAGAAACGAGAGAGCTTGTTGATCTCCTGGATTACGTGAAAAGGACTGGAATAAAACTGATCAGCATCACCGGCGATAAAAATTCAAAATTGGGCAAGTACAGTGATATAGTCTTGGAAGCAACGGTTGAAAGGGAAGCGGAGCCTAACGGCATGATCCCCACAGCAAGCTCTACCGCCGCCTTAGCGATGGGAGATGCATTGGCTATCGCCTTGATGAAGGAGAAGGGATTCGGAGAAAAAGATTTCGTTTCTGTTCATCCCAGAGGAGAAGCCATAAAAAAACTTATCAAAATTAAAAATTTAATGCACAAAGGAAGAAATATCGCCCACGTGTCTCAAAAGACTTCGATGAAAGCTGTCCTTAAAGAAATGACCAGGAAAAAATTGGGAATGACGTGTGTGATCGACGAACAGGAAAGGCTTTTGGGAATTATAACAGACGGCGATTTAAGGCGGCTGATCCAAAAATTCGGAAAAAATTTACTGCAAAAAACCGCTCAAGATTGTATGACTCCAAATGCAACCACGATCGACAAAGAGGATTTAGCCACCAAGGGTTTAAACCTCATGGAAGAGAATAAAATAACGTCCTTAATCATCATAAATAAAAAAAGGGGAATTGAGGGAATCATCCATCTCCATGATTTATGGCGAACAGAGATGTTCTGATGAAAAAAAAAGGGCGCGCACTTAAAATAAAAATGATCATCATGGATGTCGACGGCACGCTTACTGACGGAAACCTCCTCCTTTTGCCTGACGGCGAAGAACTCAAAACATA
>DRHQ01000017.1 GCA_011049545.1 Candidatus Aminicenantota bacterium | reverse complement strand
GTTCAGAGGATTTGAAGAGAGCGGAAGATTCAGTCTTGTGAGCCGGAGATTCGACATTTGACAGCGGACCTCTCTTTATTTCTCCTATTTTGGTATCAAACTCATCCCTCTCCAAAGCGCCTTCTATCGCTGCCAGTAAAAATTGCAAAGAGTGTCATGAAGAGATATACAATCACTGGAAAAATGCTATGCACTCCATGTCTATAGAAGATCCCATATTTAAAGCTTCCTATATGGAAACTTATTTCGAAACTGCGGGAGAGGCAAAATTTAATTGCTTGCGCTGTCATGCACCTATAGCTTTCCTCAATAACGACTATGATTTAAAAAAAGAGATCACAAAAGAAGGCGTGAATTGTGATTTTTGTCATTCAGTAAAAAAAGTTAACTTGGATAATCAAACTTATCCTTTTGAACTTGAAATAGGAGAAATAAAGAGAGGTCCGCTGTCAAATGTCGAATCTCCGGCTCACAAGACTGAATCTTCCGCTCTCTTCAAATCCTCTGAACTCTGCGCTGGATGTCATGAGTACACTAATCATAATGGGGTAAAGGTACTAGGAACATATTCTGAATGGAAAACAAGTCCCTATGCAGAGGAAGGAACTCACTGCCAGAATTGTCACATGCCTTTGATCCCCGGTAAAATTGTAAAGTCAGAAATCAAATCTTCAAACAGAAAACAAATCAATCTACATGCCATCTCTGCTAGCCGTTCCACTGAACAATTGAGAAAAGCTCTTAAAGTTGAAATCAGAGAGATTAATAAAGAAGAAGGCGTTGTAGAAGTTGTAGTGGGTGTTATTAATGTTGGTTCTGGCCATATGGTTCCAACAGGTATTCCTTCAAGAAAATTAATCCTTTTGGTTGAACTAAAAACCCCCAACGAATATTTCTCCCAGCAACGAATCTACCAAAAAATAATGCTGGATGAAACTGGCAAAGAGGTCAAGAAAGAGTATGAATTTTTCCTGAAGGCAGCTCAAGTATCTTTTGATAACAGATTAAGACCCAGGGAAACAAGGGTAGAGAGATTTGCCTTCGCCATGCCTAAAAATAAAAAAATAACAATAAGCGCTCGGATCGAATACCTCTACAAAGCTTCAGTTTTAAGACCCACAGAAATAAGAGTTAAGATGGCAGAAGATATAAAATCAATATCTAAATAAAGAATAAAACACAATGGAGCAAAAGCACACTAAAAAAGAGATCCTTTCAATTCTGAACGAATTAAAAGTTGCGGGAATAGCCACTTCGGGAGGAGATCATATCAGAATTCGGATGATGCATTATGCCCTGGATGATGAATTTAATATTTATATATCTAGCATGAAAGGAGATCCAAAAATAATTCAGCTTACCACAAATCCTTCTATCTCCTTATTAGCCCACGAAAGTCAAGAAGACATAAATAAATCGAAAGAAGTAGAAATTATAGGAAAGGCTCTGATTCTCAAGAAAGAAAAAGAGAGAAATAAGGCATTGGACGCTATCGCTGAGAGATCTCCTGTTGTCGCTTATTTAAGGAATACAGGAAACGAATCCATGCTTGAGTGCATTAAAGTAATACCTCAAACGATTAAGCTTAGAATCTTTGAGGAGATTGTCCAGGGTCTTCCTCCTACCGTGATTGAATTCCCGGAAAATAGAGAAGGAGTGAAAGATATTGACCTTATCACAAGAAAGGCTAAAAGCTGGATAAAAGAGCTGAGAGCACCTTTTTTTACCGCTTCGGCAGTCTCTATCTTTTTAGGTACTGCTATAGCCTGGGTAAAAACAGATATCATTCATTTGAGATATTTTCTGCTTACTCTTCTAGCCGGATTATTGCTTCACGCAGGTACAAATGTTTTAAATGATTATTTTGATCATAAAAGCGGCAATGATAACATAAACCGAGAGTTTGTCAGACCCTTCAGCGGAGGAAGTAGAATGATCCAACTCGGCCTTTTAACACCACTAGAGGTTTTAACAGGGGGATTTCTTTTCTTCTTCCTTGGAGGCTCGATTGGAATTTACCTTGTTCTAGAGAGAGGAATGTTTATTCTTCTTTTAGGGCTTATTGGCTTTATCTCTGGAATGTTCTACAGTTGGCCTCGTCTGAACTGGGGAAGTAGAGGGATCGGAGAATTACTGGTCGGTATCAATTATGGAGTCTTAATGACCCTGGGCGCATTCTATGTGCAAACCCAGAAAATCGCACTAGAACCTGTTATTGCCAGCCTCCCCATCGCCTTTCTTATCACAGCAGTGCTTTATATCAACGAGTTTCCAGATTATCAAGCTGATAAAAAAGTAGGAAAGAAAACTCTTGTTGTCCGTTTAGGCAGAAAAAAGGCTGCGTTCGGCTTTATTGTTTTAATCTTTATAACTTATCTCTCTTTAGGCGTAGGTGTTATTCTTTCTATATTGCCGCTGGCAACTTTAATTGCTCTTGCCTCCCTCCCATTTTTCCTAAGAGCTATAAAGCTTTCTCAAACATTTCATGAAAAGTCCTTTGATCTTGCTCCAGCCAATGCTTTTACTGTGATGGGACACTTAATAACTGGCCTTCTTCTTATATTAAGTTATGTATGGCTTGGATTTGGTTCCCAACAAATCGAGTATTCAATTGTTCTAACTTTAGTATGTGTATTAATAGCCGTTTATTATTATCGGCATATAGAAGCCCAAAGACGAACATTCTTTGCTCTTAAAGAATCTCTCTTGAATAAATAATCACCAGAGCAAAAAGGAAGTCTAAATTTGGATAAGGTCTGGTATCTCAAAAGAATAAACATCTTCTCGGGTTTGAGTGACAAGGAGATGGAGATGGTTTCTCATGTTTCTTTCATGAAGAAATATTCTAAAAAGGAAACTATCTATTTACCAGGGGATCGGAAGGAGCAAATTTATCTCTTGAAATCGGGGAGAGTAAAGATTTCAAAGCTTTCCGCTGAAGGCAAAGAACTGATTTTAACGATGCTGGGACCAGGAGATGTCTTTGGCGAGATGGCCTTAGTTGATGATTCTCCCTCAGGAACAATAGCCGAAACCATGGACGAAACCCATATTTGTGTGATCAGCCGCAAAAATTTTGAGGCACTCCTTACCCAAAAACCTGAACTGGCTTTTCAAATTACCAAGCTCATAGGTTTACGGCGCAAGGAATTGGAAACAAAAATAGAAGACTTAATCTTCAGGGATGTTCACTCACGGCTGGCTCACCTCCTTCTCCGTTTGGCTCAAGAGCATGGTCTTAAAAGAGACAGGGGAATATTGGTGAATATCAAACTAACCCACTATGAGATCGCCAGTTTGATCGGATCAACCAGGGAAACTACCACGGTTTGTCTGAATGATTTTAAAAAAGAAGGGCTTCTTGACTTTGACCGGCGGAAGATTCTGCTTCTAAATGAAGCTGAACTCAAAAGAAAAATCAGAACCTGAGTGCTTACCAAAAAAAAGGAAACAGGCCAGGCCTTTATCAAAGATTAAGATAGAATCTCTCAGTACTTACCCTGGTTTAATCCCATCATTGTTTTTTGTCCAAAAAGTAATTCTATAGGGAGAAGGAAGATCTCCTCGTCAATCCTCTGGGCATAAGATCCTTCCAGGCGACATCAAACACATTGATGGAACTACATCCAGTCTAACAAAAATAGGAGAAATAGAAAAAATGTCTTTCTCTCCTTTTTTAAAAAAATGTCATTTTTGTAATCTACCTTACTTTCTTTAAAAGCGAGTTGCCTTATTTTTAAATATAGTAACAAAAATAACTGTAAGAGGAGGTGAGAACAATGGCTAAAGAAAAAGATTTCAATGAACCTTGTCCTTGCGGCTCGGGAAAATCTCATGGTGCTTGCTGTGGAAGAAATGAACTATGTTCCTGCGGTTCAGGTAAGCCTGCCGGCGAGTGTTGTTTCAAAGAGAAATAAAGGAACAGATGCGGGGGAAAGATTTAATCTTAAAGGTTATAAGCAAAACAAAGTTTATTTACAAAAATTATGAAAGGAGAATTACAATGAAAAACAGAAAAAAAATTAGGATCAGCTTGGTAGGTTTACTTAGCCTTTTTTTGCTTCTCAGCCCAATACTAGCTGGTAAAGTGGCGGCCCAGGAGGTCAAACGGGTGGATGTGGTTGCCAAGGGAACCTTTGACCAGACGGTGGACCAGCTCAAAAAGATGGTAGCTAAGGAAGGAATGATGGTCTTGAGTGAGCTAAACCAGGGTAAAATCCTAGCGATGACCGGTCTCAAGATTAAGGCTGTTTCGCTGTTTATAGGCAAGCCAACGGTAGGCAAAAAGCTGTTCAATGCCGATCCTAGAGTGGGACTGGCTCTGCCCCTCCGAGTGTACATTTTCCAGGACGGCAAAGGCAAGACCATTATAAGCTACATGAAACCATCGCAGCAACTGGCACAATTCAACAATAAGCAGGTCGATATGGTGGCCAAAAAACTCGATGAGAAACTGGAAATGCTCACCAAGATGCTAGCAAAGTAGCTCGAACTATTACTGAATGAAAGGGAGGAAGCCATCGCTTTCTCCCTTTTTAGGCCTGCCAAAATGGAAAAGAGACATTGAAAATGAAAAGAAAGCTCATGTTAAAAATGGCAGTAATGCTTATGATTTTTTCTGGATTTCAAGTATATCTGAATTCCCAGACTTGCAGTTGTGCAGCAACTCCCCTCTTTAATCCACTTGAATATTCAACATTGAAGAATAGAAAATGGCACTTTGCCATCGCTTATAAATACCATGCTATAAACGATTTGGTGGAAGGTTCGAAAAAAATTGAGGATGATACGAAACGCAGGCGAAATGCGCAAGCCCTGCTTCTGGATATCAGGTACGCTTTATTCAGAAGTTTTACTCTCAGAGCTGTTTTCAGTTCTGCTAGGCACGAGAGGGAGGTCGGTATCAGTACTGCTCTACCAGTAAGTACACAAGGGCTTGGAGATGGTATGCTGGCCATTCAATATACGCCGGTTTATTATTCTGACCGCAGTAGAACTGAAGTTTCAATCGGGGGCGGAGTTAAGTTGCCTTTAGGTCAATCTGAAGCAAAAATTATCGGGATTGCATCAGAAGATATGCAGCCAGGGACCGGCTCCTGGGATGGCATCGCCTGGGTATATGTTGCCCGGCTAGTTCCGCTATTATCCGGGTTGGAAATTTTTGCAGGCGTTTCAACTCGATTTAATGGCTCCAACAATAGAAGCTATCGGTTTGGAAACGAAATCATTTATTCTTTTGGGGCAAAGCTTCATACAAAAAAAATCATGAATTATTCACTTTATGGGCGGTACAGGTGGGCCAGCAGTGACAAGCGTTTCAAAGGAGATGTCCCCAATACAGGCGGTCAATGGATTTACTTGGTTCCTGCTGTTACAGTACGCATTACCAGGGATATAGGATTTAAGACAGAGGGCGAAATCCCTGTTTACCGGAAGCTAAACGGATATCGGCAATTTTCATCTACTTTTTTAATATCAATTTCTTTGTTCTATGAAATTTAGCCAATAAATAGAGGAAATTTAGTGCAAAATTTGTAAATCCAGAATCAAAACGGAGAATATAAAAATTTACTAAGGAGATGAAAATGTTCCAATCAAAATATATGAAATTACTTCTTATTACTATGCTGGTGTTTTTACCCTTCTGCGCGCAGCAATCCCTGGATTCGAATTTATCAGCTACATGGTTAATACCGGAAGAAGAGGTCGCAGATGGAGGACCTGGAAAAGATGGCATTGCCGCCATCTCCAATCCTATATTTATTCCAGTTTCAGAGGTTTCCTTTCTCTTAGAAAATGATCTGGTAATCGGGATTCAGATTGGGAACTTGGTCAGAGCTTTTTCCCACCGTATACTTGACCAACATGAAATCGTCAATCACACCATTGGAAATACCTCGTTTGCCCTCACTTACTGCCCGTTAACAGGAACAGGAATTGCCTGGGATACGAGCGAGTTCACCCTGGATAAGACTTTCGGGGTTTCAGGCCTTCTTTACAACTCCAATCTTATAGCTTACGACCGGGAAACCGACAGCAACTGGTCACAAATGCTAAACCTTTGCGTGAACGGTGAGCTCACAGGAAAAGAGGCCAAACCCATTCATGTAGTAGAAACCACATGGCAAACCTGGAAGCTGCTCTATCCGCAATCGATGATCCTTTCTACCGACACCGGGTATTCTAGAGATTACAGTATATATCCCTACGGCAATTACAAAACGAGCGACAGTCTCCTCTTTTCAGTAAGTAAACTGGACTCCAGGCTTCCTAAGAAAGAGCGGGTACTTGGCATTATTGCTGGGGAAAAAACAACGGTCTATCCAATAAATACATTTGATGATCCCATCAAGGTTATCAATGAAACTTTTAACGATATTCAGATTGTTGTTGCGGGGAGTGCTGAGAAAAACTTTGCAGTATCTTTTGAAAGAAAGTTACCTGACGGTACGCTTCTCTCTTTTAATCCCGTTGAAGGGGAGCTGCCGGTGATAATGATGGATAATGAAGGAACAAAGTGGGATATTTTTGGAAATGGCATCTCTGGCCCCAGAGCAGGCATAAAATTGACTCCCACGAGTTCATTCATTGCCTACTGGTTTGCCTGGGCCGCATTTTACCATGGCACAGAAATCCAATTCTAATACGCTTTTATCAGGTTAATTAACTTTCCTCATCTTTGCTCATTTTTAAAAATTTAAGGTATTCAATGATGTATCTTATTTCTTCATCTCTAAGAGTCTCATCATAGGAGGGACTATAGTTAGATTTGCCAAGGGCCTTGCTGCCAAATTTTATCGCTCTAAACATTACATTTTCATTGGTTTCTTTTAAATATTCGGAATTTATAAAATCAGGTGGCTGGGGTTCTATATAAGAAGGGAAATACCTGCCTGATCCCTCAGCATCTTCTCCATGACAGGGAGCGCAGTAGTGAATAAACAATCTCTTCCCTTCTCGACCATTAAAACTTAATGTTTTCTTGTTTGATTCTGCTCTTTTCGGTTGCTTCGTACAATGGATTATTCCAATTGCTAGAAAGAACACAAGAGAAAATGTAAATGAAAGAGAAGTATATTTTCTTAAAATATTTCTCACCTTTTCTTTTTTCCTTGGAGATTTGATAAGAATTTCATCAAGCTTAGAGCTTCTTCATCAGAAAGGCCCAAATTAGGCTCCACTGTATTTATATTAGATATTCTTGGATTAAGAAGATGTTTATAAATATAACCAGGAGTCAATCTTGAACCTACAGTTGTTAAAGGAGGTCCCACTCCTCCACCCTCTCTCCCGATTTGATGGCAGGCCTGGCAACCTTTTTCAAAATATATCAATCTGCCCTTTTCAATCTCTGCTTGAGAAATATTTTTCTCCTTTAAAAAATTTTTAGGAATCTCATCAGAAACTAAAACTGTCATAATATAATCGGTGATAATATCCATCTCATTCTTGGAAAGTTTGAGTCCAGACATTTGAGATTCTCTTCCCAAATTGAATTTTGGCATCTGTTCAATCATAGGCCTGATAATATCTGGAGATTTAAGATAATTACTTAGCCATTCTTCTTTCACCTTACTTCCCTCTATACTTAGATCTGGAGCATAATCCGCACCCTTTCTGTAGATCTTATGGCAGCTCAGACATTTCACATCTTCCAATATCTCCGCAAATTCTCCGGTAGGTTGATAGTCGCTTACTTCTTTCTCTATTCTGTACCTAACTAGAGGTTCTTCTTTGGAAAAACCTAAAACCAGAGTGACCAATGCATTTATTTCCTCTTCGGAAAGATTATATTGAGGCATCTTTGCATCATCTCGAAAGGCCCGGGGATTTTCCAGCTTTATTCTTAAGTAGTCCGTTCTCGTCTTTGGGGCTTTAGTAAGCTTTCCAAAGTCCAAGTCCTGCAGATGTTTATCACCAAAAGAAGTAAGCCCTTCAGCAACCATTTCCTCAAGTTCGTCAATTTTAAGATAAGGGCCTATTTCTTCAATATCTCTCATTCCTTCTATATCATGGCAGCCAAAACAACCATATTCTTTTATTAAAGAAGCTCCCTTTTGAATCGAAGACTCTTCTATCGGTAAAGGCATGCTCATTTTAACTTCTTCTATATCCCAATCCACATATTCTCCGCTTAAATATTCAGTTAAAGAATCTATTTCTTTTTCTGTGAATCTATAACGGGACATCCTTGCATTTTTAAAGAAATTCTCAGGATTTTTGAACCATTTCTTTAGCCATTCTCTCTTTACTTTACTTCCTACTCGACTAAGGTCCGGAGCATACATCTCTTTATAAGCTCCTCCCCGACCATTAGCTGAGTGGCAAATACTGCAAATAGACTGACTGTATATAATTTTGCCCCTATCGTATAGATTCCAGTCTATCTCTTCCTTTGCGGATTTATCATTTTTTTCTCTCTGAGTGAGACTGTAAAGGTAATCTGTAATAGCCTGGGCATCTTCCTCTGAAAAGTCGTATTTGGGCATCGTGGCTCCATCCATTATTTGAGAAGGATCCATCAGCCACTTCACCAGCCAGGTATAATTAACTTTCTCTCCGACACGACTTAGAGGCGGGGAAATTTTGACTATATTTTCATAACCATCTATTCTATGACAACCAAAGCAGACGCTTCTTTTTAGAATTTTATCTCCTTCTTTTAAGGTCTCAGCACCCTTTAGATGTTCTATATCTTGATGGCAGTGCTGACAACTGGCTTGTGTATTTTCATCTTTATACATGGGTTCTTCCCAAAATTCTATTCTGCCATGGGCTTTGTCAATGGAAGAAGTCGCTCTTCCCTGACCTTGATGACAAATAGTGCACCCGAATTGTCGAGACTGATGATTCTCAAGATATAAATAATGAGCTGGATGCGTAGTATAAGGAGAGGGGTAACTGCTCTGCGCAGGATTATCAATTCCAACATGGCACGATGTACACCGATCAACTTTGTTAAGATCTTCAATATAATATTGTTCGATTTCTATTTTGGGTTTCTTAAGACTTTTCAATAACTTTTCCAGTTCTTCTATTCTGGAAGAAAAAGGAAATAACTTCAGCTTCTCTGAATATTTCTCTAAAATTAGAGTAAAACTCTCAAATATTTTCTTCAAATCATCTCTTTTGTTGACCAACGCTTTTTTTCGATCTTCAAGAATTCTGATTCTTTCGGTTAATTCTTCTATCTTTTTCTTATTCCTCTCCTTTCTAAATTTCTTGTATTGATATTCTTGCTCAAGGAGTTTATTCCGGGCAACGAGAAGGCCATTGTTTATGCCGGAAATTTCCTTATCAACTTCTTTGATTCCTTCCTCTATCTCTTTATATTCTTTCTGCTTATCAGGTTTATCTAACTCTTTTTCTTCCTTATCCAAGAGACTTTTTAGCTTCTGATATTCCTCTTGAACCTGGGGATTTTTAAACTCTTGCCTGGCTTGTTCGAGTTCCTGTGCTGTCCTCTCATACTTAAGGCCATAATATAGTTTTTGGTAAGTTTTCCATGGCCTTAAGGCTCCTATTTCTTCCCACAGAGCCCATATGGAAAAAACGATTAATAAAAAAGTAAGAATAAGAAAATGGAGAGCAAAAGATTTTTCTTCTTCTTTTTTTTCTTGGAAAGGCATCTGTTTAAATATTAAACCAAGGAGTAACCCAAATATACTTAATGTTCAAAGTGAGCTTCATGATAATTTTTATGGCAATTCCTATCATTGACCATAAAAGAAAAGAGCTTATTAAGTATCGAGTCAACCCAAGTTTATGTAATAAATTTGGCTTTTTTTTCCGTAAATACAAATAGAGCATGATCATTCCTACAGAAAAATAGAGGATAATAACGCTTCCTCCTATCAAAAAACCAGGGGTAGATCTCGAGTTTACACCGATAAGTTGAGTGAGGTCCACGTTGATTTCGGCCACTACCCTGCTTGGATCCCATTCCTGCCAGGGCCAGAACCAAAGCCAGCCAGGTCCTCTCATGAATACCCCGATAATGATGAGGAAAATCCAGAGAACAAGAAACCCGAAACAAAAGATCAATATCTCAAATTTTCTTTCAGCAAAGGTAAAATATCCATTCCCTCTAGGATTGATATCAATATAAGGTATAAGCATTAATCCTGCAATAATAAGAAGGGGAATAATCGCCCCCGCTATCCAGGGATCAAAGTAAACCAGGAGTTCTTGAAGTCCTAAGAAATACCAGGGAGCTTTGGCAGGATTTGGAGTAAGATTCGGATTAGAGTGTTCTTCTAAAGGAGCATCGACAAAAATAGACCAGGCTAGCAAAATTACTACTACCAATATAGCAACTAAAAATTCCTTCCTTGCTAGATAAGGCCAGGTGTGAATTTTCTCTTTTTCTAATTTATTTTTTTCTTCTTTGGCCGAGGCTTTTTTTCTATCGTTTTTAAGAGCCTGAAAAAAGGCAAAAAAGACAAAAAATCCAACCATAACCATCATGATAATGATGGCCACATTATCTGGCTTTGATACGATTTTAAGCAGATTTTCCATAGTATTGTTTTTATCTTTATAATGGGCCTGAAATACCGCCGTCCTTCCTCACCCTCCAAAAATGAACGGCCATAAAAACAATAGCAATAATAGGTATTCCTATACAATGCCAGACATAGGCCCTTAATAAGGCATTGGCACCAACCTGAGAGCCTCCAAGCAGAGCAAAACGAAGGTCATTGTAAACAGTCGTTCCTATTATTTCACCTAAAGGACCTTCATGACCTATGACCGGTGCTGCTCGGGCCATATTTGTTCCTACAGTGATGGCCCAAAATCCAAGTTGATCCCAGGGAAGAAGATAGCCAGTAAAGCTAAGGAGAAGAGTTAATACCAAAAGGACAACTCCAAGAACCCAGTTAAACTCTCGGGGGGGCTTGTAAGAACCCGTCATGAAGACTCTGAACATATGGAGCATAATGGTAATGACCATAAGATGACCTGCCCAGCGATGAATATTGCGAAGGAGTAGCCCAAATCGAACAGTGAATTCCAGGTCTTTCATATCCCAGTAAGCATCAGCAACAGTCGGTCGATAATAGAACATCAGCAACACTCCTGTTACGGTCAATATGATAAAGAGGAAGAAAGTTATTCCTCCCATGCACCAGGTGTGCTTGAGCTTCACTCCAAGCCTTGTTATTCTTGCCGGGTGCAAATGGAGAAAAACATTGCCTAAAATCTGAAGAGCCCGATTCCGTGGCGTATCTTCATAGTCATGGCGGAATATTGATTTCCATAATTGAGTTTCTGTTATGTACTTAAAAATATTTCTCATTTTTAAACCTTTAATAAACTTTGAGGATAGATTACATCAGAATTCATACCGAAAATCCCTTTATAGATTACGCTTTTGTCAACTATTAACTCCCCTTCTGGTGTATGATCCAGCTTAAATCTATCCAGTGGTCTGGGCGCAGGACCGGCGAAATTTATCCCCATCCTGTCAAATTTACTTCCATGGCAAGGGCAATGGAATATCCCCTCTGAAGGCTTCCAATTTGCCGTGCAGCCGAGATGAGTACATATCAGAGAAACGCAAAAAAAGCTTCCATCTTCCTTTCTGACTACACATATTCTATGACTATCCTTGTAGGATGCATTCACCTTCCCAAAACTATAATCTTCAGGTTTTCCCACAGTAAACCGAGCTGGTGATTCAAAAAGAACTCTAGGAAAGAAAAATTTGACTGTGGCTATAGCACTTCCTATTAAAAAAGAAATTATCCCCCCCCACCCAAGCTTGACCAAAAAATCTCTTCTGGATAAAAGAATCTCTTCCAGACTTTCAAAGATTCCTTTCATTCCTCTATTTTCTCTTTTTCAATTCTAAATGAATCTCTTTTATCTCTCCTTTGGCTATAGTTACCTGTTGAGGGGCTGATTTCATTTTTTCATGCCAGGTTTTTAGAGTGTAGGTCCCAGGAGGAATATTCTCCATCCTAAAATTTCCATCCTTAGCTGTTTTGGCAAAATAAGGACTCTCTAAGATAATTATATAAGCAACCATCTCAGAATGAACATTACAGAGTATGACTACTTCACCAGGCTTACTAAAAGTATACTCTTTTATTCCTCCAAGTCCCCATGTTCCCAAATTAAATTTTTCAACTTTCCCAGGGGCAAAAATATTGTGTTGAACATCATCACTGTTTCGAAAGTCTACTGTTGTTCCTTTTAATATCGGAAGCACCCGGGGAATAAACACAAGGTTCTTTTGGTCAAGGGTGCTATGCTTTTCCAAAGGAGGGTATTCCTTTTTAAGGCCCTCTCTTTCTAAGTAAGCCACAACGTCACCCGAGTGGCGAGCCCTGGAAACTTTTACTGTCCCGGTAATAATCCCAGTTTCGCTTTCATTTTCACCGCTACTCCCATTTGGGAAGAGAGTGAGTGTAAAAAATGACCCACTCATTATGAATAATGCAAAGATTATAGCCTTCATAATTTTTTGTATTTTCATCTTGTTTCCTCCCTTTCTTTCATATTATATTTTTTTCTTAAGATAAGAAATTTATGGAACTTTTTATTAACCCTTTTTTCGATAAAATATAATGAACCTGTAGTAGAAAGTTGCCCTGGCTGGAAGCAGATATGATTCCTCTCATGTCTTTGCGAGTCCTGAAGGGGACGAAGCAATCTCCCTTGCTCGGAACAGGATCCCTAATCTATCCCTTTCCTATCACGGTCTGCAATCAAGAGAGGAACAGGAATCCTGTCCGTCACTACCAAAACTTCAAACTAGCCCAAAAACGCTGACTAAAAGCCGAAAATCAGGCGGACATTAAGGATATTATCCGAAGTATTGCTAAAAGTAGCTTCAGTTACTAATTTAACGTTAGCCCTGAGCATCCATATAAGTCCAACTATAGTGTTTTTCTGATCCAGTAGGGTTACAGTATCATCTAACTTTAAGGTCTCATATCTTGCCTCGGCAATCAGCCAGGGGAAAATATAATAAGAGCCTTCTATCTGGAAGCCTTTAGAATCCACCTCGCTTCCTGTAGCTCCGGTAGCGAAGGGATCATTGTTTTTTCCAAGAATATAGGCAGCGGCGAGATCAAAATTCTGATACGTCCAGCGGGCACCTACTCCCAAACGGTTAAAGGAATCAGGAACATCTGCAGCAACGTCCGTTTTCCCAAAATAGGCGAAAGCAGCGAGTTCGAAGGCATTATCGACCCAAAATCCTGTTGGTAGGACGCCAATTGCTTTATCTGCAGCTTCTTCTGTGGGAGCAGAGCGATTATAAGGTGTTCCCCCTAATTTGAAGCGAAAAGTTCCATAGCCATCAAGACCGCCCCCAGGACTTAATATCCCCGTACTGTAATAAAAACGACTGCCAACGATTCCATTCAGTTCAAGACCTGGCTTTCCACCTCTTAATCGAAAGTTATTCTCGCTCCCAGGCATACGCCAGTTATTATACAGATAATGCTCCTTGCCTAACCTCAAATGATCAAAAAACATGGGCAAAGGATTAACCTCGAATGTGCCAACCCTTAAATTAAGAGCTCTGTCAGAATTAAAAAGACTATAAAAACCCAACCAGGCTTCAGCCCCTACTTCTCCTCCCTCAATTTCAACTTCAGCGAAGAAGGGAACATTCTCCCCCAGAATTCCGGCCATAAATATTTCAACCTCGTGGGGGAAGTCAAATATTAACTCCTTATTCGCTCCTTGTAAGGGTGCCTTCCCATCAAACATTATCCAGGCAGACAGGGGAAATGAACCGGGTATAGCACCAGGCCAGATGGCATTAGGCCAAACTTCTTTCCATGGTTCTGCCCCTAAAGAAGTAGGCTTTTGCTTTATGTATTTCTCATCACCTTCAGGAATTTGATAACCATTAAGCCTAAAGCTTTCTCCGAAAGCTGTAAGTTTAGGAACAGACACGTGGCAGGTGGAACAACTGGTCTCGAATTTCCTTGAAAATGTGGGGAGCGATTGTGCTGTTTGAACCAGAAAACTAAACATTATAAATCCGAAAAGACCGAACAACCAAAACTTCCATACTTTTTTCATTACATTCTCCTTTTTTATTCTTTAAAAGTTTTATTTATATATTTCAACAAATCCTGTGGATGCAGGGGTTTTTCTATTAAATAAAAGCCCTTTTCTTCATGTTCCTTGAGTATTTTCTTGTCCACAAAATCTGTTATCACATAAATCGGGAATTTATTGTTCAATTTACTGCGTTTATCTGCAAGGTCCTTATTGGCTAATCGGGATACTGGAATATCGGTTATTAGAAGCTCATAGAAACTTGATTCTTTTTCGAAGGCCAGGATTTTTTCCAATGCCTCATTAAAACTCTTAAAGATAGTCACTTTATATCCATTGAATTTCAGTATCAAGCTAACGGAGAGAAGCGAATCCTTTTCCTCTTCTACAAGGACGACATCCTTTTCAACCACATTAGAATATATGCAAGGTTAGTGCCAGCTTGGTCTAAACCAATAACTAAATTTCCCTAAAATAAATTGTAAGAATTGTTTTCAGGCTAAATGTTCTAAAAAATAGCTGTAAAAGAAAGATGAAATTGTTTTTTCGCCCTTTTGGGCCAGGAAGCAAAGTGATGCAAATAAAATTGACAGAAATTTTGCTTTTGTAGTTTAAATATGGCTAATTCAATAGTTTTCTATAAAAAATAATGAATTGACAAAGCAAATAATATTGCACCCCTTCATATCTCTAAGAAATGATTCAAATCAAATCCGGTAACTTCAGATAAGTATGAGGAAACAATGAGTCAAAATGTTAAAGAGCCGGAGAAAAAGGAAGACATAATATTCTGGAGGAGCTAAACTTATTGGTTCTCTCAGAAAGTGAGTTAAGTTTTGATCAGTTTTTGTTTGAAAAGCTTCAAGCGGTTGTTTAATGCTTGCCTGGAAATTCCAAGCATGCGGGCAGCAATCGCCTGATTCTTTTTGGCCCGCCGCATTGCCTCTGCTGTGAGGAGCCGGTCGGCCTGCTTGAGGGTTGGCAATTTGCTGGAAAACGTCACAAGCGAACCAGGATCATCAATGAATTGGCTTAAATCCGATACTTTCAGGTCTTCCTGTTTAAACATGGTCGCCTTGAAGGAATCAAGGGAGAGCACCTTTGATTTATGTGTACTGACCGCATTGAATACCATACCCTGCAGCTCTCTTACGTTGCCCGGAAAATGATAAGCCTGCAATAAGGGGATCAACTCTTTGGGAGCCGTGGGCTTTTTTTTCTGCAATTTTTTTGAAGCCTGTTCTAGAAAATGGTCGGCAAGAAGCGGAATATCTTCCAGATGTTCCCGGAGGGGAGGGACATGGACTTGGTGAACACGAATTCTGTGATAAAGATCTTTGCGGAATTGTCCAGATTCGAGCATAGTTTCTAACTCATGGTTGGTTGCAATAACGACTCGGGCGTCAGAGTATTTTAAAATATCCGAACCCAAGGGGTAGTATTCATACTCCTGGAGCAGGCGAAGCAGTTTTACCTGAGAGGTGATGCTCAGTTCGCCAATTTCATCCAGGAAAAGAGTGCCACCAGAGGCTTGCTCGATCATACCGCTTCGGGCATGATGGGCATCTGTAAAAGCTCCTTTTTCGTGGCCAAAGAGTGTGTCGGAAAAGATGTGATCATCAAGGCCTGCTACGTTGACCGCAACAAAATTACCCTCCCTTTTACTGAGATTATGAATCGCTTTGGCAATCAATTCCTTTCCTACGCCTGTCTCTCCGGTAATCAAGACAGGCTCAGGGCTGGAGGCTATTACTTCGATATACTGAAAGATCGATTTCATAGATGGACTGGCAGTAATTATTTCGGCAAAGGCATCCGGGTGTTCAAGTTTATCTGAAAAAAATTGCTGCCGCAAAAGGGAATAATTCTTTTTCATCTCTTCCAGTTCAATAACTAGTTTTACCCCTGAAATCAGCCGGTTCTTTTCAACCGGCTTGACCATATAATCATCGGCACCATTTCTCATGCATTCCACTGCGGTATCGACCTCATCTATCCCGGTAATGATAATAATAGGGATGTTCGGGAAGTCTTCTTTCAGTTTCGGAAGCAATTCTAAGCCTGAAATATGGGGCATGCTAATATCCAGCAGCATGCATTCGATTTTTCGCTCGGTAATGATGGATAAGACTTTCCGACTGTCCTTGCATTTAAGTATGTTATTGATACCACCTAGTCTCAGTGTGGTTTCAAAGCTTTCCAGAGCGCTCTCTTCGTCATCAACAATCATAATCGGAAGATTCGGAAACAATGCCAATTGTAATCCTCCTCTGTTTTCATTTTACAGGTAAGTTGATGGTGACAACAGTCCCCTTACCCTCCTCTGAGATAAAATTTAGCGTTCCTCCATGATCCCTGATTATGGAAGAAGCGATTGATAAACCTAATCCTGTGCCGCCACTGCTCCGTTTGGTTGTAAAAAAGGGATCTGTAATATGTTCAAGGTTATCCTTCAGGATCCCGCTACCTTCATCTTCAATTATCACTTCTATATTTTTTGTTTTCTCTTTATACGATGTTGATAAACTTATTTTTTTATTTGCATCAGTCAGGGCTTCACATGCATTTTGTACTAGATTAATTATCACCTGTTCAAGCTTCTGGAAATTTGCCTTAAAGGGAGGGATGGAGTTTCCATAACTGACAGAAAAATGCTTTGTTGATTTTAAAAGGAGATTTCTGATAAGAGAAAGAGCCGTCTTAATGACCTTATTGATGTCCACATCTTTCTTAAAACCATCTGGCTCTGGACGGGCAAAATCTTTTAAATTACTCGTGATATTCTTGATTCGTCTGCTAGCACCTGATACCCCTCGGACCAGCTGGGGAACTTTTTCCCTGATTTCTGAATATTTTATTCCCTTGACTGTGAAATCTTGGTTCTCTTCATAATATCTATCGATGATGGGCATCAAATTTTCCCAAATTTCTGATAAAGCTGCAGTGTTCAACATAATAGAATTGGTGGGATTATTAATCTCATGTGCAACGCCTGAGGCAAGTATCCCCAGGGATGCCATTTTATCGGTGTGCATTAACTTTTCTTGAATCAATTGCGCCTCTTCTTTCATGCGGTTCTCTTCGGTCAAATCCCGGAAATCACACAAGATAACATTAACATTTACTAATTTAATGATTTTCCCGAGAACCGCAACTTTGAAGCTAGTCCCATCTTTTTTCAAACTGTCAATCTGTTCAACATAGAATTTTTCATTCTTTTCAATCGAATCAGTGACTTTTTTGAATCTTCGATAACTCAACGGCTCGAATAATAAAGAAATATCACTCTTTATTAGTTCGTTTCCTGTGTATCCATAAATCCTTAATGCTGTTGGATTAGCATCTATTATTTTATGATTTTTGGGATCAAATATGATTATTGCATATTCGCTTTGCTTAAAGATCTGGATAAAACGCTCTTCGCTTTCTTTAAGTGCTTTCTGGGCTTTTTTTATCAAAAGGTTAAAACTTTCGACTAAAATTTGAATTTCATCACGACTTTCAGTGGAAAATTTAAAATCAAGGTTCCCTTCCTTTATATTTTTTGCCCCCCTAATAAGATGCTTTATCGGTTTGAGATAATGTCGTGCCGTCAGATAACCGACCGAAACTGAAATAATGCCGACAATCATTACTAGGAAGATAAATAACTTCTGAAATTGCTGAATCCTGGAAAAAATTACTGAGGTCGCCACGTCAATGAAAATGATGTAATAACCGGCCTCCCTGATGTTCTGGGGCAAAATGGTTGCGTACTCAATTATTCTATCTTGATCTTCAGTAATCGTACCCTGGCCACCTGCAAGAAGGCGATCAGCCATCTGTTGAGGGTAATCATTAAAGAGGTTTTTCTGGCCACGATTGGCAAGGAGTTTATTCCAATCATTTTCAAGGGAGTTGTATATGTAATAGCCTTCTTTGTCGACTATAACAATTTTTCCGCCGTAAATTCTTCTGGAAATGTCAAACAAACCGATGAATTCCTGGAAATCCATATGCGCGATGAGCATAGAAATAAGTTCATCCTGATGGTCAAACATGGGCATAACAAGACTTATGGTCTGAATGATTTCTTTTTTTTCAGGATGCATTATTTCGGAGGGAAGAATTAGTGCTTCACCCGATTTCATACCTTCAACAGCATAAAGATAAAACCAGAAAGGATTGTCGGATAAATATTCCGGGGGCAGCAGGTACGGAATATTCCTATCAAATAAAACGGCAAAAACCTCTTTGCCTTTATTATTTAAGACATCTATTTTTGTATAGTAAGATTTATTTTCCAATAATCCTAAAATTTCTTTTTCAACTTCAACCTGCATACTTGAGTCGGCAGGGCCAGTGCTTTCAAGACTTTCAAGAAAACGAGTCATTTCGGTCGTGCGCGACAACAACCGCATCTCGCTCTCGGTATTGGCAAAAAAAGCGGAAGTTCTTTCCTTTAATTCTTGGATGTCAATCTTAATATTCTGCAAACTTCTTATCTTCATGGAATCGAGGTGGTTCCGAATCGCATAGAGGCCAATAAAAACAAGAGGGAGCATTGAAAATAAAATGAATATAATAGTTAATTTGCCCTGGATCCCGAATCGGGAATCTATCCAATGAAAGATTTTTCTCATATCAATCTAATTTGTCTATGTTTATTTTTTCATCATAAAATTAATAGTGATAATTCCTTTGTCCGAAGTTTTGATTTCCTTGATTTGAGGCTTCATCTCCTCATGCCAGACGGATAGGCTGTATTTACCCGGAGGTACATTGCTTATTCTATAATTCCCATTGCTGTCGGTAACTGCGAAGTAAGGGGTTTCAACGACGACGACAAAAGCCGACATTTCATGATGAATATTACAGAGAAGCAGGGCTACTCCTGGTTTGTTAAATTTCACAGCTTTGTTTGAACCTTGAAGGTAAGTCCCCAGATTAAATCTATTTATGTGTCCAGGAGAAAAAACATTATGAAGGACATCATCTTCGTTGGGAAAATTAACGGTAGTCCCGACAATCACGGGCAGAACATGCGGAACAAATCTAAGTCCGGTTTGATATAAAACCACTGGCTTTTTTGGCGGCAAAAATTTTTTACTTTCAATCTTCTTTATATAGACTACAGCATTCTCTAGTTTTTTAGATTGGCTTGAAACAATCCCCTCGATCTCAGACGCATTACTAGTAGAAGAAAATAAAACGTAACTAAATAATAGAAATAAAAATAAATTTTTCATTTCATGTCTGTCTTGTGATAATTAAATCAATTAAAACATTCTTCAGTTAATAGATTGAGTTTCACTACACCTGAATTTTTTCAATCTTTGAGAATTTGAAAGAAAAACGCAGCTAAGTATTCGTTTATCTTCATAAAAAATATTTTACATAAAATACAGATTGAATTCCACATTAATTATAGAGTAACTATAAAATCACTCCTAAATGGCTTTGAACTCGACAAATTGTAAATGAAATAGTGGATATTATAATAAGTAGCGGACTAGCCCCCAGGATTGAGATGCGAACTCAGCTCTCTATGAAATAGCTGTTGCTATGCCTGTCAAGAGGAGGATTATAATGCCCATGATTAAACCTGTGGTGGCAAGCTTGATCTGCAACCTTTGAAGACCAGCTAGTTCCGGTGAAGGACCTTTTACGGCAAGTCTGGAGACCTTTGGGCCAAGGCCTTCGAAAGCGTATACTGCGAGGATAATTAAGGCTACCGTGAAGATGTGTTTGATTAAAGAAATTTGGCTCCAAGGGTTTCCGAACCGCAATAAACCCAGATAGTTCTCATTTAGGAAGTTCATCAAAATTCCAGTTACACCCAGTACCGCAATGCTGGCATAGACTAAGCTACGGAACCTCTTCATCACCGCGCCCATCAGCTTCCCCATCATCGGAGGCTCCAAAGCCTCTCTCATGGAGGGCATTAGAATCAATAAATTGGTGCCTATTCCGCCAATCCAGACCACTGTCGCAATCAAATGGAGCCAATTCAAGATAGAGAGTGAAATCAATTTAAAAATATCATTCATTTACCTCACCTCACTTTTTTAAGTTTAATTTCTATTGATATTTTCCCATTTCTCCCGTTGATACTTAACCATGGCAGCCGGGAGATGGACCAAATGGCACTTGAAACAACTCTCCATCCCAATCCTCTGGGCAAGTGTTTCCACCTCTTTCGGATCAACAGAAGGTTTATTTAAAGCCTTCCCCATCTCATCCACCAAAGCTTGCACGCTCTCATCAACATAATACTTCCTCTCTTCTGTAGCGTGACATTCCTCGCAGGTATCCTTCATTGCCTGAAATCTCGCCTTGAAACCTTGAAACTGTTGTTGAGCGTTTTCTTTCTGGCCTTCTATAGTATCCACACTGATTCCTATAAAATTTGTGACGAGATACTGCATCAGTAGGCGAAAATCCACCTGCTCATCAGTCAGAGGGTCTTTGACCTTTATCGTCCGAAAATCCTGCCAATGGAATTTTTGTTGAACTTTAACCATATTCACTAGGTGACAGTCATGACATATGTTACCTACTTTCTCATATGCCGCCATTACTTCATCCTGGTCTCCCGTCTTTAGGACTTCCCCAAGTTCCTCCACAGGGTCTAGCAGATAACTTTTCTTCCATTCAGGTACCAGTTTCGAGACATCAACATACTGGGCTTTGAACCTTTCAAAATTATTTTTGGCATTCTGAAGGTCATTCTCAAACAGGTCGACAACAATGCCCACATAAGGTGTCGCCATCTCCATCATCCTGAACAAGAAAATTGGTTGTTCTGCTTGCGGGGGATATAGAGCGTCCAGCGAGCTGGGAAGCGGAGCATAAAGAGCATTCAGAGCTTCTTCTTGTTGATGCCTCTCCCTCTTCTGAGCTTGAGAGCTGCTGTAGGCAAGTCCAAAAATCAGGACCGCCAGGATGGCTATCAACAGTAAAATTGGTTTTTTCATATTTAGACCTCCTTTTCTGGTATTAATGAGAGATAGTTGCTTTTCTCTAAGAGTGCGAAATCGCGCTTTTCTAAAAATCTTTCTATTTATTTAATATTAATAATTTTCTCTATCAAACATATAAATAATATCTTATTACTTCTACAAATTAATTTTGTCAAGATTTTTATGGTTTTGTTTTGGTTAGTACTGGGTCTATTGATTAATCTTGATAAAAAATATGAATATTTATATTATCTATAATATTAATAGGAAATATAATATTAATATTGTACAATAAAATAAGGGAAATTTGGAATCTATGATAAATAAAGCAAATTTCTATAAATAATGTCTGGACACGTAATGCTAAAATTCTTAATCTTCTCGGTCGAAAAATAAAAACTTTTGCTTGAAGAACAAATGTGATTGGAGATAATGAGTTTAAGGGGAGGATTATGATGAGAAAATCTATTTTGCAATTTATGAAGAAAAAGGGAGTTTTGATAAATGCAATTTTAGTTTTGATTCTAGCCCTTGTTTTCCTGGCTCATTCTTATGATAAACCCCAAAAGGAAGGTATTAAAGAATATGCAGGCTCAGAGTCATGCGCTGTATGTCATGAAGAACATTATCAAGGCTGGAAAACTACCCTTCACAGCAAGATGGAACAGGAAGCGATAAAGGAAGGCCCGAATAAGAATATCCTCGGGGACTTTTCAAGTAAGGATTTCCATCTTCCATTCACTCTAGAGGATGTGGACATGCTGGTCGGAAGCCGATTTAAGCAGCGGTATGCAAAAAAGATCGGTGATGACTATTATATGCTACCTGCCCAGTGGAATGTAGAAACAAAGGAATGGGTTACATATCAGCCGAAAAATGACTGGTGGGCACGGGAGGGCGTCTACCCGAAAGAATGGAATAAGCGCCCCACCTCAAAATTATGCGAGGGATGCCATACGACAGGCTTTAATACTAAGACAAAGATACCTGCAGAACGGAACATCACCTGCGAATCATGCCATGGCCCTGGCAGTCTTCATGTAGAAGAAGAAGGAAAAGGACATATCATCAATCCTGCCAACCTTAATCATGAGCGCGGCAATATGATTTGTTTCCAATGCCATATGAGCGGCCGCCCTCCTAAAGGTGAGTTTGAAAATTATGCCTGGCCTGTTGGTTATAAGCCAGAGGAGGATTTAAAGAAATATTGGGTCTATGCCAAGCCAACAGGAGAGAATGCCTATGAGATGTGGGCTGATGGATATGCTCATAAGAATCGGGTTCAAGGAAATACCTTTATCCAGAGCAAGATGTACCGTAAAGGGCTTCGTTGTTTTACCTGTCATGACACGCATGGCAGCCGCTACACCTCTTTCACTGTAAAGTCTGGCGAGAATAACTCACTCTGTCTCCCCTGCCATGGAGATAATGCTCTATATGCAGTATTCAAAAATGACCTTTCAGAACATACCCATCACGAGTTAAATAATCTGGGAAGCAGATGTATCGAGTGCCACATGCCGAAAACTGGTAAAAACGCTATGAAGTGGGATGCAAGAGACCATAGTTTCACATTCATATCGCCCCTGGCTACTATCAGGAATGGGACACCCAATGGCTGCAATAATTGTCACAAAGATAAATCTCCTGAATGGGCATTAAAAGAGGTTATTGAATGGAAGTTTGAATGAATCATCAAAATTATTTTACGAGGAGAAGGGATAAGAATATGAGAAAAATTTCATCAATCATTTTTCTCTCCACTTTCCCCTTTTTTATAATTTCATTTATGCTTATTGTTTCTGATGGTTTTGCTTACAGACCTTTTGTTTCAACGGATGCCGCAGTGGCAGATAAAAACGAATGGGAAATCGAATTAGGGCTCTTTAGTATGAGTTACGATAAAGGGCAAAATGAGATTTTCATTCCAAGTCTCAGGATTAACTATGGAATATCGAAAAATTGGGAGATTGTCGGTGAGTTTGACCTCCAAGTTTACAAGGAAGGGAAAGACCGAGATAGCGAGTTGACAGAACCAGCCCTGTTCTTAAAAGGAGTATTGCGCGAGGGATTACTTCAGAACAAAGAAGGATCAAGTTTTGCTGTAGAACTGGGGGTCCTTCTTCCTTCCACAGTTGAGGGTGAAAGGAAAGCAGGCATTGAAGGTATTGTGGTCTTCTCAGGCAAAACATCTGATTTAGTTTACCATCTTAATTTAGGTGGAGAACTCGATAGAGAAGAATTTGCTCCTCATGGTATCTGGGGGATCATACTCGAGTATCCTTTTGAAGGGAGATTTCGATTGGTTGCAGAGGCTAATGGTTCTTTTAAGCGTGACGGACACCCAGAAAATTCGGGCTTGATTGGCTTTATCTGGGAAAGCGGAGGATTTGATTTTGATTTTGGTATCAGAAAAGGATTCTCTACTGAAGCTTCTGATTGGGCATTAACTACGGGAATAGCAATTTCTTTTTAAGGAGAGAGCCGTTTAGCCAAAAAAATGACGTTTCAGAATTATTCCTATCTACATTATTTGAGAGGCTACTTCATAGAGTTCTTCCTCATCATCAGATACAAGAGCGTGCGCTAATTTACCTTCGCCTCTCCAAAGAATAATAAGTTGATTATTATACTTGGTGATGTAACAGTCCTTTCCTTTATACTCTCTTCTATAACCTTGAGGAAAATCTTTAGCCATACTCTTAAAAGTAAAGAAGGAAACCCGACAATCCCCCCAGAGATAAATCAAATGCACTGCTCCTTTATGATGTAACTCAGAAAGCCTTCCTCCTAAAAAATCCGGAGCCTCAAAAAAAATAGGCATCGAAAAAGGAAAGCTCACTTTTCCTTTAAACCAGTCAACGAGTTCCCCAGCATTACCTCTTGTTATCTGAATCGGATCCTCCTGAAGAGCAAAGACAATATGTTTGGCAGCTAATAGAGAAAAAATAGTTGACTCCCTCGTAGCTCTTTGCCATTGATAAAAGAAAATACCAGAGATGACTCCTAAAATTATGAGTCCTGCTAACATAAAAGAAAAGATTGGTCTGAGCTGAGGAGGAATTCTATATTTAATCCAAATAACGGTTTCTCTGTCAATTTTCTCTATTTCGCTCCTAATCTTTTCTTTTAAACAAAAAGGGGCTTTATCCTCGGGAAGGCTCTCCTTAAGGACAGATCTCAGCTTATGCTCGCAGGCTATCCTCTGCTGACAATCAGAGCAAGAGTCTATATGCTTCTTTAGGGCTAGTTTTTCCTTATGAGACAATTCATCATCTAAAAAAGCATAAATATGTTTAGTTGCTACTCGATGATCCATTCTGACTTCTTGTTATGGGTGCTTGACTGCTACCTGCCAAAAAGATCCCGATGGATGATCCCTGCAGCAGTCAGGAGCCTCACTTGTGCCAGATTGAAGGCGACAATGGAGAGAGCGATGTCCAGCTGTGCCTGGGCACGTGCATCCTCTGCATCGAGCACCTCAAGTACGATGGCCATACCAGCCTGAAACCGAGCCAAGCTGATGTGATGGTTGGATTGTGCTGCTTCGAGTCCATCTTTAGCCAGTCGTATCCGTTCCATAGCCGCATGAATTTCTTGCCTTGCAATCTGCACCTCACCAAACGCTTTGTCTTCTATTTTCATCAAATTAAGCCGGGCCAAAGCTTCTTCGGCCTTACGTTGATTTATCCGACCGATTTTGTCAAAAGAGAATGTCCAGGAAAGTAAGAGCCTGGAATCTGTCCGGTCATTAAAACCGCTACTCAAGCGATCGCCTATGTAGATCTGCCGCACCTCGGCAGTGAGTTCAGGACCAAGCAAATCCCACCATGCAGCAGACACCTGGTGAGATGCAGCCATCGTACGCCGAACAGCGGCTTTTATATCGGGACGCACTCTGACATTCTCTTCTACTTTCCAAGTTTCAGGTGATGGGATGAGATTTATGGGCACCAACTTCTCATCAGTGGGTTCAAGAAGCACACGGGGATTTAGCCGGAGGACTACTGCCAGCCGTACACTGGAGGTTTCCCATATGTTTCGCGCCTGCACTAATTGCTGGCGATCTGAAGCAAGCTTTGCTTTTGCACGAGCCACCTCTGAGCCCAAGCCAACACCTAAGGCCGTTCTTGTTGAAGCGATGCGTACAAACTGCTCACTGTCGGCAACAAGCTGTTCGGCAATCTTTATGCCTATTCTTGACAGGGCTAGATTCTGATAAAGTTCGATAACACGGAGTAGAAGGCGCTGCTCGGTGTGCAGCGTTTGGAGAACAGCGAAGTCCAGATCGCGCCGTGTAGCCAGCGCTTTATGAATCTGCGATCCGAGGTTTATATGGTAGCCCATGGCGACCTGTGGATTATAAGTGTTAAATTCCACATCACGAAGTTCGCCAAAACTTCCCTGGACCCGGCCATCGGTTCGTGCGGCTCCTCCGCTGAATTCCAAAACCGGCAACAGGACTCCTTTAGAGACCTGATCTTTTGTTTGCGCAATCTGTTCTTCAGCCCGGGCAAGACCTATATCCACATTTTCTGCAAGAGCCCGGTCCAGTGCATTGGCGAGACTGATTCGCTGAATCGTTTTCACCTCTGCCTTGTTTTCATTATGATCACTCTTATGCACCTCGATGGCCACGTCTTTTAGATCGGAAGGCAGTTCCCCCTTCTGTTCATAGGGTGATTTCAAGATATCAGGTACTACTGGGTACCTATGCTGATAAGTTGAACAGCCACTTACGCAGAGCACAAATCCCAGAAGCCCTATCCGGCAATAACACACTAGAGGATATATAGAAAGTATCTTCAGTGGATTCCACATCACTTTATTGCTCCTTCCTTTCTCATTTGGACCTTCTGGCCCTCTTCGAGAAGCGTTGGCCCCGCCACAACTACTGCTGCTCCTGGCCTCAGTTCGCCCGCCACTACAACCTCTGCGCCATCGTCCTGCAAGATCGTCACTGGAATCCAGTGAATGCCTCCATCCTCGACGGTACAGATACATGTCTTGCCCTCCTTAACTTGCACAGCGGTTGCTGGGATCGTTAGTGCATCGGAGATGTCCTTGAAAGCGAGATGAACGGTCGCGTACATTCCTGGAAGAAATTTACCTGATGCATTATCGATGTCGATCTCCACCCGCATATTCCTTGTATCCTCCATAAGAGCTCCTGCAATCCGAGAGACAGTTCTCTCAAAAGATTCCCCGGGGAACGCATCAAGGGTGAACAGAACTTTCTGGCCCCGCCGAACATAAGGTGCCAACGATTCAGGAATATATATGACCAATCGAAGTTTATCTGTGCGTACAACTTCGACGATAGGTTCGCTGTTCGTGGCACCTGCTGTAATCAACATGCCGGTGTCCGCAAACCTTCTTTTTACTGTGCCAGCAAAGGGTGCACGGATCGTCGTATAAGACAATAAGGTTCGAAACCTTGTAACCGTAGCTTCGGAGACTTGCACCTCGGCACGTGCTATCCCAAGCTGTGCAGATGCGAGATCCACGTCTTGTTGAGTGATGGCTCCGGGTTCCAAAGTCTGAAGATCTGCAAGGCGCCTATAGGTGATGACAGCTAGTCCGGCATTGGCTTTGGCCTTGACAACTTCCGCCTCCGCACGCTTTAGTTCTGACAGTGCCTCAGGCACTGTCAGCCGGGCCAACATATCTCCTCTCTTGATCACATCGCCTATGTCCACATAGACTTTTTCTAGAAATCCAGTGACTTTGGCGTAGAGGGCCGCTTTTTCGTAAGGCTCTAGACTTCCAGAAAGCATCAGACTCTGTTTCACTTCATCTCGGGCAGGATTCACTATGACAACGGTCGGCAGACCTTCATCTGCATGTATCCCCGTTTCCTGTGTGCTATCGGCCTTCCGACAAGCTGAAAAATACACACAGCTTAACGTTACCAGGAGTGTGATTACGATCTTTGATGCGACCATTTTATTCATCTACTCTCTCCTATAAGTTTTTTCTTATTACGCTCTTGTTGCAATATCTATCGCAGGACCTCTAGCACGGGAGGGACGCTTTAAGATGATATAGATACATGGCACCACAAACAGGCTCAGGACAGTAGCGCCAAGAACGCCACCGATAATGGCCCTGGCAAGCGGCACATTGGCCTCTCCTCCACCGAAACCAAAAGCCATGGGCAGAATGGCCAGAAAGGTCGTCATCGATGTCATCAGGATCGGACGCAGCCGCACCTGGGTGGCATCGAGAATCGCCCTCCGGATGTCTACACCTTCCTCGACCCGCCGATTGGCAAAATCGACGAGGACGATGCTATATTCAACGACAATGCCGATCATCATGATGATTCCCATAAACGATTGGATGTTCAGGGCTGTTCCGCTTAAAAACAGTAATAATCCCACTCCAATGAAACCAAGGGGTACTGTCAGTAAGATGATGAAAGGTTCCACAAAGGACCGGAACTGTGCCACCATCACCAGGTAAATGAGGATGACAGCGATCACTAGTCCGAATGCGAACTGTCTGAATGAATTCCTCATGATCTCTACCTCACCCCTCATATTGTAGGAGTAGCCTTTTCCGGCGAACTCTGATCCTGTAACCTCGAAATAAACACCTCTGTCAGAAACCCTGGGGATTGGCCTGAGTTCCTCGGATTTCTGGAGACGGTCCTCTAACCGCGCAACCACAGAGCCAACTTTGTACTCAGGAAGAACCGATGCATAGATATCCATCACACGAGTGATATTCCTATGGTTGATTACTGTAGGTCCGGTTTTACGGGTCATCTGGACAAGGGTACGAAGCGGAACAGGGGCTTTGCTGTCGGAACCAGTAACAGGGATATTTTTCAGCGTTTCCAGCGAGTTCAAGTCTGACTCGGCGTACTGGGCACCAATGAAGTAATGGTTGCCAGTCTTCTCATCAATCCAAAAGGCTGGATCGAAGTTAATGCTGGAATTGGTAGTGGTAACCAGGTTCTTCATGATTTCCTCAGCATTTATTCCAGCATAGGCGGCTTTTATCCTGTCGATCTCCAGTTGGATGATTGGGTAGTCGAGCCGTTGTGCAATGCGGACATCTGTCACACCCTGTACTTTCGACATTTCACGCGCAACGATACTGGCGATGCGGTGGGAAATTTGAAGCTTACTTCCTGCAACCTGGATATGTATGGGCGCAGGTTCCCCCATGTTGAGTGCAGCCGTCAACATGCCTCCCGTATCAAAGGAGAACTCCACGCCTGGAAAGCGGTCACGAAGTTTCTCTCGAATTCGGGAAACATATTCGAAAGTATCCGGCATTCCACTTTTGTTCTTAAGCTGAACCAATATGAATGCATCCATGGGCCCTGTATTGGGTGTATAAGCGGCGGGCCAATCCATTAGAACCCCCATGTTAGAAATAAGTATCCTGAGGTTCGAATCCGGCTGACGCTCGACTTTGGGGTATTCAGGGTCAGGCTCTCCCATTTCCTCAATAAGCAATTTCTCGATTTCTGCAATGGTGATTTCGGTCTTTTCAATGCGGCTGCCAGACGGAAGACGGACGAATATTTGGAACTGACCCGCATCGACCTGAGGAAAAAGCTCGGTCCCGGTACGACTGAGGAGAAATAAGGATAGGACCAGCAGCACAGCTGCTCCGCCAAGCACAAGGACAATGTATGGTTTACTAAGTGCCTTCTCTACGAGGGCGGTGTAACGGCTCGATATCTTCCTTTCTTCGGTTGGGCAGGAATCTCCAGGTTTATTTCCGCCTTTGTCCTTATCTAGGTCATGGTAGGTATCCCCTTCTCCTTCCTCATTGGACGCATCCTTATCCACTTTCTTCTCCAGCTTCAGGTAGCGCGCACAGTAAGCCGGGATAAGAGTGATAGAAATAAGGTAGGAGGCTATGATAGCAAAGGTCGCTGCTATGGCGAGCGGAGTGAATAAAAACCTTGCCATGCCGGAGAGAAAAACAATTGGGAAGAAGACAATGACTAAGGTAAGGGTCGAGACAAATATAGGAAGTGCAACTTCTTTCGCACCATCATAGGCAGCCTGAGGAGCTGGCTTCCCCATGCGGCAGTGACGTCCAATATTTTCGAGCACGACAATGGACTGGTCCACCAAGATGCCAATAGCAAGGGCAAGACCTCCCAGTGTGAGCGCATTAATTGTATTCCCACTGAAAAAAAGTCCAATGATAGCTACAAGGATAGAAAGTGGGATTGCCAGGACGATAATCACAGTATACCGGATATTACCAAGGAAGAGGAATACGACAAGGGCTGCTAGGATTGCTCCCAATGCTCCTGCGATTTCAAGCCCTTTTATCGAATTGCGGACGTATACCGATTGATCTAGCACTACCTCGAGTGCCAGGTCCTTTGCTCTGGGATCCATCTCGCGAAGCCGTTGTAGGATCCGGCTGAGGTTGCGCTTGATAGCATCGACAATTTGAATAGTATTTGCGCCTGGCTGACGGTAAATAGGGATGTAGACTTGTCTTCGTCCATTGATGCGAACGATATTCGTTTGAATCTGACTGCTGTCCCTGACACGCGCAACGTCTCGCAGCAGTACAGGAGAGCCATGGCGGATAGCAATGGGAATATCGTTGAGCTGCTCCACTCGTGGCGGCATGGCATTGGCGAAGATCTGGTAATCGATGTCACCGGCTTTGATACTTCCCGCAGGAATGAAGACATTCTGTCTTTTAAGGGCATTGACAACATCCATGGGAGAAAGTCCGCGCGCCTCGAGCTTGGCGCGGTCAACATAGGCCAAAATCCGCCGGAGCTTCCCGCCGTACACCGCGGGAGCGATAACTCCCTGGATGGACTGCAGACGATTTCGAAGCTCGAAGTAAGCGATGTCGTAAAGCTCTTTCTCATTCATCCCGGGACTGGATACACTTACAAGACAGAGCGGCACTGTAGCGATGGGATCGAAAGGCATAACCATGGGTGGGATTGTGCCCGGTGGCAGGTAAAACATGTCGCTAACCGCGTAGGACGTGACCTGGCTCATAGCCGTATCCAGACTGATCCCCTCGCGGAAGAAGTCCTTGACAATACACACCCCAAGCATTGCTTTGCCCTCCTGATGTTCGATACCTACTGATTGACCTGTCCATCTTTCCAGGCGGCTCATGATGTCTCGCTCCATCACCTCCGGCGGCATACCCGGGTAAAAGGTTATAATCTGAACTGCAGGTGTTTTAAAGATGGGAAGGAGGTCCACTGGAATCTTCTGGTAGGAAGTGATCCCCAAGACAATAATCGCTAGGGCCACAACGATGATAATGTAGGGGCTCTTGATTGCAGTCTTAATCATTTGTAAGTGCCTCCAATTAGTGAGGTAATTTGCCTTTACGCTAATAAAATTGTAAATCCGTCATTTTAGAATTCACTATATACAACAAAAGTAAGCGTGGAATTATTCCCAATAATAAAAAATTCTTAAATTTTCTAACCTGGATTATTTACGGAGAAAAGTTAAAGTAAAAAGCTAGTATCTTCGAAAAAAAAATGGGGTGTCGACAGTTTTTATGAAAAATTCAGATTATAATATCTGAGAGGCAATCTCAAAAAGTTCTTCCTCATCATCACACACAAGAGCATAACCTAGACCATTGCTCATCCAAAGAATAATAAACTGATCATTATATTTAGCGATATAATATTCTTTCCCATTATATTCTTTCCTATGAGCCCCAGGAAAGTTTTTCGTCGCACACTCAAAAGTAAAGAAGGAAAATTGACAATCCCCCCATTGATAAAATAAATGAACAGCCCCCTTCTGATGTAATTCAGAAAGTCTTCCTCCTAAAAGGTCTAGCTCCTCAGAATAAAAAGGCACTGAAAAAGGAAAGTCCACCTTTCCTTTAAACCAAGTAACGAGTTCTTCCATATCACTGCTTGAAATATCAACGAGATTCTCTTGAGAAGCAAAGACAATATGTTTGGCTGCTAATCGTGGAAAAATTGTTGACTCCCTTGTAGCCTCTTGCCATTTATAAAAGAAAATCCCAGAGATGACTCCTAAAAATATGAGCCCTCCTAACATAGAAACAAATATAGGTCTTAGCTGAGAAGGAATTCTATATTTTTCTCGGATAACGCTTTCTCTATCAATTTTCTCCATTTCGTTCTTTATCTCCTCTTTTACGTAAAAAGGAGTTTTTTGCTTGAGAAGGTTCTCCTTGAGGACAGATCGCAACTTATTCTCAGTTGCTATTCTCTGCTGACAATCAGAGCAAGAGTCTATATGCTTCTTTAGGGCTAATCCTTTTTTTTGAGACAATTCATCATCTAAAAAGGTATAAATATGTTTTGTTGCTTCCAGATGGTCCATCTCCTTACTCCTTTATCAATTTTTCTTCCTTAACATACTTCAGAAGTTTCTTTCGTAACAAATTCCTCCCTCTATGCAGTTTTGACATCACAGTTCCTATAGGAAATTTAGTTACTTCTGCTATTTCTTTATAAGAATAATCTTCTATATCAGCCAAAATTACAGTCAATCTCCACTCTTCAGGCAAATCTTCTATAGCTCGTCTGATATGTTTACTCGATAAATTTTTAAAAAAATTCTTCTCAGGATTACTCTCCTCTTCTTGGATCAATTGAAAACAATACGGGTTAATTTCATTAAATTCTTCTAAAAAAGAAACTTTACTTTTATTTCGGCATCTATTTAAATGATTATTTTGCAGTATTTTAAATAACCATGCTTTACAATTTGTTCTTGGCTCAAAATTAGCAAAAAAACGATAAGCCTTAAGATAAGTTTCTTGAGTTAAATCTTCAGCCTCTTGTTCATCTTTAGTCATATATAAAGCTGTTCGATATAATGAATCAATATGTACCAAAGCTATCTCTTCAAATTCTTTTCTTTGTTTTTTCTTGTCTTTTAGCCCGCTCATATATTCCTTATAAAAAAAATCCTATTAAAATAATTATAATCTGTCAAATTATGTTTTGCCACTTATTTTTATATTTCCACTATCTTCTTTTGTCATCTTTGCAAGATGGCTTTTTTATAAGTATAAGAAGCTCTTCTCAAGCGCATCAGAAATATCGATTGATCCCATCCGCACGAAAAAGTTAACTCTGTGCTTAGGTACATGGTTTAGAATACATGCGGTGATGAACAAAGACTTTCTGGGGGGTTGTCAGTGGGACCGGTTAGAAATCAATGAAGCTTCTGATTGGGCATTAACTACGGGAATAGCAATTTCTTTTTAATGAAGCCATTTTTGCTTCATTTTTAAAAGTTCTTCCTTGTTCTGTCCTAAAATATCATACCTTTGCAGTAAATCCTTAAGAGAAGTTCCTTCAAAAACAGAACTCAAGGCTTTCGTTGCCTTTTCCCAAACTTCATAAATTACACACGCATTAAGGGTGGAACAGCAGCTCTCCATCTCTTCACACTCGACTAAATTCCAATCTCCTTCTAAAGCCTGGATGACTTCACTAATTCTTATCTTTTCAACCGGTTTTATTAATTGATATCCTCCATGAGCGCCTCTCTTACTTCGAACAAAACCAGCTATTTTTAAGGAAATAAAAATCTGCTCTAGGTATTTAAGAGGAATATTTTCTCTATTAGCGATCTCTTTTAAAAAAACAGGGCTACCTTTTTCATGTAAAGATAAATCTAACAATGCTTTTATTCCATATTGAGTTTTTCTTGTGAGCTTTATCATCTTATTTTTCCTTTGTTATATTAATTATTATATCTTGTTTTAAGATATATTTCCCCTTATTTTTATTGTCAAGCAATCGAAAATGGAAACTTGAATTTAATCCGCACACTTTTCAATCATTCAGATTCAATATACGAAATCATTTTTTGCACATCTGTGGTAGGCAATTTACATGTGTAGTTTTCACAAATATAGGCTGCAGCCTTTTCATTGATTTTATTCTGACCCTTTATAAAAGGTATAATTTTCTCAATGGCTTTGCCCTCTTCACCTTCTGGATGGAGGATTAAAACCTTTCCCGGAAGAAAACGGCTGCGAATCGTATGCAGCATTAGATTGGTATCCTCTTGATGCAAATCACCAGCAATAACAATCTCTTTTGTCGGACCAACAGCAAAGTCCAAGGCAATGAGAAACTGTGAAAACCCAGTTGGTGAGCGGCTGATCGTCTTGCCGAAGCTTTCTATTGCCTTTTCCGCCTTTTCTTCGAGCTCCTGCCTCATGGTTATCCGGCCAAGACGAAGGAGATTCAGAGAGGCTACGGAGTTCCCAGAAGGTATCGCTCCATCATAGACATCTTTCATCCTGGCTATGAGCTTTTCATTATCGGCACCGGTGAAATAGAGACCTCCCTCTTTGTCATCCCAGAATAGTTTTAGCATATCATCAGTGAGAGTCAGTGCCTCCTGTAAGTAACGCGCTTCAAAGGTAGCCTCGTAAAGATCGGTCAAGCCCCAGACAAGGAAGGCATAATCATCAATATAGCCTGGCAGACCAGCTTCGCCTTCTCGATACCGATGCAGAAGTCGGCCATCATTACGGCGTAGTTCTTTTAGCAAGAAATCAGCCGCATTACGGGCGGCACCAGCATACTCGGGCTCATTCAGCGCCTGAGCTCCTTTGGAAAAAGCAGCAATCATGAGTCCGTTCCAATCAGTGAGAATCTTGTCATCTTTGGAAGGATGAATCCTTTTCTCGCGAGCAGCAAACAGTCTCTGGCGAGATTGTTCTAGAATTTTCTTGAGTTCATCAGGCGTCATTCCTTCATTCCTGGCAAATGCTTCAAGTGATCTGCTTATGTGAAGTACACTCCTGCTTCCTTCAAGATTGCCCTTTTTCGTTACGCCGTAAAATCGGCAGAAGAAATCTCCATGCTCCTCTCCAAGGATCGCCTTGATTTCATCTTGCGTCCAGACATAGAATTTCCCCTCTTCTCCTTCACTATCGGCATTCTCGGAAGAGTAAAAAGCTCCTTCAGGAGAGGTCATATCCCTCAGAACATAAGTGAAGATTTGCCTGGCTACTTCTGCATATTGCGCCTTCCCTGTCGCCTGGTAGGCCTCAACATAGGCAATGGCAAGCATTGCCTGGTCATAGAGCATCTTTTCAAAGTGGGGAACGAGCCATCTGGAATCAGTGGAATAGCGGTGAAAACCAAAACCCAAGTGATCATACATTCCTCCTTTCCACATGGCATCTAAGGTTTTTTCAACCATTTTTAAAGCTTTCTCCTCACCGCTTCTCTTCCACCAGCGTAAAAGGAGTGAAAGATTGTGGGCACTTGGAAACTTGGGTGCCAGGCCAAAACCACCATTGGTTTCGTCAAAACTATCCTTAAACTTTTGATAGGCCTGTTTCAGATTCTCCTTTGTAAGATCTCCACTCATTGGAGATGAGGATATGTTCTTAATAGTCTGAGTGACCTGGTTTCCAGCCTGAAGAGCACTCGGCCGGTCCTTTTCCCATAGTGAAGCGATCTGATTAAGGATCTCCATCAATCCTGACCGTCCAAATTTAGCTTGTTTGGGGAAATAGGTGCCGGCGAAGAAGGGCTTTTCGTCCGGTGTCATGATGATAGTCAAAGGCCAACCACCAGAACCGGTCATATATTGACAGACAGTCATGTAAATGTTGTCAATGTCCGGACGTTCTTCCCTATCCACTTTGATGGCAACAAAATAATGATTCATGAGTTGAGCGACTTCTTCATCTTCGAATGATTCTCGCTCCATCACCTGACACCAGTGGCAGGCAGAATAGCCAATGGAGAGAAAGATAGGCTTATCTTCTTTTTTCGCTTTCAAGAAGGCTTCTTCACCCCAGGGATACCAATCAACTGGATTATCAGCATGCTGCAGAAGGTAAGGACTTTTCTCAAAAATGAGACGGTTGTGGCCGTTCTCTCTATCGGAAGAAGAATCATTGGATTGATGGACTTTTTTTGCTTCTTCAGAGTTCAATTCGCTCTTCATAGAAAAACCTCTCATACTAAAAAGAACAATGACAATACAAAGGCAAATGAGAACACCCAGACCAACATTTCTCTGCGAGATATTTCTCTTTTTCCTCATTCCTTAATCTGTTTAATCTTATCTCCTTCATACTTATACCTTGGCACGCCTCCAACCTTATGGATCTTTATCATACTTACCTTTAAATTGCCGTCTTCCCCTTTTTCCAGCCAGAAATCAATGTCGAGAGTAGCTGTTTTTACTGATCCATCAGGCTGTTTCACTTGCGCATTGAAATCAACACACGCAAAATAAGTCTTATCTTCGAGGACCATCACCTTTTTATGAAGTTCAGAGAAATCAAGATTCCAGACCCTTTGTTCTTTATCGTCCCAGATTAAAAAAGAGTCTCCCTTCAGCTTTGTGTCCAAACGGATGTAGTCGAGAATAGCCTCTTTGACCTGGTCGGGTTTGATTTTTTCTGCCTTCCCTGGGTGCTCACCAGGATGTTCTTGTGCCCTGAGCTCACTACCAGAGAATAAAGCTCCGAGTAATATCAGGGTTACAACCATCAAAAAAATCATGTGCTTCATAACACACCTCCTCTTTTTTGGAATCAATAAGAAATAATTCTTTTTTTTTAGATTAGGAATACTCACTTCTCTAACAATTTTATTATTATATTTATATATTTTATAATTTCTATCGTGATAGTAATATAATATCACACAGGTTTACTAATTTTCAATATTTATTTTGTAACGGTAAGCATCTCCATTTCCGTGATAACTGGCTGCTATGTTCATGACAAAGGTTTTGGAGATGCTTCCTTTGTAACATGCTGTCTATAATAATTGACAAGGATTTTCATCAGCGTATAATGCCTCTTGGGATGATAGGCATTATCGGAAATAGCTTTGAAGAGGATAATTTAATATAGTAGGAATTTTTCCCATAAAAACTACAGCGCACCTAATTTTGCGTAGGACCAGAAAAATAAAAGTATTACTGATGCTCAAGATTAGATTATTTTTAAAGAGATAAAAAGATATTAGCCTGGATTATTCACGGATCAAGTTTGCCGGATTGCCACGCTCCGCTCGCAACGACGATGTTATTTAAAATATATGTCATCGGATGCGAGGCACAGGGTATGCAGCTGTGGTTCTTCACCGCAAATGCACTGTAACGAAGCAGATGCGGTGAAATCGATCCGCCCAAAGGGTAAATTATGCCGACATATAATAAAAAGTAACGCATTTGAGGCGGATTGAATGTTCTACTAAAGGTGAAATCAGCGTAACGAGTAGATATCAATGAAAATAAATATTGATGTCGGCATAATTTATGAATAAATCAGGTTAGCTAAACCTCATAAAATGAAAGGCAATCAGAGGAGGGAATTATGGAAGTTTTTAACAATGTATTGAAATTTCTTCATGTGATAGGTTTCGTGTTCATGTCAGTGCCTTTGTTTAATCTTATTGTCGTTAATGAACGAGCTTTATTGGGATCATCATTTAACTACAATACTGATCGATACATGGAGAATATAATCCGAAGGGGTGCAACCAGATGTTACGTATTCCAATGCACGGTAGCAGTTTCTGGTGTGTTACTTCTGATTTTTGGTCCGTTAGGCATTGAGACCCTTTGGAAAAGTTGGATTATGCTAACTAAAACGCTCATCTTATTCACTCTCATGAGTTTATTATCTAATGTCCATTTCAACCTTCAGCCTAAAATTGAATCCCTTATGTCTCAAATAGGCCCCGGTGACGCCGCGCCCGATAACTTTGCTGCCCAATTAAAACCTTATCGAGTCAAGCGTAAGCGATTGGCAACTTTCTGCCTGTTCTTAGTGATTACTGCCATTATTTTAGGGTTACAAGTTTACGATGCCTTCAATCCAATTTTAACCATCATTCTTATTGGAATGGCCGCACTTTTTGCCTGGAAAGCAAGCAAATCACTCATTCGATTTGGCTGGATTTGAGTAGATTATCTCTAGTTCTTTACGAAATATTACCTCTTTGATAAAGAAGAGATGATTGGCAGAAATCCATATCCCAGGTATTTTGTTAGGCTATCGATGGAGTCTTTAGCAAGGAAATATTTTTTGAGACAAAATAAAGAGGAGAGAAAATGAAAGCTAAAACCATCCTAATATTATTATCAGTATTGGGGCTAGTAATATGTCTTTATCAGTATTCTTTTTCCTATCCCCCTGCTGTAGGTCTTTTGAGTAAATCTAAAAACTGCCTTGTCTGCCATGCCAACAATGGTCCCTGGCAGGATGAGGCGAATACAATTATTGATATTCTGGATAAAGAGACCAAAAAGTCCCTTATGCAAGCTGACGGCAGTTTCTTGATTGAGGTACAGAGAGGTGAGATTAGAACAGTTCTAACTGTGATCGGCCGCAAAAAAGGAGATAAAGTAGAAGCTCCTTTCAGAAACGCCTGGTTGTATGTAGATCCTCAGAGGATAAAAAGCAATTCAATGTCAAAGTTTGCTCCTGGATGGAATGTAAATTTACCCTTATCATGCCGAGTCGTAGGCGATAAGCTGAAAGGATTTGAAGGAGCAAAAATTACTGCCCTTCCTATGAGCGTCCGACCTGGTGATGATGCTCAGGATGCCGAATTAAAGCTCCAAGTGATGCTAACTAAGGGAGAATCTGTAAAGGGAAAAGGAAAAGAAGGGATGAAGGGTAATTATTTTGAACGGATTGTCAGGCTAAGGGTTTTAGAATAAAAATGAAGTAATGTCATTAAAATAAATAATATTAAGGTTGAGATAGCGAAGCAGTTCATTGATGAAGTTAAAAAGATCCCTTAAGTGCTAAAAATATAGAAGGACGCTGGAACTTAGAGGCAAGCAAGCCTTAATCCAAGGCAAATGTAAAATTTCCCAGCCGCAGTAAATTTTTTTGTGCAGAAACCTTGACAATAAGATTATTTTTTGTATAATTGTTTCATGATTTCGAAACTATATAATTCAGATATTTATGAATAAATCAGGTTATTTATCGGGTGGCTTAATATGAATAAAAGAATTTATGAACTTCATGCTGATGTCTGCAAGACATTAGCAAATGCCAAACGCCTTGAGATATTGAATGCTTTACGCGATAAAGATATGACCGTAAACGAATTGGCGGAACGCGTGGGTGCTCTTAAGGCAAATATCTCCCAACATTTGGCGGTAATGCGGCAGAAGGGAATACTGGCGTCAAGAAGGGATGGCATCAACATTTATTACCGGATTGCAAATCCTAAAGTGATCCAAGCATGCGATATTATGAGAGAGGTGCTCTTCGAACAATTAAAAGAGAACGAGAAACTAATGAAGGGTATTCAAAACTTGAAATAAAAGCGAAACTGGCTGCTTCTGATTGATATCTAATGAGGAGGAAAGCATGCTTAAAAAGTTGACCTATTTTTCGATTGATCACCCTAAACTGGTCATCATCCTGATACTAGTCCTGACCGGCTTGTTTCTGTTCCAATTCCCTAAGGCCCATATCGACACCGACCCGGAAAACATGCTTGAAGCGAATCAATCCGATCGGGTGTTCTATGATCAGGTAAAAAAGGACTTTGGTATCCGGGATATTATTGTTTTGGGCATCACAGATGAAAACGGTATCTTTCAAACCGAAACTTTAGGTAAGATCGCCCGCATCACTGAAGATATCCTGAAAATCGATGGAGTAGTCATTGAGGATGTCATAAGCTTCACCACAACAGATAATGTCATCTCCGAGGGTGGGATGATGCAGGTGCGGCGAATCATGGAGACCGTGCCCCAAACAAAAGAGGATGCTGAGGCCATCAAAGCGAGCATTTATGATAATCCGCTCTTTGTTGAGAAGATCGTCTCTAAAGACGGTGATGCTGTAGCCCTGTATATCCCCATTCAGCAAAAAGATATGAGCTACGACATTTCCAAGGAAATCGAGTCGGTGGTGCAAAAGGAATTGGGAAGAGGTCAAAATTACTACATCGCTGGCCTGCCGGTTGCAGAGGATACCTTTGGCTCTGAGATGTTTTTACAAATGGGCATCCTGGCTCCACTGATCGGCCTTGTGATTTTTCTGCTGATGTTCTTTTTGTTTCGCAAGGCCTCGCTCGTTGTTTCTCCGATGATTGTAGCCATGTTCAGCGTGGCTTGGGGCATGGGCGCAATGATTGGCCTTGGCTTTACAGTACACATCATGAGCTCCATGATACCCATCTTTTTGATGCCTATAGCCGTGCTGGATTCCGTCCACATTTTGAGTGAATTTTACGACCGCTATCCTGCACTGCAAGACCGGAAGCAAACCCTCCTGGCGGTTACGGACGAGCTCTTTACCCCGATGTTTTATACATCCATAACGACGGCCGTCGGATTTGGCTCTCTGACTTTGGCCGCTATCCCACCGGTCCGAGTTTTCGGTGCTTTTGTGGCTATTGGCGTCATGGCCGCCTGGCTTTTGACGGTGACCCTTATCCCGGCATCCATTATGCTGATTAGGGAAGAAAAACTATCAGCCAAGGTCGCGAAGCGAGAAAAGAAGCCTTCGCTTTTAACTAAGCTTCTGCCCGGAGTGGGTCGTTTTGCCTTTGGGCAAAGTCGAATAATCGTATTTGGAGCTGCAGCCCTTTTAGCTGTTGGAATCTGGGGACTCACCAAAATTGTGGTGAACGATAACCCTGTGAATTGGTTCAACGAAGACCACAAAATCCGTATAGCTGACCGAGTGATGAACCACTACTTCGGCGGCACCTATATGGCGTATTTGGCTATTGAAGGCCATCAGCCTGACGACATCAAAAGGCCTGAAGTCATGGCCTACATCAGCGAACTTCAAAAATATCTAGAAGAAAGGGATGTGGTGGGCAAGACCTCCTCGGTGGCAGATATCGTGAAGCGGGTAGAACGAGTACTAAAAGGAGGGTCTGAAGCCCAGAACAGAATTCCTGAAAGCCAGGATGAAATCGGACAATATCTGTTTCTTTTTCTTATGTCCGGCAACCCCAACGACCTTGATAACTTTGTGGATTATGATTACCAGAAGGCCAATATTTGGGTGCAAATGAAACGGGGGGACAACCGGGATATGGAAAAGGTTGAACAGGCTGTGCAGCAGTTCTTCGATAATAACCATGTTCCCGAAGGCATTGAAATCCGCTGGTCCGGCCTCACTTACATCAATAAGGTCTGGCAGGACTTGATGGTGAAAGGTATGCTGAAAGCCGTGCTGGGTGGATTTTTAGCCGTGTTTATTTTGATGCTCATTCTATTTCGCTCCCCTGGTTTGGCCTTTATCTCGATGATGCCCTTAACTTTTGCGATTGTTCTGTCCTATGGCTTAATCGGTTTCATCGGGAAAGACTATGACATGCCCATCGCTGTCTGCTCGTCGCTGGCTCTCGGCCTGTCCATTGATTTCGCCATTCATTTCATCCAGAGATTCCGACGCAAGTTTCAAGAGTGCGGCGATTTGGAAAACACCATCGGCTACATATTTCAGGAGCCGGCTCGAGCCATTTCTCGAAATGCCTTTGTCATCATCTTTGGATTCTTACCCCTGGTGTTTGCCAGTTTGACGCCGTATGTTACTGTCGGAGCCTTTTTTGCCATGTTGATGTCCTTCAGCACGCTGACGACCTTGATACTTCTTCCTGCTTTGATGCGAATGGTGGGATTTAGATTTATGAAAAGATAAGCAAAGGAGGAACCTATGCTAGATAAAAAATTAATCCGATTCATCACTTCAATGACGATTTTTTCTGTGCTTTTGACCCATGGATTGGCTGAATCCCAGGAAAAGCTATCCGGGCAGGAAATCATAAATAAATCTCAGCAGATATTTTTCTATGTAGGCAAAGATATGAAAGCTAAGGTCTTGATGAAACTTATCAGTAAGAGCGGGAAGGAACGAATCCGTGAGTTGACCATGCTCCGCCTCAATAAAGGCGAGAGTGGTGAGCAAAAGTATTACATGTATTTCCACCGACCGGCCGATGTTCGAGAGATGACTTTTATGATCTGGAAGTATCTTGGAAAAAATGATGACCGCTGGCTGTATGTGCCATCTATTAAACTGGTGCGCCGAATTGCAGCCAATGATAAAAATTCCAGTTTCGTGGGCTCAGATTTTACTTACGAGGATATTTCCGGCCGAGAAGTTGTGGAAGATACACACACACTAAATGCTGAAGAAGAGCTAAACGGCAAATCTGTGAATGTCGTAGAAAGCATACCAAAGGAAGAAAAAAGCGCTTTCTACAGCCGCAAAGTCTCATGGATTGATCAAGAGACCTTCTTACCACTAAAAGAGGAATACTATGATAAACGTGGTGACCTGTACAAGATCTTCACAGCAGGCAAAATCGAATCGGTCCAGGGGATTGCGACGATTATGCAACGAACCATGGCCAACGTTAAGAATGGACACCGCACAATCGTGACTTTTGAGGAAGTAAGCTACAATATCGGATTGAGGGAAGACATTTTTTCTGAGCGCTATCTTCGAAGCGCACCGCGGAAGTGGATTAAATGATAAGATTTTTACGTACCGGGTTGTTAGTTTTCCTTTTTTCAATAGGGATAAGTCCTCTAATTGCTGAAGATTTCGATATTCACGGTTTTGTGCAAACCAATTTTTCTTTACGAATTGCAGCGACAGGAGAGGCTCGCACCTTCAGTGGCAAGCCGCTGCCTGATTACCTGCTAGGAGATGAGCGAGTTCAATTGGAAATAACGCGCTTCGGGGCAACTACCCAGCTTTTTGGGAAAATTGATCTATTCTATGATGCCGTAGATAAACTGGCGGATCTTGATGTTCGCGAAGCATACATAGATCTAACGCTTGGTAAATTTGATATCCGAGCTGGCCGACAGATCATTACTTGGGGTGTCGGCGATTTGGTCTTTATTAACGATGTATTTCCCAAAAATTGGGTGGCATTTTTATCCGGTCAGCCTCTGCAATATCTAAAATTTGGCTCGGATGCCATCAATATAAACATCTTCCCTAAATTTGTTTCGGTTCAAATTATTGCCATCCCCTTTTATCGAGCAGACGTACTGCCACGCGGCGAGCGCCTTCTGGCCTTTGATCCTCTGCCAACCATTGCCAACCGAGAGGAAGTTCAACCTGAGATGTCTTTTAAAAATACACAAATTGCTGGGCGTCTGTATCGATATCTAGGTAATTTTGACTTTTCATTGTATTTCTACAAAGGATTTTGGGGGAGTCCGCCGGGAATGATTTTGGACTCTGCTGATAATCTGCTAACTTTCTCGCATCCCCGTCTCAATGTTTACGGCGGCAGTTTGCAAGGAGCTTTTTTAAAAGGAGTGTTGAGCGTAGAAGGCGGCTATTACGATTCTCGGGATGACCAGCAAGGTACAAATATGGGAATCGAAAATTCTCAGATCCGTTTTTTAGCAGGTTATCAGCGCGCCTTAGGAGAGAATTTAATCCTCGGCCTTCAATACTATGGAGAGCGAATTCAGGACTATACTGAATATGTACAGAATCTTCCTTCGACCTTTCCTCAGCGAAAAGAGTGGCGCCACACTTTGAGTTTGCGCCTTACTCAGCTTTTGAAGTATCAGACCTTGCGATTTTCTTTGTTTATTTTTTACAGCCCCAATGAGAAAGACTATTACGTCAATCCAGAAGTAAGGTATGATTTGGGAAGTGGGGTATGGTTCGCTGCGGGAGGCATCTTTCTCGGTGGAGAAAAAGACTATACTTTCTTTGGTCAATTTGAAAAAAATGATAATGTCTACTTCATTTTAAGGTATGAATTTTAGGAAAATTAAAAGAAAACCAAAAAGAAGGAATGATTGGTAATTATTTTGAACGGATTGTCAGGCTGAAGGTTTTAGAATAAAAGTAATACAAACGAAATTATTCCAGTGTCATCGCGAGGAACTGAGAAGATTCCTTCGCTTTGCTCGGAACAGGCTGTGCGATCTCGTTAATTCATCTTAAGAGATTGCAACGCCCTTTCAGGGCTCGCAATGACATTATAAAAATATATATTGCGTTTATATTAGTTAGCAGATTAAATAAATAAAATTTGATCACTTACGCTTTCTGTTAGAAATTTAGTTATTCCCATGCTTTTATCTACTTCCTCTATAAGTTCATCTCTAGATATATTTAGCAGCGCCATAGAACTTGTACATGCATAAAGTTTTGCCCCCATGACATTCATCTGAGTAATAAGATCGGAAACCTTCTGTAAATGTGCTCTTTCTATGTTCTTCTCTAAAATATCTTTATGTTCCTTAGCCTCTCCATCGAGTTTAAATACAGGCGACTCTTTCCTCTTAAGATATTCCAAAGCCCAGTAGGTAAAGAATAACTTCACATCTCTATTCAGGGCTAATGCTGCCAAAGCAATTGAAATCCCATGGTGGAGGCGGTCATAGGAACCACTATGCAATATTATTCCCAGCCCTTTTTTCTCTAAACTCATTGTTTGTCATATTGTGGGATTAAATCTTCTTTTTTGATTCTCATTTTTTTTAATAAATTCATAAGCTCCACACTCAAAGGCTTATCACCTCTTTGACTTCCGATACCCTCTTTTTGATCTGCCTCTCTACACCCATTTTTAAGGTCATTTCACTCATCGGACATCCCGCACAAGCACCAGTTAATCTCACCTTCACTACTCCATCTGGGGTAACATCCACCAGTTCCACATCTCCTCCGTCCGCCTGAAGATGCGGTCTTATTTCTTTTAAAGCTTTTTCTACCTTTTCTTTCATTTCACATTCTCCTTTTTTTGAATTTCATTACCTTTCTTTCCGTCCTCCTTTGAAGTTTCACAAAATCTATTACTCCTTCTAATAGAAACAGCTTTTTTATCATCCTTAGGAAGTTATTATTTCCCTTATTGGAAATAGGCCTCTTTCAGGTAAATTCGTTATCTTTGAATCTGCAGAACTCCCTAAGATTCATATCTGATTGTATATTTTGGAGTCTAATGCTAAAAAACTTATATCTACTTTTTTCTTATTTTTTCCGCCCAATCAAGCAAAGAAACGCCAGTTTCTCTGGCCGCAGCAAACTTTACTCCTAATTCTTTAAGTTCTTGCGAGCTTAGTCTTTCTGAGAGTATCGCCAGTCCATCACAATTGGAGACATGGACCAAAAGTGCCCTGGCAGCATGTGCTGCCTGCTCTGCTTCTTCATCGGTTAAAGTGTCTTTTTTTAACAATTCAGCACAAATAAGCGCAGTTTCAATAACTCCGTCGTGTTCCTCTATTAGCTGGTCAACATATTCTCCCAAGAAAACCTTCAAGGTGGGATATAGAGTTTCTTCCTCGTATTTGAAATGAGGGCCTAGTAAGATATTTAAATTACCTAGTATTTCCCTTGCCCGGACAACATCCTTTGCTTTCAAGGCCTCGATTATATCGAGTAACCCATCCCTTGCTTTTCTGTGGTCCTCCCTGAATTCTGTAATTGGATCTAACTCAGTCATCTTTCTTACCTCCTTTGTAATCTTTCATTTCTTTTTAAGAAATTACGATTGAGTGCGTTTATATCTCTCTTCTATATCGCCGAAGAGCTTAATAATTTTATCTAATTGCGGTCTATCAAGATGCATGTCTGCCATCCTAAACAAGATGCTATCTTCTTTATTAATATGCTCTCTTAATAATCCAATAAAATGACTTCCGTGCTCTTGAATCATTTCTCTGGCCTTTGAATTGTCAATTTCTCTGAGATATTCATCAACTGCTCCTTGAATCTGTTCATTAGTTGCTCTCAAATCTTCGTGTTCGATTAACATAATTCCAGTAGGGCCACCTTCCCTGGGGATGAAATTTTCCATTTCTGGAAACAGAGCTTCTTCCTCTTTTGCAAAATGAATCCAGAAGTCAGTCTTAAAAAAGGAGGCCAATTCTTTTAGTTCAGCTGAAATTTCTGCTTTCTTATCCAGATTACTAACAACCTTTTCTAATGCATCTAATTTTTTAAGGACATTTTCATGCTCTTCTCTTAATATTTCTGTCGGCTTCTTGTCAGTCATGACACATATCTCCTTTTTTGAATCGTTATCTTCCAAGATGGAGACTTTAGTTTTCTTATTGGGCTTCGATAAAATTTCATTTTGTTTTCTTTCAAATTCTTTTTATTTTTACTATCCAATCCTTTGGACCTTCTTGTTCATATTCCCACTCATACTTCCCTTTCTCTTCAGCTTTAAATTGGTAATGGAGAGGTTTCGGGTCATGGTCATTAATGATCCTCAAGGCCTGCCCCTGTTCTAGACTCTCCCAGGACTGAAATATCTTTACATGTCTTTCAAAGGGAGGTATTGATCGTAAGTCTAACTCAACAATTCCTTCCCCTTTTGTCACATCTTCAGGCGTAAAACAACAATATCCCATCTTATCACACTCCCTTTTAACTTCTTCCCATTCTTCTGGACTCAGCACCTGAAGGGCGATCTGATAGAGAATATTATCTTCTTTAAAAATATGGCCTTCAAGTTCCAGAGTGAGATACTCACCTAACTCAATAACCTTCTCCTTAAAGGCCTTAAATTCATAGTCATCAGGATTATGAGCTAGTTTGTATAATTCTTTTTTTCTCTTACGGAATTCCTCATGGTCCATTTTCATGATTTGAGGTGGTTCCACGATATCGTGGCTTTCTAATGCAGGAAAGAGAACATCTTCTTCTCTCTGATGATGGCTTTCGGCTTCTACTAAGTGATGAGCAATCTCTCTCAACTTTTCCAGATCCTCTCCCAAACTTTTAAAACTATTTTTTCCTCTAAGTCCTTCTACTAGAGAGCTTAATTCTTTAAGGTTCTCTTGAATAATCTGGTGTTCTTCCATAAGCGTATGGACAGGATGGGGTGGAGAAACTTCGATTCTCTTGGCAACAAGAGTATCCTTTAAAACTTCAAGATGAATATCACATAAGCCTTTTCGCACTTCATCATGGGAAACACCCTCTCTTATCAATTCCTGCTCGACAACACCTAATGTCTTGGCATCTACTGACCGGAAAAAATCCTTTGCTTTTTTCTTTGTCTCATCAGATACTTTTCCTCCTTTTAACTCTGTTAATAATTCTTTCAGTTCCTTCTTTTTGTCTTCTTTCAGAGCAATTCTCTTTACGTTCAAAATCCATTCGGCAGGTCCGTCCTTCTCATAAAAGACCTCAAATTCCTCTCGAGCTTCAAGCAGATAAACCAGAGGCACCGGATTAAATTCCATGATTATTCTCAGTCTTTCTCCTTTTTTAAGTTCATCAAGGCGAGGGAAGATCAATCTTTCCCTTTCCTGGTGTTCTAAGCCTTTGACATCAATCTTATTTGTTAAACTCATTTAAATCCTCCTTTCTTCCAATTTTAGCCATTTTTGTATATCTTTTTTTTCGACAAGCATGAGCTTCACATTTTCCATCCAAAGGTTCTGAAACTCTTTTTTTTCCTTCTCTTTAGCTGCCTCCCAAATCACTTTTTCCAAAAGTTCCTGCAATCTTTCTGTTTTCTCTAAAGAAAAGGGAACTCGCTGCGGATAGAATTTGATCAAAACTTCGTTGTGGTTATCCAAGCGCTTAAATTCAAAACACACGGCGCTTGGGTCAATTTTTTTGGGACGAAAAACAAGAAGATTTTTTCTTTTAAATTTAGGACCAAGACCTTTAAAACCTGTTGCCGGCGCTGCCCCGGTCAAGAAACTGAAAACCTGTCCCATAACACCGTAGACGCCTTCGTCCGCCTCTCCGTAGATTGTGATTGTAATATCTCCCCGAACAGGAATTTGATCGGGATAGAGCCTGGCCAAGGCTTCCTGGCAACAGAGATAGGCTGCTGTGACTGTAGGGCAGGCGTGCCCGGCCATTTTGACGGTATCTATAAAGCTATATTCTAAATTGACATCTTCCCGCTTGAAGGCTCCCAATGTTTCTGCTAGAGGCTCTTTAAGTTTTAGCGGCCTGACATCCTTCAAAAAATCTCTGAAATCAGGAGACATTTTTTATCTACCCCTCAATATAAATTCCTAACTATGAAGCGATGCGCCATCCTCCAATAAACTTGCTAGGGTTATGGATTCTAATTCTGAAATCACATGTTTCTCTAGCGCATCTATCCTTGTCCTCAGAGCACAGATCTTGATGTCTGGACAAATACTTTTCTTAAAAATGCACTCATTAAGTTTTACCGGACCTTGAAATATGTTTATTAGGTCTTTCAAGAATATTTTATCCGGGGAAGAAGCCAATAAAAATCCCCCGCCTTTCCCCTTATATGAATTAAGCACGCCCCTTTTATTCAATATCTGAAGAATCTTTCTTAGAAAAGGGTTGGGAATTTCCAATATTTTGGCTAATTCTGAAACAGGAATTCTCTCGGAATTCTGTTTAGCGATATGCATAAGAGCCTTTATGGCATAATCAGTATCCCTATTAATTAGTTGCATTTTAGCTTACATTTATAATGATACTATATTAGTATCATTATATCAAGAAAAAAAATATATTTTCTGAATTGGGATAGCATATTCGGTATCCTCGTCAGCTTCCCTTTAATATATCCGACAATTGGATTTAGTTGGGCAACTGTTGGAAACATCGGCTGGGTGAATTGGTTCCTCGGCGAATTTAATGAAGCGTTGCGGTGGAGGAAAAGAGCTCTTTTCCTCAACCCATTGGAAGCCCATAATTATTACGGCATAGGATTTATCTATTTGAGTTTAGATGATCATGCCAAAGCTGAGCAATGGGAAAACCAAGCCTTGGAACTCCAGCCGGATTTCATTAATGCACACTGGATACTATGTCAGATATATCTGGCAGAAGGGAAGTATCAGCAAGCTATCCAACGCATTCAGAAGATTCTTTCAATCGAAGCCAATGAATTCGCTGGTCTGATCGCTGCAGGGAATTCTGAACTTTCCTCAGGTAACTATGTCCAAGCTCAGCAATATTATGAAAAACCAATTGCCAAGCCCTTTCAGGGTTCGCAATGACATTGTAAAAATATATATTGCGTTTATATTAGCCTACTCTCACTCAAAATAAATTATTTAAAATCTAAATGCTACTTGCAGAGAGAGAACGTTATTACTTATATCTGTCTTGCGCGGGCCTTCCTGAACAATGTCGTATTCAAATTTGAAAACAATTAGCCGAGTTAGATAATAATTAAAGGCCAAGGCAATGGCTTTCGTATCATAATCGGTCGAACTTCTTCCCAGGAGGCTTCCCGGGTCCAGATAATCCAAAGTCCCATACCGAATAGTTGACCGAAATTTTCCGTTTATCAAGTATGATCCCTGGATAAAGAAACCATCAGCTTTTCCCTTTTCTATGAGTCCTGGATTTTCAGAAGAGGAGTGAGAATACTCAGCAAAAAGACTGAATTCGCCAATTTTTCCCAGCAGGTGAAGACCATACATGGTTAGATTTAAATCCCCGTCATCATCCCAGGCGCCTCGATAATAAGAAGCTCCTACTTCCCATCTGTCTGCTATCACTCCGCTCAGGCGAAAACCCAGGCTCTTAGCATCATTATTATCCGTGTATTGACGACTTTTTCTCAATCGGCTTCCGCTCCCAAGACCATTTATTACATAGGCATCATAATTTATATAAAAATCCTTATGGATGAACAGATTGCCGTGAAAGTTTATACCTACTTCTTTCCAGGCACTTACCCCGATTTCCCTCGACATCTGGGGCCGAGTGACGAGAAAATTCTCGAGTGGACCGTGAAAATCATCAAAGCGATTGAAAGGAGTCAGCATAGCCCCGATTCTAAGGGCCATATTTCTCATAAACCAGACATCAACCCAGGCTTGTTCAATAAACGGGGGCTCAGCGCTGCCACCGCCATGTTCAAATTCAAATTCTGCCCGGTATGATACGCGCTGGTGAAGACGGCCGGCTAAGCTTACGTTTAAATAGTGGGAGTCAAAAGTATCGACTTTATCTTTATATGAAAAAAATTCGGTGTAAACATAACCAGCTAAAACAGGGCTTGTGGGAAGAGCGCCCCTCTCTTTCGCACTGGCTTTCTCGGTAAGATAATCCAATATGAGTTTCTCGCTCTCCTCGTCTAATCCAGACAAGGGACCCATTTCATTGACCAATGTCTTCCATTCTTCAGGAGAATACTTCTCTGGCGCATAAGCAAAATGACAGCGTCCGCATTTGAGCTGATAAAGCTTTTCCCCTTTATAAGCATCTGCTTGAGCGAAGGCCACAGCAGAAATTCCCAGAAGAAAAAGAAAAGATAAGATAATTTTTTTAGTCATTCCTTACTCCTTTTATATGTTTTATTTATATAGTCGGAAAAGTATAATAGATAATTAATATTTTTCTGTCAACAAAATTATAGGGATTTGTTTTCAGTTTATCTTAGGGTTTCTTCGACTGCCCTTACCATCCTTGCAATTACGTTGACAAGCGAGGAAAGGTTTCGCTCCCCTGCAATGCAGGTTCTATGTTTAACCGATTCTCAGAAAGAAAAAGGACCTTTGCTTTCAAAGAGACAATTCCCTTTTTCCTCTTTTCTTATTTAGATATTTCGGTAGCTTTCTTAATATAGCTAACAAGATCCCGCATCTCATTTCCAGAAAAGCGTGGCCAGGCCAGATCTTTCTCCTCCAACATATCTTCCATCACGACGGCATGATTCCACATGGCAGAGGCTAAAAAAATAGGCGAAAAATGAGCTTCACTTTCCCCAAGATCAGGGCCAACATTTTCTCCTTCACCTTCTAAGGCATGACAAAAAATACAGGTTTTTTCTCGAAAAAGCTTTTTCCCTTCTTTTGGATCTCCTTCTTCATCGTAAAACTGAATGAAGTAAAGAAAAGAGATGAGATCAGCCATTTCTTTTGGCGAAAAGACCGGAAAAGAAAGACCGATTTTCTTCATCTCCTCCCACATGTGACCTGAATGGCTCCATAATTTACCAGCTATTTCAGTCAGAGGCAGACGCAATTCTCTTCTTCCCAAATCAGAAGCTTTTCTCCCCCCTTTGTCCCAAACAGCATGACACATGTTACATTTATTTTGCTTAAATATATCCTGTCCTCTTTTGGGGCTTCCTGGTTCCGCATATATGATTTCTCCGTTTTGATTTATAGCCGCACCCCGCAGATATGCCAGTAAATGAGCCAATTCCTGGCCTTTGAATTCAGGCTGTTTTAGACCTTGTCTATTCATTCCAGAAAGTATCTCAGGGCTATGATTCCAGAGGCCGGTTGCCAAAAAAGAAGGAGAGATGTACTTTCCATAATCATCCAATGAAATTTTATCTTTGCCTCCGTTTTCACCAACGAAATGGCATTCGGCGCAACCCTTTTCAAGAAATAATTTTTCTCCTTCAATAAAGTTGCCTGGTTGATCAAAATAATTGAAATAATAAACATAGCCCATTAAATCTCCCATTTCCTGGGGAGTGAAGGTGGGGCGGGTAACTCCTCTCTCTTGCATAATTTCTATCATTTTTGGAGAGTGGCTCCAAAGCAATCCCGCTAGCTGAAGAAGATTTTGTTTTTTACTCATCTGGGCAAGATCAGGACCAAGGGGATCTCCTACTCCCCAGATTGAGTGACACTTTATACAGCCTTTACTAACGAAAAGTTTACGTCCTTTTAAGGGATCCTCAGGAAAGGGATATGTCTCGCTTTCTTCTGAGGCACCTAAAGAAATCAAAATCCCATAGGTGAAAATCACTCCTAATAAGATAACTAATAAAATAAAAGGAGTATTTTTCGATTTTTTCATTGTGCTTTTCCTGGAAGATAACTCTTGATACGTTCCTCAGTTTCTTTGATACCTTTCTCTCTCCCTTGCTTCACCTCCCACATAGAAATTATGGGGAAAAACTTAGTAAATAACATGTAGAGCAAAATAAAAGCAGCAAAGCATCCTGCTGTTACAGCAAATTCGATCCAAGTAGGATGATATATGCCCCTTTCATAAGGGAGTCTGGGATTTATTAAAGTGGGGAGCACTATTGTAAATCTCTCCAGCCACATCCCTATTATAACGAATATTGAAACTACCATTGTACCAGTAACAGTCCTCGTTCTTCTATTGGATAAAATAACGAGAGGAATTACAAAACAGCACACCACCATCGTCCAAAAATAAGGTGCATATGCTCCTGTGAATTTACTCCAGAAAACTGCTAGATGGGCAGGTTCAGCTCCATAAAAGGCGGTCAGGTTTTCAGTAAAAGTGAAATAAAACCATAAGAGACTCATGACTAACATCAATAAACCCAAATTGTTAAAATGAACCGGCTTTAAATAATCCTCAAGATGATAGCTCCGCCGGATAAAATACATAGCAAGGATCAAGGCAGCAATGCCAGAAAAAATTGCTCCGGTGACGAAATAAGGGCCAAATATTGTGCTGTGCCACATGGGCTGAATGGTCATAGCAAAAACATAGGAAACAACAGTATGAACAGAGATAGCTACAGGGATAACGATAACAGCCATCACAGATATGGCTTTTTCAAGAATGGTCCATTGTTTTTCTGTCCCTTTCCAATTTAGCGCAAATATTCCATAGAAAAATCTCTTTGTTTTACTTCTTAATTTATCTCTCATCAAGGCTATGTCTGGAATAAGAGGCAAATAAAGATAAATGGCGCTCGCTGCTAAATATATTGAAATGCTCACAACATCCCAGAGCAAAGGAGAACCCAATTTGCCATCAGTAAAAACTTTAAACATCCGACCTGGCCGGCCCAAATCAGTGACTATGTTAAAAACGCCAAAAAAGAGGACCAAAACAGTTATAACTTCAGCCGAACGCGTTATGGCTCTTCTCCATTCCGCGTGGGCTAAACGAAGGATAGCTGAAATTAGAGTTCCTGCATGGCTAATACCGATGAAAAAGACAAAGTTAGTTATGTAAACTCCCCAGAATATTGGATGATTTAATCCTGTAATCCCCAATCCTTTTTTAAGCTGCAGAATCCAGGCATATACGCCGATTAAAATAATAACTACGAGTATAAAAACCACCGCATAAAATTTCTTGCCCGTATGCAGAATAGGCTTAAGAATGGGCACATCTTCTTTTGCTACATCACTGACAAGAAGATCATCCAACTTATCCATGCCATTCTCCCTCAGTAAGATAATACACTTTAGGTTCTGTTCCCAGTTCTTCTAAAAGACGAAAGGCTCGAGGACCTCTGGCAAGCTTAGCTACAAGGCTATGTGGATCATCCAGGTCTCCAAAGTATATTGCTTCAGTCGGACACGTCTGAACACAAGCAGGAACATAATCACCTTCTTTAAGACGTCTATTTTCTGCACGAGCCTTTTCTCTTGCTTTCTGGAGCCGATGATGGCAGAAAGTACATTTCTCAACTACTCCTTTGCTTCGAATGGGGACGTCAGGATTTAAATAATTTTCCATTTCCTTAGGCCATTCAGGAGTGTACCAATTGAAATATTTTAATGTGTAAGGACAGTTATTCGTACAATAACGGCAGCCTATGCACTGAGTGTAGACCTGAGCAACCAATCCTTCTCTATTTTTATATGTAGCCCCTACCGGACAAACTTTTACACAGGGAGGATTATCACAATGCATACAAGGTCTGGGGATAAATCTTTCTCTCAGATCAGGGTATTCTCCTTCCATTACTGGCAACACAGACATCCAGGAAATTATTCTTTTTAGCCTCGCTTCTTTGGGTGAAGAAAAAGGAATATTGTTCTCAGCCTTGCAGGCAATAACACATGCTTGACAGCCAGTACACTTATCAAGATCAATAACCATTCCCCAACGCGGCATTCTTTTCTCCTTTATTATGCTTTATAAATCTTTACTCGCACTGAAAATTTCAGAGCTAAGCCTGTCAGCTCATCAAAATCTATCGGTATCAATTCAATGGGATTAATCCCTCTATTTTTTGCCCATCGACCAAGAGCTGTATGTCCCAATCCATAAGGAACACTAACCACATCAGGCATAGCTCCATGATAAATCTTTGCTCTAACGTGAAGTCTTCCATAATCAGACTCAATCCAAATCAAGTCATTATCTGAAATTCCCAATTCAGCGGCAGTGTCGGGATTAATTTCAGCCCAAGAATCCCAGGTCATATTAAGGTGAAAACCCATAATTTCTTGAAACCAGGGCTGGTTAGAACCATGGTCTTCAGCTAAACTAAGCGGCTGATATATGTACAAATAAAGGGGGTATTTCTTCGCATCCCCTTTAAATCGCGGCTCTTCATAATGAGGCATAAAAACATCATCTCCCTTCGCCTCTATTTTTAGATTTTGCAATATAGCTTCTTTTCTGTCCTCACTGCTTTCCCCTTCATGCTCGGCAATTTTTTCAATTCTTTCTTTAAACAATTGAGAATAAAACTCAAATCTTCTGGATGGAGACCTAAACACAAAACTCCTTACTCCATAATCATAGGCTGGATCCCACCAGCCTCCTTTTCTCATTAATTCATCCTTAAATTCGCGAGCTGATGTGAATTGAGGAACCCACCAGCCGCGCTCTTCAAGGAGTCTTAATTGGCTTTCTTCAAAATAATCAGCGAAAACAATTCCTTTCCGCGCCTTGAAAAGATTATCAATTTTGTACAGGAGAAAATCTTTTGAATTTTCCCAGGGAAAATGACCTGCAAAATATGAGCCCATCCTTTGAGCTAGGTCCAAAATGACATCTTCGGTAGGCTTAGCATTGAATAGGTTTTCTATCGCTGGCTTTCCTATTCCCAACACTGGAATTTTAGAAACAGGAGAGCTCTCTGCATACTGCCATTTTTCAAGATAAGTTTTATCCGGAAGAATAAGGTCGGCATATTGTGTGCTCTCATTCATAAAAGAAGAAAAGCTGACGATAAAGGGAATTTTTTCAAAGGCCTTTCGATATCTTTCTGAATTTGGCGAAGAGAATATAGGATTAGATTTATACATAAGAAGCAGATTTGCAGGATATGGCCTTCCCTCAAGAATATTATCTGGTATTAATGATGGCGTTGAAGACGCTACAGGGAATCGTCCATTGGCTGAGCTATCTATTCCAGGCTGCAAAAGGCCCTTTCTTGTTACTTCATCAACTGCCACAGGAGGCAAATCTTGAAGAGGAACTTTTCTCTGGACTAAAACGCCCCCAGGTACATCAATACTTCCTACCAAAGCGTTTAAAGAATGAATAGCTAAAGCATTATACAAACCATTAGAATAATTGGTGGCATTATTATCAAAGATGGCTACTGCAGGTTTATTGGTGGCAAATTCTTTGGCAAGAGAGACAATTGTACTAACCGAAACTCCAGTAGTTTCTGAGACAAGATCTAATCGATATCTATTTGAAATCAAGCTCTCAAATCCAGAATGAGTATTCCCCTCTTTATCTTTCCAATCCTCAAAACCAAAGGTAAACTTCTCGACAAAACTTCTATCATAAAGCCTTTCTTTTACTATGACATAGGCAATTCCCAAGGCAAGCATCCCTTCTGTGCCAGGTTCAACGGGAATCCATCGATCTGCACGAGAAGCAGTTATAGAAAATCGAGGTTCGACCTGAACTATTTTCGCCTTTTTCCCGGATCTTCCCTGCCTTAAAAAAGCATAAGCTCTCATGGATTGAACAGGCGAAGGCCAGGAGGATAGAAAACTACTGCCAAAGGAAAGAATATAATTGCTGTTTTCAAAATCATAGGCTAATAAACTATCGATCCCCTGGGTAAGATAAAAAGCCCGGATAAGACTCATATTGGAATCATCACCAAAATAATTAGGAGAGCCGAAAACATTCATGAACCTGCTAAAAATCTCATCCATCATTCCTCTTTTTTCTCCATTCAACAAAACCAACTTATGGGTGTCACCAGAGTTCTTTAATTCCTTCAATTTTGAAACCAATGTCTCCATAGCTTCTTCCCAGCTTATGCTCCGCCATTCGCGTGAACTCCTCCCCCCTATTTTTTTCATAGGACCTTTGATTCTATCAGGATTGTAAAGCACCTGAAGCCCAGCCTGGCCAACTGGGCAAAGTCTTCCCCGATTAACAGGATGAGCAGGATTCCCTTCAATTTTTACCGCCTTTCCATCAACAACCCTAACTAAAATACCACAACCTCCAGGGCAGGCCTGACAAACAGTTTGGACCCATTTTTCAACTCCAGGAGACCATTGACCTTTTCTTATTGATGAATGATAAGGGCTTGGTGAACAGTCGAGGAGAGAAAAACTCAGGGCTGATCCTCCGATAATTTTTAGAAAATCTCTTCTTTTTAAACTCATTTATTCACGCTTTCGTAAACTTTTAGCAATAACATATTCACTTTTCGCCTATATATGGCAGGCTATACAATCGTTATCAACCTCTTTTTCTTCGTGACATTTCATACATTTCTTCATCTTTATTTTAATGGGCTTTGAAGGAGGCCGAGGACTTTCGCCAATATCGCCATGGCAGGTGCTACATTCAATATTCCCCAGAACCACGTGCCTCCTGTGAGAAAAATAAACATCTTCGGGTACATCGTAAAGCCTTTCCCATTTTATTTCTTCTTTAGAATTAATGTATTCGATTAACTTTCTTTCGGCATTGCTCTCTCCAAGAGGTTCTTCATGGCAGGTTATGCAAGTCTCCAAAGTTGGTCTTCCCGAAGAAGCTTGTTCTTCATAATACGGATGGCAGTCCAGGCATTCGAGATCATTGGCTGCGTGGATTTGGTGATTAAAAGCGATAGGCTGTCTTACTCCACCCCAGACAATCCGGAGGACGACTATCAATACAATAACAAATACAAGAGTGCATCCCAAAAGGACTAAAAATTGATTTCGAGAAATTTTTATTTTTACCATTTATTTATTTAATAAATTTCTGAGGGCCTAGCATTTCTACTCTAAGATTATCATTCCTTTTTACAATCCCGCCTTTTAGTACTTTTGCAAAAACTCCTTTTTTGGGCATAATGCAATCCCCGGTGATCTTTTGAATCTCGCAGCCTGAGTGACATTCTTTACCTATCTGGCTGGTTTCTAAAATAATGTTGTCTCCGATTATTATCCTGTCTCCAATTTTAATTTGATCTATATCTATTCCCTGGGTGTCGATATTTTCGGCAAAATCTCCTGGCTTTAAATCCGGAATTAGCCTCTTCATTTTATTTATTTCTTCAATAGAAAGGAAACTTACCTGGCGAGGCCCACTGTCAGCATGGGCATCTCCCTCAATTCCGCAATTAGGGATAAGGCGGGCTGAATCGACCTCTCTCTTCTTCGTTCCTTTTTCAGAGCTTATGCAAACAGAGAGAACTTTTCCTTCCATATTAATCATTTCCAGGGGAGAATTTGAATTTTAATTCTTTCTCCCTTTTCATAAATATTTTTTTCCTTTTCCAGAAAAATCAAACAATTGGCTCCTGTAAAAGATTCTAAAATGTGGGAATGCTGCCGTCCGGCTGATTTCACATAAGCCACTCCATTTTTTTCCTGAAACATGCCTTTAAAAAAATAAGCTCGATCCGTTTTTTTCTGGAGCTTTTCTTCAAGTATTGCTTCTCTTTCTTGAAGAAGGACATCTCTTTTTCCCATCATTTTAAGGATGGCCGGGCGGACAAACTCCAAGAATGTCACTAAAACCGAAACAGGATTTCCTGGAAGTCCAAATACTAATTTATCTCCTTTTTTCCCAAAAAAAGTTGGTTTCCCAGGTTTTATAGCCACACGCCAGAAAACTTTATCTACTCCAAGCCTCAGAAGAATCTCCTGGACAAAATCGTAATCCCCAACTGAAATTCCGCCACTAATCAAGAGGATATCAGAGTTTTTCAATCCCTCTTGTATCTGTCTCTCCAAATCCAGAAGGTTATCTCTCGTTATCCCTAAAAGAATCGGCTTAATATTTACTTCAGCTAGGACAGAACTGAGGACAACTGAATTTGATTCCCATTTTTTTCCTGGCATTAGCTTTAGACCAGGCTTAACCAATTCACTGCCAGTAATAAGGACAGAAACCTTGGGTTTGCCAAAAACCTTCACCTTTTCATAACCCATGGAAGCCAAGAAACCTAAGGATGCCGGGTTTAACCTTATTCCTTTTTTTAGGCCAATTTGACCTTTTTTTATTTCTTCTCCTTTGATCCGAACGTTTTCTCCTTTCTTAATCGATTTCTTTATCTGAACATTTCTCTCCTTCTCTTCTGTATCCTCCACCATAACAACCGCATCTGCACCTGCTGGCATAGGAGCTCCTGTCATGATTTTCACAGCTTCTCCTTCTCCTACCTTTATCCCTGGAGAATCGCCGGCTTTAATGCATCCTTTTATCTTTAAATCAACTGGGACAGAATGAGTATCTTCAGAGCGAAGAGCAAAACCATCCATGGCCGAGTTAGAAAAAAGGGGCAAATCTTCTCTGGCCCTTATATCCTGAGCCAGAATATCAGAATTTATTTCATAATTGTTTTTCTCAGTGATTGGAAGAATGGGAGCGTTAGACAAAACTAAACGCAAGGTTTCTTCAAAATGTATCATCCTGAAATTCCTACACCTAACTTAAGAGAAACAGCTAATAGAATAAAAGCGAAAATCCTTTGTAAAAGAAGAGGCGAAAATTTTCTTGCACCGAGAAAAGATCCCACTTGAGCTCCTGCAAAGACCGCAAGCCCTAAAAAAAGCAAAACTGAAAAATCAACCGTTCCCTGTAAATAATGGGAACCCAAACCCACAACTGAATTTACTAAAACAAAAGCGCTGCAGGTGCCTGCAACGTACTTCGGGGAAGCAAATCCGATCAAAAGCAATACTGGCCCTAAAAATACGCCTCCTCCAATGCCCATAATTCCTGCTAAAAAGCCGAGAAGAGCTCCGAGAAAAAAAGATAAAACCCAGGTCGTTTTCTTATCGAGGGAAAATCTAACTTTAGCTTCTTTCTTTTTAAAAATAAGTATCAAAGCTATAAAAAAGAGGATTACTGCAAAAATGATAGATAACACTTTCTCGTCAGGGTGCCACCGAGCACCGAAAAAAGTTGCAGGAATAGAGGCAAACAGAAAAGGGGAAACAAGTTTTGGGACAAAATATCCTTTTTTACCGAATTTATAAAGTGCTACTGATGCAGCAATGATGTTAAAGAAAAGAACAACAGGAGGAATCGTGGTTGAAGGAATCCCAAAAAGATAGAGAGAAGCCCAATACGAGCTTCCTCCACCCAAGCCTACAGAAGTATAAGCGAGGGCTACAAAAAAGAGTATAGGGGCTAAAATCCAAAAAATTGCAGGCATTTTATTTCTTTTTTTTGGGACTATTATGTCCTCCTCCCCTGATCATTTTCATACTATGAAGAACTCCGGGAAAAAGGCTGTTCATAGACTCCTCCGCTCCTCGAGAACTTCCGGGTAAATTAATTATTAAAGTTTTCCCCCTGACTCCTGCTAGGTTCCTGGAAAGCATAGCATACGGTGTCCTCTTCTGCCCAAAACTTCTCATGACTTCTGTTATCCCAGGAACAATTCTGTCCAGCACCTCTTTAGTTGCTTCCGGGGTGACATCTTTGGGACCTAGACCTGTACCCCCGGTGGTTATAATGATATCAAGTTTTTGTTTATCAGATAATCTTATGACTTCTTTAGAAATTATTTCTTTATCATCCGGGAGAATTTTAAATTCCTCGAGGATAATTGGATACTCTTTCAACCTGTTTCTAATGATCTCTCCGCTTTTATCCTTTCTCTTACCCTTAAATGTTGAATCACTGATGACCAAAACTCCTGTTTTTAAAGGCTTTGGAAACTGATCTTGAAAGTCACTCTTACCTCCTTTCTTTTCAAGAAGGACAATTCTTTCAATGACCAATCCTTTATCCAAGGGCTTTAGCATGTCGTAAACTGTCAAGGCAGCCACTGAAACAGCTGTTAAAGCTTCCATCTCCACTCCAGTCTTCCAGATAGATCTGACTTCAGATCTTATGGCAATCTCATTTTTTTTCATCTCATAATCAATGCCAACAAAATCAACGGGAAGGGGATGGCAAAAAGGAATAAGTTCTGATGTTTTTTTTGCAGCCATGACAGCAGCAACCCTAGCTATTTCTAAAACGTTTCCTTTAGGAACTCGCCCTTTCCTTACTGCTTCTACAGTACTTTCAGCCATTTTTACTCGCGCTTCGGCTCTAGCTTCTCTTAGAGTTTCAAATTTGCTGCTTATGTCGATCATCTTCAACCTCCAAGACTTCGGATATAAATATCATCTGCATCATGATCTTTAGACATGGACACAGGTTTCATTTTAACTGCCTCTTTGAAAGCCTCTCTAATCATTTTTTCTTTTTCTCTAAGAGAGAGATTACCCCTCAGTATAGGCAACAGCTCAACTTTGGTCCTCGAAAAAAGACAGGGTCTCAGCTCACCACTTGCCGAAAGCCTGAGCCTTGAACATGAGGAACAAAAAGATCTGGTCACCGGAGCAATAATTCCGATTTTCCCCTTTAAACCATTCCTGTCTTTCAAAACAAATTCCTGGGCTACTCCAGAAGAAAGAAGAGGATGAATATCAAATTTTTTCTTGATTATTTCTTTCATTTTTTCATAAGAAAAAAAGTAATCCTCTCTCCATCCTGGACCACAGAGGGGCATGAATTCAATAAATCTTACTTCTACAGAATTTTTCAAAAAGTATTTGATAAATTCTGTGATTTCAGTTTCGTTTATCCCTCTTAAAACAACCATGTTAACTTTGATCATGAAGCCTTCTTCTAAAGCCCTCTGGATGCCCTCCAGGACCGTAAAAAATCTATGGCTGCCTGTTATTCGATAAAACAAATCCTCAGACAATGTATCTAAGCTTATATTAATTCTTCGGATGCCTATTTCTTTAAGTCTCTTCAGATGAGGAAGAAGAGAGGTTCCATTTGTGGTTAAAACAATTTCTTTTAATTCCTCAATTTCATGAAGAGAACTTATGAATTCAATTATATCTTTGCGAAGGAATAATTCACCTCCTGTGAGCCTGACCTTATCTATGCCAAGCTTAGAGGCCACCTTAACCACCTGTAAGAGCTCCCAGTAAGAACAAATCTCTGATCGATCCAGATAATTAATTTTATGGGGAGGATGGCAATATACACATTTCAAATCGCACCGATCTGTTACTGAAAGGCGCAAGTAATCTATATTCCGGCCAAAGCAATCAATCAGCTTATTCTTTCTTTCTCTTTTTATCTCTTCAACCATATTTGCAACGCCTCCTCATAATCTTTGGGGCTATTAACATTGAAAAAGGAAGACTCTTTCGGATCAAACTTTTCAATCTCCTCTTGCGAGATATATCTTACTTTAAAAAAACTCAAAATATCTAGCAACTTTAGCTTTCTGAATTCGATCTGCCTCTTTATCGTTTCTAGACAATTGAGCGAATAAATAGCAAACAACGTTTCTATTCCCTTGGAAGATAAGGGAATAACTATATCATTTTCTCCAATCTGTTTTATCATATAATCAATTAATTGCAGATTAATAAAAGGCATATCACAAGCGATTAAAAAGCTATGGATATTAGAGGAAACAGCAAGACCCGAATACAATCCCCCCAAAGGACCCGAGTCAGGGATAATATCTGTCACAACTTTAACATCTATATTTTTAAAGTAGTTTTGAGAGTTTGCTACTATAATTATCTCATCAAAAATTCTGCTAAGGGTATCGCTTTGCTCTTCGATAATCGTCCTTTCTCCGATTTTTAGGTAGGCTTTTTCTCGTCCCATTCTTGCATTCTTTCCTCCAGCTAAAATGATACAAGAAATTTGTTGTTGAGTCTCTAACATTTTTTCATTCTGTAAAGCTCAGGGGCAATTCTTCAAATCTATTCTTAAAAAAAAGAAAGCAAACTCTCGACCTCTTCTTTTTCAGTAACTATAAAATCTCCGGTCAATTCTGCAACATTCCTGTAGAAATCATATCTGGCTGCTTCTATCACTTTTTGGCAGAAACCAGGTATCCAGACTTTAAGATGTTCATCGATAAATTTCTTTTCTAGCTCAATCGTCTTGAACAACAAAGAACCATTTTTTTGCTCGTTCCAAAGCTCTGCTTCTTTTTTTACAAGTTTCTGCATGAACTCCAGCTCTATGCTGATATGGTCAGGAATGCCTCCATAATCCTTTCTAAAAGAGAGGCCAGCAGATTCGATAATTCTTTTTACTTCAACTGTAGCAGTACCCCAAATTTGTCTAATATCTCCTTTCTTAAAATTATAAAGAGATTCAAAGGGAGAAATGTGATCTTTGGGACCAATAAAGAGACGGGTATATTCTACAGCCAAGTTCTCGCATATTTTTTTCACAGATTGAGTCCAGAATTTCTCATCCCACATTCCTTCCTTTATAAAAAAGAGGCGAGAATTACCACTATTTAATTTCTCTATGAAACTCTCGTCCGGTTCCTGAGAATAGATTAAGGATAAAAGTCCATAAACGTCGCTTCTTTGAAACGCCTTCTGAGAAGACTGCTGTCTATCCGTCTTTTTCTTTTTAAGCATATTCATTCCATTCTACTCTCTAACCTCCCTTAAGGTTGGAGGCCAAAACTCTCTTCATTCCAGCAACAAGCTTATGCCTTTCTCACCGTAACAACTGTATCCATCCACCGCTGCTGACCATTTATGGGATCGGGAGAGTTAGGAATAATCCAGTTGGGGTGAACTCCCTTTTCTTTCCACCATTTAAAATCACAATCCGGCTCGCAGACATGCTCAGCAGTTTTTTCGCCTGAAGCATACTCTCCATACGCCCAATGACCAAGGTGATGGGAAATAGCAATAACTCCAGGAATAATGCCTTCAGTCAATTTGGCTCTTGTTGTAATTTCTCCCACGTCGGATTTTATCTTAATCCTATCGCCATCCTTTATGCCTTTTTTTGCTGCTACCTTCGGATTAATCCAGGCTGGGTTATCATGATAAATCTCGGTGAGCCATTTGCAGTTTTGAGTTCGAGAATGAGTTTGGACGGCCACTTTAAAAGTTGTCAAAACCAGTTCATTCTGCTTCATCTTCTGGTGTTCAGGGATAGGAATATAAGTCGGCATTGGACTAAAGCCTTTCTTCTTCAAGAGGTTGGAATAAATTTCAAATTTTCCTGACTTGTTGACTTTATCCGGATGAAATCCTTTAAAAACTTTATTCCCGATTTTCTGGCCAACATATTTCTTGTAAGCATCTTTAGTCGATGTATAATCTTCTCCTTCTTTTCCTTTCCAAACAACTCCTGTTGCTTCATCGACGATTGTACCCTTTAGGTCTTCTGGTTTTATTTCCTTGGCGAAGGAACGGTATAAGGGTTTAGCCTTAGGGTCGACCCAGGCTCCGTGTTTTTTCATGTATTCAAAGCCGCCAGCTTCTTTTACTCCAGGAGTATTTTCGCAAGCATCTCGCACAAATTCTTCAGCTGAGCTAAAACCTAAATCTAATCCAAGTCTTTTTGCTATCTGACAGCACACATCTTTAAAATCGCGAGACTGCCCAAGAGGAGGAACAGCAGGTTGGCGGATGTAAAATTCAGGAATCTGGTCGTAGGAAACCATATCCTCCCAATCCCATCTTTCAAGATAGGTAGCATCAGGGAGAATCAAATCAGCCAGATCCGCAGTTTCAGAAACAGCAACATCAACAACCACAAGATATGGAATCAATTTTTCATCTTTTAGAATATCGATATTCTCCTTACACTCCCCATTGACGTAGGCAGGATTGTAGCAGTAAGAAATGTAGATTTTGGGCCTTCCGTGGGAACCTTCTTTAATCATTTTCAGAACATAATGGCTCATGTGATGGGTCGGATAAGCAGCTTGACCAGGGAATCCATCCAGTATTTTTAGCTTTTTTGTCTTTGTTTTTGGTTTTTTGAAAGAGTTCTTCCAACTGGGTCCAACAGCCTTACATGTTCCACCTTTGACATCGATATAGCCACATATAGCGTCCAACATTTTTATGGCTCTTTCATTCTCGTTGCCATTGTAATGGGCTACTGCACCTCTGTAAGAAATGGTTGTCCCTGGCTTAGCTCTGGCAAATTCAAGGGCCAGTGATTTGATTTTTTCAGCCGGAACCCCACTTATGCCTTCTGCCCACTTCGGAGTATAGGGCTTTAAATGCTTTTTCAGTTGACTCGAAGTGACATTAGTCCAGGTATTGATGAATTCTCTATCGTACAATCCCTTATTCATAATCACATTACACATCGCAAGGGCTACAGCACCATCTGTCCCAGATTTTATAGGCATCCACTCAGTTGATTTGGCAGCTGTATTCGACAGCCGAACATCAAAGGTGACCATTTTTACTCCTCGATCGACCACCGCCTTGATGACTCTTTGGGCAAAAGGAATATGGGAGGTATGGGCTTCAAAGACATTACAACCAAAATTTAGAATCATGTTTGTATGGGTGGCATCGTTTACATCGTAGTGTTTCCCCCAAACGAGCTCTTGGGCACTCCATTTGCCACCTTCGCAGATAGAAGTGTGATTTCCAATGGTACCGGTACCCAGAGCAGTAAAAAAATGGTCTTTGATTATTTTACTTGAGCTTGCTTTCATGCGGCCATAATGAAGCATGATCTCCTCAGGATGGCCGCTATCCAAGACTTCCTTTAACTTGGAAGTCAATTCATCAATCGCCTTTTCCCAGGAAATTCTTTTCCACATTCCTTCTCCCCGTTTGCCAACCCTCTTCAGAGGATAGATAAGGCGGTCAGGGTTATAGACTTGGTTGATCCCTGCCTGGCCTCGGGAGCATAATTTCCCGTTGGTTCGAGGAAGCTTTGGATTTCCTTCTATTTTGACCAGTCGACAGTCTTCGACATAACAAATGATGCCGTCGCGAGAGACGCACTGCCAGCAGGCAGAAGGGATTGCCTTCCTCTTTTTCCCTGTTTCAGGGGAAAAATCGCCTATTTTGATCTCACCTTTTAATTTCTCTGACCGTGATAAAGAATTCAGGGATAAAAGACTCCCGCTAATCATTCCTAGTTTTAAAAAATTTCTTCTATTTAATCTCATCGATCCACTCGCCTCCTTTCTCATAAATTCCTTCTTTGAACGAGATATAAAAAACATGGGGATTTGTTCCCTCCTCTGGAAAGAGGACTTGAGTTTTGTGTTCTTTTAGAAGTTTAGAAACTTTGCTCTTGGGATCATTCATATCTCCAAATATCCGTGCTTCAGCAGGGCATGTATTCACACAGGATGGGGTAACCCCTTTATCAATTCGATGAAAACAGAAAACGCATTTCCCGATGGTTTTATTATCTGTATCAGCTCCTGCCCATCTAATAGGATCCACATAACGAGCTTTATAGGGGCAGGCTTCTACACAGGCATGACAGCCGATACACCTCTCATAATCCACCAAAACAAGCCCATCTGGTCTCTGAAATGTAGCTTTTTTTTCATATTCCACTGCTTTTCCATTATGCTTATAGGTCTCCTTCACAGGATCAACGGGGCAGGCTTCAACACATGGAGGGTTAGCACAGTGATTACACAAGATAGGTTGAAAAAATCTTTTTGCTTTAGGAAAAATCCCGCTATCCTTTTCTTTTACAACCGCCCGGAAAACACCCAGGGGGACTTGAAATTCACTTTTGCAAGCCACAGTGCAAGCACGGCAGCCGTAACATTTTCGCATATCAACAACCATAACATACCGGGCTAAGCCTTTTTCTTCTGCGCCGAGCCCTGGGATTTTTGTATTCATTGCTAAGCCAAAAGAAGAAACAGCAGCTACAGTACTTGCCTGTTTTAAAAATTGGCGTCGAGAGCTATTCGCTTCTTTATTTCCTTTTTTCATAAACATTTACCTCCTTTTTAAATTAAAATTCTATTTGAAATCGGCCAAATATCTCATAAATTCCTTTCGGCACTGCTCCATAGAAATCTCCTAACCGAGCATAGGAAAGGCCCATATCGAAAACAAGATATTTGTCTATGAACAGCGAAAATTCTCCTCCTACTTCATATCCCATGGATTTTGATTGATTCCTTTCTTTATCAGAAAAAAATATTCCTCCAGTTACTTTAAAATCCAGATTTTTTAAAATCTTAGGAAACTTTAACTGCGCCTGAGAGGTGAAAAGTCCTGCTCCACTATTTCCTATTTCTAAACCAAAATCATTCACATCAGACGGTCCTTGAGGAGTGAAAATATGAGTGTAAGCCCAATAACCTCCTGAGCCCAGTATTCCCATCGGGGTTAAGAAAGATCTGCTTCCTGTGCCTCCCTCACTTCCTGTCGTGTATATACAGAGAAGAGAGAGGCCTGTTTTGTTAAAAGAGAATTTCCCCTCTCCTTTGAAAGCAAATCCAGTGTGGGAGATGTCATCATATTTGCCGTTGTTGATCATAAAGAAAGCGTTTAAATCTGCTTTTCCAAGATTGAAGGAAGAAGTTAGAGCATACCATCCTTCTTTTATCTTACTCCCCAGGAGACCTGGTAAACCAAAAACGCTACTTTTGTTGAAAAAATAGACATGGGCTCCAAATTTTGAGTGAAGAAAATCCAGAATATAGAATTCTCCCTCTCTGTCAACTCCTGAGCTTAAAGTATCCACCAGCCTTAAATATGCTAACCGGTAGGTATTTTCGTTACACTTTCCCTCTAAAGAAATCCCTCCGACATTAAAATCCCAAGTAGCACTGAAAAGCGTGTCTCCAACTTTATCAGAAACAGGAAGAATTCCGGCATTCAATTTTTTGCCTTTTCCAAGAAAAGCATAAACGTAACCATACCGAATGCCTCGAGCGTTCAGCCGATTGAAAACAACAGCTTCACTTACTCCTCCCCTGGGATCAGAAATATCAGGTCCTACTCCCCATCCCCCTCTGAATTCCAGTTGGACAAATCCGCCTACCCTCTGCGTGGGTTGAACATCTAAGGACAGACGAAAACGCTGTCGAAAAAAATCATAATTGTTATGCTCGGCAAAAGTGGAACCACCGGAACCTGGCAGATTGCTGGCATTATACATTATTCTGTACTGGATGGATAAATCAAACTTATTTAGTTCTTTTAAGGAAACGGCTTGAATACTATTTACAGTTGATAAATATAAAGCAAAAAGAAGGATAAAATAAAAGCATTTTTTCATAAATTTCTCCTTAACATCTCAACCAAAGTTTAGTACTTCAACTCAAATGTCAAAAGTGCTATAACATCGGAGCGTCTGTCGTCAGCATAGCTTTTGAATCTGATGTTGGGCATAACATGCACTAATTTATGGGGGGAATAATCAAATCCAATGATAATGTAAGTTATTTCGTCATCATCTATGCCTGTGACATCAATAAAAGGGTTATAAAAATCATAGCGGGCAAAAATCTTGATCTCCTTAGCAACCTTGTAATTTCCGAACAGAGAATAGCCGCTTCTTTTCAGAGAATTTTGGTTATCTTTGTACTGGAATATCTCACTCCCGAGGGCGAGGTTGCCTTTTTTATAAAGCAGATCACCCCTATAGGTATAATTGGTTGAATCTACATTTTGTTTTTCCACATCCATATAGCCAGCAATTGTAAGTCCTTCGACAGGTAGCAGTTGGAGTTGAGCTGCAAATTTTTTATATTTATCTCCCTCGGGATGGGAATAGCCGGCACCGTTGGAAACCATAACATGGTAATTAAGCCGCTTTACAATTTTCCCTTTCAGGGCAACACCTAAATCAGCACTGGCAAAATCGACACTTTCACCAGTTTGGTCTTTATAAACATCCATCAATGTTTTTTCCACTCCTCGGTAGCCCCATACTGCTTCAGCTATTTCCTTGATAGGGGTGAATGTCATCCCAATATAAAGCTTGGATTCTGGTATTAAATTTCCCCATTCAAGATAAACATGTTTTAAAAAAGGCCTGGCTTTATCATCGACTTTTCGGTCAGCATCGGTTCTGAAACGGAACTTGAATTTATCGCTTATCTTATGTTCTAAAGTGAAGTAAGCTCTACGGAATTTAAAGCTATTCCAACCTGTTCCCTGGCTTTCGGCCAGAGGACCACTGGAACTGAGCAAATAGCTATAGTCAAAGTACGCTTTTCCTTTGATAGAAAATCCTTCCAAAGGATTTTTATCTTGCCCCAAAACATGAGACAGACTGAACAAAAATAAAATTAATCCAAGAGAAAACATGCGAAATAAAAATTTCATTATTCCTCCCCTTTTTCTGATGAGATTGGCAACTTTCTTCTGCACAACGAATTTTTTCCTTTGCTGATATTACTTGTATATGATATTGGGCTCATTATAATAGTATCCAGCTTTCATATACAAGCAAGAAATGTGCCTAAAGACTGAATCATTGATTAACTTATTGGAAAGAAATTAGTTATAAGATGAGAATATCTTTACAAAGATGAATAAACAAGCGAATTATCGTTGAAATGAGCGAATTATCGTTAAAGTTTATATTTTTCTATTTTGCTTCTTAAAGTGGAAGACTTTAATTTAAGCAATCTCGCTGCTTTAGCCTTATTCCCCCCGCTCATTTCTAAAGCACTCTTAATAAGATTGATTTCTGTACGTTTCATCACTTCATCATAGCAACTTCCATCCAAGCATTCTTCCTGGGGGCAGATCTCTTCCCAAATTATTTCGGGGGGAAGCTGGGAAGTAGTAATATTTCCATCAGGTGCTGTCGAAGCTAATCTTTCTATCAGGTTTTCTAATTCTCTCACATTTCCGGGCCAGCCATAATTCAAAAGATAATCCATTACTTGATTTGGTATTTGCATGGGTATATTTGATGAATATTTCTCAACAAAAACATCAATTAATAAAGGAATGTCTTCTTTTCTTTCTTTCAAAGGAGGCAAATGAATGGGCACCACATTTAAACGGTAATAAAGATCTTCTCTGAATTCTCCTTTTTTGATTTTTTCTAAAAGATTCGCTTTTGATGCAGCAATAATCCGGACATCTACTTTTATCGTTTCAGTTCCACCCACGCGTTCAAATTCAAATTGCTGCAGAACTCTCAAGAGTTTAACCTGAAGCTCTAAGGGAATATCATCCACGTCATCCAGAAAGATAGTCCCTCGGTCAGCTATTTCAAATCTTCCTTTTTTTTCAGCGATTGCCCCAGTGAAAGCTCCTTTTTCATGCCCGAAAAGCTCGCTTTCTAATATATCCTTTGAGAAAAGAGCACAGCTAACTTTTATATAAGGGCTATCTTGTCTTAGCCCTGTATAATGAATAGCATCCGCCACCATTTCTTTTCCTGTGCCCGTTTCTCCTGTAATGAGGACAGTGGAGTCCGAATTGGCAACCATCGATGACAGATCATAAATCTCTTGCATGGATTTACTTTTTCCGATGAGTTCATGAAAACTATGTCTTTCTTTTAATTGTTCCTTAAGCTCAATATTTTCTCTTTTTAAAGATTGGACCTCTACAATTCTTTCTATGGCTAAGACAAGCTCCTCATTAGAAAAAGGCTTGGTTATGTAATCATAAGCGCCTAGTCTCATAGCTTCGACTGCGGTTTGAATTGTTCCAAAGGCAGTCATGATAATTACCGTGCAGTCAGGTTGCCTTTCTTTAATTTTTTTTAACAACTCAATGCCATTCATCTCAGGCATTTTATAGTCCACCAAGGCCACTTCAAATTCCTCTTTCGCTAAAAGATCCAAAGCCAGGATAGGACTTTTACTTAAAGAAACATCGAAGCCTTCCTCTTTCAAATCATCCCCGATCGAAATCCTTAAAATGTCTTCGTCTTCGACTATCAAAATTTTCATTTTTTATGCTCTATTTAAATTTAAAGGCAAAGTGAAAATAAATTTTGTACCTCTGTTCACTTCACTTTCTACTGAAATATCTCCACCATGTTCCTTGATTATATTATAAGAAACCGAAAGACCCAATCCTGTACCTTTTCCTGGCTCTTTGGTGGTAAAGAAAGGATCAAAAATTTTATCGATGTTCTCGCAGGAGATACCTACACCATTATCTTCGATTGCAATACAGGCTAATGAGTTATCACAGAAGGAGGAAATAGAAAGTTTCCCTCCCTGAGGCATTGCATCTGCAGCGTTTAAAACAAGATTAATAATGACCTGCTCAATGTGCTGGCCGTCTCCAATACAGTTTTTCAACTTCTCATCAAAATTTATTTCGACCACAACACCACTCTTTTCGAGTTTGTACTCCACTAAAGAAAGGGCACTGTTGATTATTTCAGGCAAGTTAAAAGGCTTAAAATGGTAGTCATCTCGTCGAGAGAAATTGAGAAGTCCTATTACAACCTTCTCAATTCTTTGGATGGCGTTCATCATAAGGCCAAAGTATCTATTTATCTGGGATTTTTGAGGATTCTTTTTAATGCGAATCAGACAATTCTTCAATCCAGCTAAAGGGCTACTTATTTCGTGGGTTAAGCCTGAAGCGAGGGTCCCCACTGAAGCTAATTTCTCTGTCTGGACAAGACCTTTTTGGGCTTTTTTTAAATCTGAATGGACCGTTTGAAGACGTAATGCCATTTCATTAAATTTATTTGCTAGAATGTTTATTTCATCTTTTGTCTTGATTTCCAGAGGCTTAATCTCTTCATTCAGGTTGATAGTCTCGAAGGCTTTTGTAATCTTAGAGATGGGATTTGTAATCCAATAGGCAAAAATGACTGCTCCGATAATGCCAATCACTAAAAAGAGTAAAACCATTCCTGTTAAAATGATAACGACTTTATTAGTCGTTGCAACCAGGCTTTCCCCTGCTATCCCCAAACGGAGGAAGCCGATTTTTCCCTCTAGAATCGGCACAATAATATCCTGATAACGATTATTATGTTCATCTGAGATTATCTGAAAATGATAGGATTCCCCCTTTTTAAGCTTGTTGGCATTTAGTAGCTCCATAGGGAAATCAAAACCGAACGTATGAACTACGACATTATTTTGATTATCTGTAATAAAACCATATGAAACATCTGTATTACTTTGCCTAATCTGGTCAAGAAGGAGCTGAAGAGAAATTAAATCTTCATACAACAATAGCTTGGTGCTTCTTTCAGCTAGGCTTTGAGCTAAAAACAAGCTCCTCTTATCAACTTCTTTCTGGAGAGCCTTATAGGTACTCTGGCGGTTAAAAAAAATGTTTAGAGAACCAAATATGGCAACAACAATGATGATGGCCCCGATGAATTTAGTGCGTAGTTTAAGAGGTGGGATTTGGAATTTCATGACATCATTCTTGTAAAAATGCTCTCATTTTCCGGATAGATTCATACTCACTATCCTTACCTAAAACAAATCTATCTATATCAAGATGAGATAATATCTCTTTGCCTTGAGGGTCAGTACTCATGTTGATAAAAACGGATTGAAGCGTTCTTTTGAGATCAGGTTCAATGTTTGGATGAACAACCACAGGAGGCATTCCGAAGGGCTCAGACTTTTTTATGACTTTCAAGCTAGCTACTTCTTGAGGTTTATTCCCCTTAAAATAATCAAAAATGAGACTGTCCACACTCGCTGCATCTACAATTTTGTTTTCTACAGCCTTGATAGAATAATCATGAGCATAAGTGTAAATCACACGAGAAAAAAACATTTTTTCCGAAAGATTAATTCCCTTCACAAGATACCTTGGATAAAGACATCCTGTATTGGATAAAGGATCAGTAAAAGCAAAGTCGTGTCCTTTTAAATCCTCAAATTTGGCGAGACCTGAGTCATCCCGGACAATTACATAGGCATGGTAATTTGATTTTCCTTTTATCTGAGGAACAACCAGAATTTCTGCGTCAAACTCCTCTCTTGCTTCAACATATGCTCCTGAGCAGATAAAAGCAAAATCCAGTTCCTGCAGGCGCAATAACTCGTTTACCTCTTGATAAGATTTTCTCTGCTTAAATATTATCTTTCTTCCTATCTTACGGTAGACATAGTCGAAAATTTCATTATAATGAAAAAAATTTTCCTCAGGGGATATCATAGCTGCAACAGCAACTCTTAAAGGCCCTTCCGTTTCGCCAGGGAGAGATTGAATCTCTTCTCTTTTGGATAAGTCAACTTTGATTTTCTTCTCATCGCTATTTTTTTGGCAAAAGGAATTAAACAGAATAAATAAAAAAAAGAGTAAAGATAAATATTTCATTTTATTTACGGATTGAATACTCATTTTACTACAAATAAATTTTACTAAATAGATAGGGAAATAGTCAATTGAAGAAATCCGGAATTAAATAAATCAATGATTTTCACGAGAATAAGGAGGTTCTTCTTCAGACTGAGGAACATGACATTGAAAACAATTGTACCAAATCCCCAAAACCTGATCTTTCTTCTGTTCTTTTGTATATTCATTTATATAGTGGGAAGCAGGGATTTTAGTTGCCGTATTCCCCTCGTCCAATTCCAATCCTTCCATATGGCAATCAAGGCATTCATTTTCTGACCCGTTAATAGCTAAGCCATTAATATCATGAGATACCAAAGGAGGTGCCCCATCATAAGGTCGACCCAGAACTGTAGTCTCACCCGGTGGATTTCCTGAGAACCTGTTTATTCCTGGTTGACCCGTTGCCAGTCCTCTCTCCTGATAGACCTTTGAATACTCATGCAAATAGGCGTCCAAAATTATAGGGATAAATAAAAGTAACAAAGCTGTTACAAGTTTTTTTAAAAATCTCATTTTTCTCTCCTGCATTTTACGAGATTTTATCTACTCTTACAGCACATTTTTTAAAATCGTTCTGCTTGGATATGGGACAGTAAGCATCCAGGGTAACATTATTTATCATAACATCTTCATCAAACCACGGAACATAAACCATCCCTGGCTGAGGCGTAACTCTTCCTCCAACCTCGACATGCAGAATTACTTCTCCTCTTCTTGATGATATTTTTATCTTATCGCCATCCTTTAACTCAAGCATTTTTGCATCTTCGGGATGCATGTTTGCCGTAGCATGAGGATAGGCCTTATACAAACTTCTAACTCTTCTGGTCATGGTGCCTGAATGCCAGTGCTCTAAAACTCTTCCGGTACAAAGCCAGAAAGGATAATCAGAATCTGGAGTTTCGGGTGGCGGTTCATAAGGCCGAAGCCAGATGATCGCTCTATTTTCTAGTTCTCTATTACCGTAGAATTGAATGCCCGCGCCCTTTTCTACGTAAGGATCGTATCCTTCTCTATAGCGGATAAGAGTCTCTTTGCCATTGATCACTGGCCATCTTAATCCCCTCGTTTCATGATAAGCCTCAAATGGTGCAAGATCATGCCCTTGGCCAAGGCCGAACTGTCGATATTCTTCCCACAACGCCTTTTCCATATAGATGCCGGCCGTAAGACTGGCATCAGATGCTTTATGCTGTCGAGGTATTGGATAATCTAACGGCGAAAAGTCGAAAAGTTTTCCATGTCCCATACTTTTTGCGAATTCAATGATCTGCCAGAGGTCAGACCTTGATTCACCAGGAGCATCAACCATCTTCTTCCAAAAATGTGTTCTTCTCTCGGCATTGCCAAAAGCACCTTCCTTTTCGACCCACATGGCGCTCGGCAAAACGACATCGGCTATTTCAGTTGAGCGAGTGGGATAGACATCCGAAACGATGATGAAACGACCATCTTTGAGCGCGCCGTTTCTATAACGGTTTAAGTTGGGAAAAGCCTGGAATGGATTGGCTGTCATGCTCCAGAACACGGCTATATCTCCTCTATCAAGGGCACGTAACATTTCCGTAGCGTGATAAGTCGGTTTAGCAGGAATTGTCCCCTCTGGCAGTTTCCATATCTTTTCTGCAATCTTGCGATGTTCCTTATGGGCAACTACCATATCAGCAGGAAGGCGATGGGTAAACGTTCCCACCTCCCTGCAGGTACCGCAGGCACTGGGCTGACCGGTAAGGGAATAAGGCTGGTTCCCCGGTTCACTGATTTTACCAGATAACAGGTGGAGATTATACACCAAATTGTTGATCCACGTGCCCCTGGTATGCTGGTTCATTCCCATTGTCCAGAAAGACATGACCTTTAGCTTGGAGTCACCATAAAGCTTGGCCAAGTTGAGCAGGTCAGATGGTGAAACGCCGCTGATCTTTTCCACATACTCAGGAGTGTAGGCGGATATATAATTCATGTAAGTTTCAAAATTAACGACCTTATCTTCTTCTTGAAAAACAAATTTGTCTTCTAGTCCATAACCAATATTTTCCTTTCCACTCTTAAATAACACATGCTTTTTTACGAAATCCTTATTGTACATATTTTCTTTGATGAGAATGTTTGCAATACCGTTGGCTAAAGCAAGGTCGGACTGGGGTTTAAAGATAATTTCACTGGCCGCCATGCGCGAAGAGAGGTTTGAGATTGTGGTTAGGTTGATCAGCTGAGATTTCCTGTTAGCCAAAAGCCTTTCAGTCACTTTCGAGAATAAAACAGGATGCATCTCTGCCATATTTGCTCCCCACAGTATAAAGATATCGGCATGAGCAATATCATCATAACTTCCCATGGGTTCATCCATGCCGAAGGTGGTCATAAAACCAGCTACTGCACTCGCCATGCAGAGCCTGGCATTCACTTCCAAACTGTTAGAACCAATCCCGCCTTTAAATAGCTTAGCCGCTGCATATCCTTCCCAGATGGTCCACTGCCCCGAACCAAACATAGCTACTGAGGCAGGCCCCTTCATTTTGATTGCCTGTTTTGCCTTATCTGTAATCAATTGCATTGCCTTATCCCAGGATGTTTCAGTGAGCTCACCTTTTTTATCGTACTGCCCATTTTTCATCCTTACTAGAGGGCGGGTGAGCCTGTCCATTCCATATTGGATGAATGGAAGTGAATAACCCTTCACACATAATGTGCCCTGATTAACGGAAGATTCAGAGTCACCTTTAACAGCCATGATCTTTCCATCTTTTATTCCAACCATGACACTACAGCCAGTTCCACAGAAGCGGCAGGGCGCCTTGTCCCAAAAAAGGTCTTTATCGGGATCTCCAGAAAAGGCTTCAAAAGGATTTAGATATATAGTGGCTCCAAGTGCTGTTATTGTAATGGAACTTTTGCCTATAAATTCCCGCCGGGTTATTTTTTTCATAGTAATTCTCCTTTCAGATATTTCGCTGACAAAATCCAGTATATCTGAATTTGTTCTTTAATCAACATGAGCAAAAAGACCGACTGAAGCAAAATCATGTCCCCTTTTTTAATTATGTTTTTTCAGATCCGAAGATTATATCTTTTGATATCCATCTGCTATTCCTGCATATCCCACAGATTCAAAATTTTTACATCTTTTAAGAAATTTATCAATAGCTGGCTGACATTTGTCATCTTTAATTAATTCAAACCTTACAATACACTCAATTGGAATTCCCTGCTCTTTCCAGCTTGAATCCTAAATCAACGCCAGAATATAACATTCTCGATTCAATTTTAATCATTAACCTGGATTATTCACGGGTCAAGTTTGCCAGATTGCCACGCTCCGCTCGCAACGACGATGTTATTTAAAATATATGTCGTCGGATGCGAGGCACAGGGTATACGGCTGTGGTTCTTCACTGCAAATGCCCTGTAACGAAGCAGATGCGGTGAAATCGGCCCGCCCGAAAGGTAAATTATGCCGATATATAATAAAAAGAAGCGCATTTGAGACTGATTGAATGTTCTGCTAGAGGTGAAATCAGCGTAACAAGCAGATATCAATGAAAATAAATATTGGTGTCGGCATAATTTATGAATAAATCAGGTTAATTAATGTTTTCAAGATGCTCTGGCTTATTTGATTAAAGATGCAGAAGAAGAATTTACTAAAGTAAAAAAAATTATCTCCAGAAAATGATGATTAAAACACCAAAAATTAAAGAAAGGCTGGTTTGGATTAAACCTTGCTTCATGATTTCAAACCTGGGACGAAGCACAATAATACTCCAAAGTATATAAATTACCATGGGAATAAAAGCAAGAGGAACCAGCACTGGCACGCCTTTGGTAAATACCAAAAGGACAAGAATAATAATCAAGAGAACAATATAAGCTAAACACTCCTTCACCAAATTTATATTAAGGGGAAAACTCGGGATTTTTTTTCGTGCCCGAGCAGCCTTTTTCCGCATCTTTATGTAAAAAATACTTCCTGAAAAATAGAAAACGTTAAGCAGCCAAAGGATGAGCGTTCCCCTCGACAGCTTCCCTCCTGAAAGGACAACGCCCACGGGAGCGCTTATAGTGAGGAGGGCAACTCCTAGAAGTTCTCCAATCAATGTTCTTTCTTTCCGGTATAAAGCAAGATATGTATGGAAGAGAAATAAAAATAAGGCTATTAGGCCGATTTTTATTAAATCCCCTAATCTATATCTAAAAATAAGCCTAAGGAAAATTCCAGTACCACATCCTAAAAAAAGAAGAAATGCCTGCCACAACTCTCCCTTTTTAATCCTTTGAAGCCTAACTTCAGAAAAATTCATTTTAAGGATCAGATGCAGTGGCTGTTTGCTTAAGAAGAGAAGGAGAATGCCAAAGAATCCGAGGATTCCTCTTCCAGATATCCCCCCGCCAACAGTCGCACCAACAAAATAAGGGAGGGTTAAAATAACCCAAGCACCATGTTCTTTAGGAATAAGAGTTTTTAGGGACATTTTTCCTGAGAAATCATGATTTAGATATTAATTATCATCATAAAAGAACCTTATTTTCTATTTATTATAGTAACAGCAGTTTATATTTTCCTTGTATTACAATCAAGTTATTCTATAGATTTTATTAAATTGAGAAAATATATATTTTTACTTGACATACATTATATAGAGTTCTATAGTCCCTATGCTACAAAATATAGTATAAATTCCAATACGCTCCAGGAGGAACAATGACGGCTACAAACGGATTTTCGCAAAATGCACTGAGGATTTTGAAGGCCCGATATTTCATGAAGAACGAAAAAGGCGAATTCCTGGATAAAGCCCCATCTGATCTCTTCCGGAGGGTTGCTCGTTTCGTTGCTTCTGCAGAGGGAACAAAAAAAGAAGAGGAACATTGGGCTCATAAATTCTTCGAGGTGATGATAGCGCGGGACTTTTTTCCTAACAGCCCAACTCTTACAGGAGCCGGAAGACAAATGTGCCTGAGCGCATGCTTTGTTCTTCCCATTGAAGAT